>JAZRXI010000051.1:0-3850 GCA_045600145.1 Clostridia bacterium | reverse complement strand
CTTCGGAAATAATGGTCGAAGCAGGCTTAAGCGTGAAGATAAATGCAATAACGAGCGATCAATATCCCTCAAAAGCAAAGCGTCCGTTCAATTCAAGAATGAGCAAAGCGAAGCTCACCGAAAACGGCTTTGCACTTCTGCCCGATTGGCACGACGCTTTGAAACGCTATATCGCTGAATTAAAGGAGAACGGTCAGTTATGAGAGAGCTTCGGCTTTTTAGGGATGAGTATTTTGAAAACGGTTTTACCTTGATCGCTCGCCGTCACGGAAAAGGCGGCGCCGACGTACCGAAGGGGATATTTCAGTTCCCATGCTCAAAGGACAAGCCGATATGGTTTTTTGAACAGTGGCATTCGCGCCATTGCATAGTAAAAGAGCGTTATGAAACAGACCCTTATACGCTTGCAAATTGCGCAAAGGAAATGAAATACGACCCCAAAAAGAAGATAATTTCATTGCGCCTTAATGCGCGCAATGAGTATGAAGGCAAAGGGCACCTTGATAAGCGCGTGCTGTGGCCGCATCTGCTGCTTGAGCAGTGCATGGTCGAAAAGTTTGACGAGTACTCCGAAGAAGAAAAACCGTTCTATTCGGCTGACGCAAAAAAATTCGTTTGGGAGCTTTCCCTGCGCATGACCGATTTCAAGGATACAACGAACCCCGAGGGTATCAACGCCTGTCAGTTCCTTGCGTACTTTTATCTTACAATGAAGGACGAGAGCGGATTCGTATATTTCGGCATATGCCCGTTCGATAACCGCGAACCTATGGAAAAGTATTGGGCGCTTGACGTTGAGGGCAGAGCAATGATATATACGCTTTCCACTGCCGATACCTTCTGTGGCATCGAAAATGCCTTCAAGGGAAATTCAAAGGATATCAAGCTGAACGAATGGCGTGATATCCGCGTCGATATGACACCGTACATCGACAAAGCCATTCAGCGCATAAATGACGAAAACATTTTCGGACGCAAGGTAGAGCGCAAGGATATGTACATACGCGGCGTGAACATAGGCTTTGAGATACACGGCAATTACGATTGTACCGTAGAAATCAGAAAACACAATCTTGTATCGTATACGGAATAGACAGCTGAACTTTTTTGGAATCAGTGCATAAAAGTGCTTATGAAATATTGCTGAATAATAAATCTCCCGGCATTTTGAAATGTCGGGAGATTTTTGTGTTTTATGTGAGATAGGGGACGATCAGAATTTTATTATCGGAAGAATAATGGGATCGTCACCGCTCTGACCGGGATCGACGGGTTGCTGTGGCTCCGTCGAGGGGAAGTATACATCATAACCTTCCCAGCCGTCAAGGAAACGTGAGAGTATCATTCTGTCCTTTGCTGTGATCTTACCGTCACCGTTTATGTCGGCGGCTTCGATATCAAGGGTTTCATAGCCGTCCCATCCGGCGATGCAACGGGCAAGTATCATTCTGTCAAGCTGCGTTATGCTTCCGTCACCGTCGATATCACCGGCTTTTTCGTTTACGGTCGGTTCGGGTTCAGCCGGCTTTTCGTTAAGTATGGTCGTAAGCTTGAAGGTCGGTGCGGGAAGCCCTGCTTCGTTGCCGAGGTTGGCGATATACTTGGGATCATCATATTCGGTGAACGCTATATTTTCAAGTCCGTATCCGACACCCGTCACACCTGCAACGGAATTTGTCTTAAGAAGCACTTCGTTCTTGCCTACGATCTCGGCTTCGACATTGACATAGCCGGATGATGTTATTGCTTTGAAGCCCGTAAGTGTCGAGTATGTACCTGCCTTGCACAGACCGCCGGCAACATGCTCAAAGCGGATAACTATTCCGTTTTCACTTCTGTATGCCAATACCGGGAATGGCGAGGTAACGTATTCTTCATTGCCGATGCCGTAATCGCGGCAAAGTGCAAGCGCCGCAAGACGTTCTCCGACGGGCTGTTTCCTGTCGGGATGTGCCCAATCAGTCTGACCTACGAGATACCCCATATCCATGGAAACTATCATGCCGCAGTTGTCAATCATCTTGACACCGTCGAACTGCACGGCACGCTGAGGTGCCTGATTCGGCCAAGATGTCATTCCTTCGCCGGCATGCGATGACATCTGCACATAATAGAACGGGAAATTCGTTCCGTTCTTGGCACGGAGATCGTCAACATAAGCCTTAAGATATACGTTGTATTTGCCGTAATCTGAAACGGCAAGACCCATTTCGCTTTCTCCCTGATAGAATATCATACCCTTTATCGACATTCTGATGAACGGATGCATGAGTGAATTGTACATACCGGAAACGGGAATGTTATTCTCAAACTTTTTGTAGCCCGTAGCGTCGGAGGCTTCCTTGCTCATGAGCTGGCTGAGCGGTGAGCCCGATGAAGCTACCATAATGATACCCATCGGAACATCAGTCTCGTCGTACATCTTATGCGCGAAGAAGAAGCCCATTGCCGAGAATTCGCTTGCACTTGCAAGATTCTCTTTCTTCCATTTCTTGAGAGAAATGGGATCTGTCTGAGGCGAATCCATGCGTGCCTTATTGAAGTCGTTGGTGGTATCACTGCGCGATTGTTGGAAGTAGCGGATCATGCCATCGCCGGATGCGATGATGCTCTTCTTGTAAGCGGTACTGTATTGGCTTCCGCAGGCAGAAAGCTGTTTTTCGGCATTCGACTGACCGCCGAGCAGATATACATCACCTATAAGGATACCCGTAAGCACATACTCTTCGCCGTCGCATGAAGCGGTAAGAGTGTTCTCGTTTTTATCCGCACTTTCGGCGGGAAGAAGCATTTCCCATGTTCCGTCGCTCTTTACGGTTGTAGAAGTGTTCTTGTTTTTGAAGTTTACGGTTACCGTCGCGCCGACCTTGCTGCTCGTGCCCCAAATGCGTATCTGCTGATCGCGCTGAAGCACCATATCGTTGTTGAATACTCTGTTTATTCTGAGGTCGGTAGTGATTTCAGGCTCTTCGTCCTCCATGGGATAAACCGTGTGATTGTATTTTGCATCATAGGTTTCGACCTTTGAAAGCGAACTCTTTGCACTTATTGATTTTAATGCGTTCACTTCGTTGGGGTCACATGCTATTACAAAGTTTGTACCTGCGGGAGTCGTGCCGGAGAAATCAAGTCTCAGGAAGAACTTTGAAAGAGTATAATTCTTTCCGCTGACAGTGATCGTATTATCTGCATTGAGCGGTATCGTGAGTGTTACCCACTGATACATTTCGGAAAGCACGAATGTCGATGTGCTGGTGGAAGGACCTTCCCATGCGGAACCCGTATTCGTTTGCACCCTCATCGTGAACTGGATATCCTCATCGCTCTCGTTGAAAATAAGATATTTTACAACGAGATTTCCGGCAACTATATCTTCCTCGGAGAAAAGCCCAGTGCCTGTTATCATCCACAGCCCCTCTGCATTGCTTCCGAAAGTGTACGATATGCCCGTAGGAGATGTCGTAACGGGAACGTCGGGCGATGAAGTGGGCGTAGCTGTCGGAGTAGGCGTCGGCGTTACTACCTCTTTTTCGATGGCTACATTGTCAACATAGTAATCCGTGGAGAGATCATCAAGGTTGTATGCATTACCTGTTGTTGAACCGTCGAAACGGAGGAAAAGCTTGTAAGCATCTTCTTTTCCTGCATCGAAGAGTGCTTTAAGTGTGTCCAAATATATCTGCGGTATCGTTATACGCACGGTATAACTGTTCCATGTCTCGCTGAGCGATATCTGCGCGCCGCCTGTCCATGTATTGATATAATCGGAAGCATTGCCGCCGATCGCCGTGGCGATCTGAGAGGGATTAAGATGCTGCCCCGAATTAAGTATGGCATTGAATTTTGCGGG
>JAZRXI010000050.1:0-2764 GCA_045600145.1 Clostridia bacterium | reverse complement strand
TATACATTACGGGAACGCCGTCTTCCACATTGTAGAACCAAGTGTAAGCACAGTCGAGTGATACCTCAAATTCCTGTTTACCGTCGGTAGCAACAACAATAATGTTGTTGTCGATACTGTCGAGCTGTTCTTTGGTAATCGGGATAATGGTTCTGCCGATGGTGTCACTGACTTTACTGTCAATGATTTTGCCCTGACGAGCCATAAGCCCGCCTTTGCCGCCGCCGGCACAGGTTCCGGTTGCAAGCTGCTGCTTCAAATCGATTTGTGCGGCAGAAACCGACACCGTGCCGAGTAGCATCACACAAGCAAGCATAACTACCGCCAGTATGATGCCGAGTTGTTTTTTCTTCATAAAAAAATCCTCCTTCTTTGCCCTTATGGGGCTTGAATTTGTTTTTTTGCGGTTTACAGTTTAGTAATTTTCTGAAAACTGAAAACCGAAAACTGAAAACTGAAAATCGCCGTGTACCCCATGAAAGCTACATATAAAAGTACATACTCTTTTTTACCCCCCCGCAAAAAGTCAAGGGTTTTTTGCAAAAATTTTCCTGAAATAACTTTTTAAGAAAATTTTTCCCGGATTTTCCTGAAGTTTGTATTTGTTTCCGGGTATACTTCTCAAATATCATCATAGATTTTATCAAGGAGGTCACCATGCCCACGATAAACATAAAATGCAACGCCGACGCGATGATATCGGTAAACGGTCAGTTTGCGGGAATAATAAAAAGCGGGCAGACGCTTACACTGCCGACAGGCACTGCGGATACCGTTATTTCGGCAATGCCGTCAGAAAAAGGCTATATCCCCGCATGCTGTATCATCGAAAACGGTGAACGCCTCGCTCCGTGCAACGGTCAGCTATGCCGCTGGAGCGACGATATATACGAGCTTGAGCTTGAGCTTGAAACGCTTCCCGAGGCATGTCCGCCGTTGCTTATCGGCGAGCAGAAATGGAACGACGGCTTTGCAGGTATGTGCGGAGGATATTTCGTCTGTGAAAGCGCGCGCGGAGAGCATTCGTTTTTCCCCAAAAAAATAAAAGACTTCCGTTTGGTCGGAAGCCTTGCATTGCTTGAGCTTGATTCCGGGTCGTGCGTTATAGACAGAAGCATGAATACCGTCTTTCCGCAAGCGCGTATTTCCGCATGCGACGTCTCCGGCGATGTGCTGTCGGTTTCGTTTTCCCCCGGCGATATGGATTATTTTGAGATAACCGAGCGCATTTCGGTTTCTTCGGGAAATGTGCTTTCAAGCAAGGTCGAACACGCCGAGCTTGCGACACGCCGTGATATGCTTCGTTGCTTCTGCCAAGCCGTCAGACTTAAGCTTGCCGATATCGCCATGAGCTTTCTTTCGCCGGCGCTCGATATGCGTTTTGATGAGGTGGAAGAATTTTTGGGCGTGTTCGACCGAACGGATCCGGTGAGATATATCGCCTGCAACAGCGAAACAAGCATTGCGCTAAGGTATAAGCTTGACGAAAACAACTACGATTACATGTGCTATGAATTCGATATCATTGACGGTGATAAGCCGCTCATACGGGACATAACCCAAGTATAACCTTATGCCGTATCATAAATATCAATATATGCTCATTCGTACATTCCTAATTCATCTATGCGGTCATTAAGCTTTTTGAGAGCCTGTGCGATAGGATCGGGTATATGCGTGTGGTCGAGCATTTCGACCTTTTCACCCGCGACGCGCACCACCTTTGCCGGAGCGCCGACAGCTGTCGCGTGGTCGGGTATTTCATTCAGCACAACGGCGTTTGCGGCTATGCGCGAATAATCGCCGACCTTGAACGAGCCGAGTACCTTTGCGCCGCAGCCGACAAGCACGTTGTTGCCGAGCGTAGGATGTCGTTTGCCCTTTTCCTTACCCGAGCCGCCGAGCGTCACTCCCTGATACAAAAGGCAGTCGTCACCTATTATCGCGGTCTCGCCTATCACGATGCCCATACCGTGGTCGATAACGAGCCGTTTGCCGATCTGCGCGCCGGGATGTATCTCTATACCGGTACGCCTGCGCGAACGCTGTGATATCGCACGCGCTATATAAAATCTTTTATGCTTATAAAACCAGTGTGCTATCCGATGATTTATCACCGCATGCACGCCGGGATAAAGCAAAAGCACACTCAGCTTGCTCCGTGCCGCGGGATCGCGTTCCTTATATGCGGCAAGAAGCTCATTCAAGTCCTTAAACACGGTCATTCACTCCAATTATCCGTCTATGATACAAATATAAAACAAAAACTGCATTTTCGTCAAGAGCTTTTGCACAAAAACGCATGTTTTCTGTGTTTTTTATCATATTTACGCTTCATGCGCAATAAAATATCTCATAAGTGCTTGAATATAGCGAAAAAATATGCTATACTATACTGAAATCATATATTTATCCGAGGTCATTTATGTTATTCAGAAGACAGGATATCGCCATTGATCTTGGCACATCCACCGTACTTATTTATGTAAAAGGAAAAGGGATCGTTCTGCGCGAGCCGAGCGTCGTTGCCGTCGACAATGAAACAGGCAACGTTCAAGGTGTCGGCTTTGAAGCGCAGCGCATGCTCGGCAGGGCGCCCGAAACGATTTCTGTCATACGTCCGCTGCGCGACGGCGTTATTTCCGATTGTGATATCACGCAGGCGATGCTTGAGCTTTTTATGAAAAAAGCTCTGCCCAAACGCGGTCTGTTCCGTCCGCGAATAATAATGTGCGTTCCGAGCGGAGTAACCGATGTTGAACAG
>JAZRXI010000049.1:0-8071 GCA_045600145.1 Clostridia bacterium | reverse complement strand
TCGCATACATTGATGTCATTTACGTTTGTAACGGGTGCGTTCCTGCAAATACCGTATTATATAAATGATAAGCGGCTGAGCAGGATACTCAGAACGCTTTGCCTGATACTTGCGTCGTTGGTCGTCGTCACACGGACGTTTTCGGGAATACATTGGATCACGGATATATTGGCAAGCGTGCTTCTCGGTATGGCGGTAACATCGCTACACTATTCGGTATTGAGTTATTTGGATAACAAAGACAAAAAAATATGATAGAACTGAAAAACGAAAAACTGTATATTAAAATAGATGAAAGCACAGGCTACACCGTCGGTATTTACGGAAATGACGGAAATAACTGGGTGCGTGAAGACTCTGATTTCGGTCATATCGAAGGTATTGATATGACCGATTCTGTTGTGCGTGACGGAAATACCGTTCGGATCACATACAGCTCTGAAAGTTCTGAGCTTCCTGTTCATGCGATAGTTGAAAAGACGCTCTGTGATGGGGAATATACGGAAAAATATACCGTGATAAACGATGACCGTATAGACTTTTTCTTCCGCGAAGGCGTTTTTGGGATACATATGCCTTTTGAAAATGTGATCCGTGTCGGAGAGCCATGGTTTACAAAGCTCGTCAATGCGCACCTTTGGTGCGGCAACGGGATCACATGGATACAGGCAAAACGTTTCAGCGGGAATGCACCGTACCTTTATGTGTATATGACCGAAGGCGATGTGTGCGGATATGACATCAGCAGAAACGCCGATCTTGCGGAAATAGGCTTGAATTACAGGGGAGATCTTGTTCTGAATCCCAAGCCGCGAGGAATATTACCCGGGAAAAGCATCACGACGGCTTTTTCGTTTCGCTTTGATGAGCGTGAGCCGCGAGAATATTTTTCATCGTTCGAGGGACACATAGAGCTTGACGCAATACCGTATACATCCGTCGGCGGCGAGCCGATCACAATGACGGCGAGGTATTCAGGTAAGATCGTATCTGCGGAGATATGCTGCGATGACGAAAAGCTGCCGTTTTCAATTAGCGGAAGCGAAATCGTATGGAGGCTTGAACCGAAAGAATACCGTGAATATACATGCCATGTGCGAATAAACGGAAAGCATACATGGATACGCGTGAACGCTCTTCCGGATATGAAAGAGCTGCTTCTTGCACGCGCAAGATTTATCAGATGCAAACAGCAGTATTTTTCTGAGGGCAGTCACCTTGACGGAGCATATTTGATATACGAATCCAATGACGACAGTCTGTACTACAGCCACTTTTTTCATGACCACAATGCGTCAAGGGAGCGCATCGCAATGGGACTTACGGTGATTCAGGCCTTGCGCATCTGTCATGACGATGAGCTTGAAGCGTCGTTGCGAAAGTATATATCTTTTTTGGAACGTGAGCTTGTGGATACAAATACGGGTGAAGTATTCGAAAGCGAGATGCGTGATAACAGATGCATCCGCATTTATAACTATCCGTGGTTTGCTTGCTTCTATCTCGATCTTTATGCCTTATGGGGCAGAAAAAATGACCTGATCGTCGCAACAAAAATCGTTCGCCGATATTACGAACAGAACGGCATTGAACAGGATTCGCAATGTATGCCGATGACAGAGCTTGTAAAAACGCTCGAATGTATCGGCGAGACCTCGTTGGCAGAAGAAATGAAAGGCTATTTTACGGCACACGCGGATGCGATACTGAACCGCAATATGATGACGCCATCGGGCGAGGGCGCTTGCGCACCGGAAAGCGCGGCAACCGTTGCGATCTATTTTGCACAGGCTTATATTTTGACGGGTGAGAAAAAGTACATCGACGCTCTTCCTGCGGCACAAAGCTTTGCCGAGAGCTTTTTCGCATTTCAGCCGGATGTCCATATGCACGGCATGGGCTTGAGGCACTGGGACGGATATTGGTTCGGCAGTTATATGCAATACGGAGATCTGTTTCCGCATCAGTGGAACTGCCTTGCGGGGGAAATGTATCATTATATTGCACTCGCAGATGATAAAAAAACGTACGAGACCGTAAAAAAAGATATTCTTTTGAATAACCTTACGGGTTTCCAAGCTAACGGATTTGCACCGAGCAGCTATCTTTATCCGCATAAAATAACGGTGTATTCGAATGATCCGGCACACAGTAATAAAAATATTCCTGTCGGTGTCGGCTACGGCAGAAGATATGATACTTGGTCAAACGACCAGGATTGGGCTTTGTACTATGCCGCCAAAAGGCTTATCGCCGACCCGTGATGCGGAAAAGAAAATAATAAAACACAGGCGATAAGTCTGTGTTTTTGTTTATCAGCCGTTTCTGAAAAGCTCATAGACATGCTGCCGGTGTGCAAAGGCGTGTATGAGCGCAGAAAACCGAAGTTCATATCTGCTGACTTTCAGCTTTTCAAGTGTAGCATCCAAACATATCCGTATCAAGTTTTCCACTTCAAATAAAATTCCTTAGCAATATATTTTATTAAATATATATTTGCTTGACAATTCGCTTATATATATACTTAACTAAAGATATACTTAATCGAATATATCTTTTCCGCTATGTGAGTATTTTATGCGAATCAGAGCCGATATCGACTCTTAAAAAAGAAAGGAAATAAAAAATGAAAAAGGCAGTATCTCTCGTTCTTTTGCTATCATTAGTGATAGCCTGTTTCTCAGCACTAAGCACGGTTACTGTTGCGGCGGAGGAGGATCCGTTTGTCAGAAAAGTAACACTGAATATGTCAAGTGCAGCTTCTTATTACGCTATTGATGCGAGCGGAGGCGGTCTTTCAGGCTTGCCGGAAGGTACTACGGAATGGAAGGTCACCGTTTACAATCCGTATAATACGTTCAACGGCGCGACATCAAATCCGTCGGGAGGTCAGAATATACCGGTTCACGGCAAAGAGTATTAACTTTTTGAATATGGGATCTTCGGTAACATCAACATCCATCGCCAATACTTTTTCAGTTTTCTTCCTTAATGTTTTCGCAGTATTCGTTCTGAGTGATATCAAGTATTGCCCTTTTACCGTTTTGAGTAATGTTCCTGAAAACTATATCCGAGCTTTTATGCTCACTGTCAAAGCCTTTTAACGATACCTTGAGCGGGAATGCTCCGGAAACGTTTATGTTTTCGACCGTTATTTCGCGATTCTTGCCGCGACGAAGTCCGGACGATGAGTACTCGGGATGATAGTATACGACGGATTCAAAGAAAACCGGATAATAGCTTCCGTCATCATTTTCGGGATATTTGTGCGTATCGGAGGTCTGTAAAACGGGAGTGCGGTATGAATCATCGTATTCTATATTTATATTGCGGTATGTTATATCGTGAATATCCGCGCAATCGACGTTTTGGCAGTCAAGTATGTTGTGTGTGGCATGAATGACATCGCAGTTTTCAAACGTGACGTTGCATATTTCATCGGCATAAGTCTCGGCACCTATTTCTAGTGCTCTGCCCCAATCGTTCCACAGCACGCAGTCCGAAACGCGAATGTTGTCGAATTTGCCGAAATAGTCACCGTTGTGATACATGTCGTTTGCGTCCATCAGAAAATCCCAACCCTTGACGCAGATGCAATCGTCATATGTACGTATAAAGCAATGCGAGATATCGACATTTTCACAGTTGTGCATGTCGATACCGTCCGAATTATAACGCCAATTTCCCAAAAGCTTGACGTTGCTTATTTTTATGTTGCGGCATGCGATGGGACGTATATTATATACCAATGAATCTCGTATCATGATTCCGTCTATTTCGATATTATTGCAGAACTTGAAGACGGTTGCGTCGGTGCGTTTGGCGTTGAGTATCGCCTTTGTGTTTTCGCTGTCCTCGACGGGAAATAAGATACGCTCTTTTGTATGGCTGTTATCCAAAATGCCGTGACCGACTATGCGGATATTTTCAGCATCATTTGCGACTATTGAGCCGTATACGACGGCACCGTCCTCAAGGTAGAGCGTAGTGTTGCTTTTAAGCTCGATAACTCCGACTTCATGAACCCCCTTGCCGTATCTTATGACATTGCCGGACAGCTCATATTCTTTTGGCTCATCCGCAAAAATGTGAAGCGCGTGATTACGTCCGAACGCTTCGACGGTGAAGTAAGCGGGCTTATCAAGCGTGAAATAAATTTTTCCGTCTTTGATCTCGGGTGCGATACCGAGCGACGCGGGACGTATATCAACGCTTTTGAACGGTCGCTGCGGCGTGATTTCGAATTCGAGCTTTTCCGTATATGTAAACGACACAAAATCAACGAGTTCTGTCTGATCGAGCGGACGCTGATGTCCGGGCCAACGGCGGTTGAATGGCATTGCTGATACTCTTGCGGTATCGGTTTCAACGGTCAACCCGTTGATTTTCACTGTATAATCTGCTGTTTGCATAAAAATTCACTCCTTTTTCCTTATTTTATCTTAAAAAAGTTAAAAAGTAAAGAGATTTTGTGTTATAATTCTATTGACGAAATTTGTAAACAGTATAACGGGGTATCAAAGTGGACAATGTTTTTCAACGGATCGAAAAAAAGTATCGGATGACGGATTCGCAATATGAAAAGCTGGCTGAAAAGATAAGTCCGTATCTTGTACCGGCTGAGTACGGCAGAGGAACGGTGTGCAGTTTGTATCTTGACACACCCGATGATTTACTGATACGCAACTCGATCGATGCAAAAACGTATAAAGAGAAATTGCGCATACGCTCATATCACGAGGCGGGGGATAACGACGATGTCTTTTTCGAAATAAAGAAAAAGTACAATGACGTCGTATACAAACGACGCGAGAAAATGAAGCTGAGCGAAATATATACATATATGAATACGGGAGTATTCATAAGGGATTCGCAAATCATCCGTGAGCTTGATTACGCGATGAAATTCTATAATATGCCCGTCCCGAAGATGTTCATTGCATATGATAGGCTTGCATATAATGTAAAGGACATGCCCGACTTGCGCATTACGTTTGATTCCGATTTGCGCTATCGCGATACCCGGCTTGAGTTTAAGGATATCGGTACCGGCAAACGGTTGCTTGATGCGGGCGAGGTACTTATGGAGTTCAAGACCGAACGGACGATGCCACTGTGGCTGTCGCATGCGCTTGATGAACTTGAAATATATCACACATCTTTTTCAAAATACGCGGCGGCGTACCGCGATAAAAATTCAAACGATACCGGAGGAGAATATATCTATGCCTGAGCTTTTTACTTCAATAACGCAAAACGGATTCACACTTACAAGCTACGTAATTTGTACTGTTGTCGCACTTGTGTGCGGCGCGATAGCGGCAGCGGCGGCAAGCTATAAGAACAATGCAACCAAAAGCTTCATTGTTTCACTGATACTTTTGCCGGCAATTGTCGAGACCGTCATAATAATGGTAAACGGGAATATCGGTACGGGTGTCGCCGTAATGGGCGCCTTTTCGCTGATACGTTTCCGCTCGGCTCCGGGCAAAGCGAAGGATATTGTGTCGATTTTCCTTGTAATGACAGCAGGACTTTCCTGCGCGGGCGGATATGTGGCGATAGCGCTCTTGCTGACGGTCATAATTTCTGTGCTGATGATAGTCATCGGAGCGGTGCCGCTCAAGGAGGACAGAACGGCGGAGATTCATATAACGGTTCCCGAATCGCTGAATTTTAACGGTGCGTTCGACGACATCTTTGAAAAGTATACAGATTCAAATGTGCTTGTCTCCGTTAAAACGACAAATATGGGAAGTCTGTTTAAGCTTAAGTACAGAGCCGAACTCAAGGATAAAAAGCAAATCAAGGCATTTATTGACGAATTGCGTGTACGTAACGGAAATCTTGAAATTTCCGTAATGGAAGCGTCGCAGGGAGGACGCGAGGAACTTTGAAAAAGAAAGTCATTCTTATCGCATGCACTGTTTTCTGCATTTCGGCACTTGTGGCGTGCGGGATAGCCTTAAACAAGAAAAATAAGAGCAGCGATGCCCGAACTAACGAAAACGGAACGATTACTGACACATCAATGTACGCATTTACCGAAAGAGAGCTGTTGGATGAATACTCGACTGCGAACGCGACATATATAGATGTTGCGACGTTATCGGTTTCGGGAAGCAACGCGTCGATAAGCGGAAATAAGATACGTCTGACAGGGCAGGGAACGTTCATCTTTTCGGGAAGCAATGAAAACGCGATGATATCCGTCGAAGCAACAAACGCCGATAAATTGCAGATAGTGCTTAAAAATATATCACTAACAAATAACAGCGGACCTGCACTTTATGTAAAAAAAGCCGATAAGGTTTTTGTAACGCTCGATAATGATACCGTCAACACGCTGTCCGATGGTAAAAGCTATGTTTTTTCTGATGATACCGCCGATGCTGTGGTGTTCAGTCATGCCGATATCGCCTTTAACGGAAGTGGCACTCTCAATGTGAACGGCAATTATAAGCACGGCATCGTTTCAAAGGACGGATTGTCACTTGCACATGGGAATTTTAATGTAAAGGCGGAGAACGTCGGCATAGCCGGAAAGGAAGGAGTCAGGATCGCCGACGGAACATTCAAAATAGAAGCAGGGACGGATGGCATACGCTCTGATAATACCGATGATACATCGTACGGATTCGTTTTCATTCAAAACGGTTCTTTTGATATAAAAGCTTCAAATGACGGTATTCAGGCTGAAACGACAGTAAAAATTGAAAACGGCACATTTGATTTGAATGTCGCGGACGATGCTTTGACCTCAAGAGGAAGTGTCGCAATTGCAGGAGGAAGCTTTGAAATCAGTGCGGGTGATGACGGCATACATGCCGAAAACGATGTCGCCATTTCCGGCGGCACGGTAAACATAACAGAAAGCAACGAGGGGATCGAAGGGAAAAGCGTGAATATCTCCGGAGGCAGAACGTCGATCATCGCATCCGATGATGGGATCAATGCGACAGGTGAAGGTAGCGCACAAGCATTTGGCAGACCGCAAACGGGTGTTGCCGCGGAAGGCGCAGATATAACCGTTTCGGGCGGTTATATCTTTATAAACGCGAACGGCGACGGCATTGATTCAAACGGCACATTGAATTTTACGGGCGGAGTTACGCTGATAAGCGGACCTACCGACAGCGGCAACGGCGCTCTTGATTATGAGACGGAATGTAATGTCACGGGCGGAACTGTGGCGGCACTCGGTGCATCCGGCATGGCGGAGGGCTTTACAAGCGTTGAAAATCAGGGCGGCATATTCACAAATATAGCATCGCAACAGGCGGGAAGCTCTTTTGCACTATGTGATGAGAACGGAAATGTTATAGTTTCGTTCACGCCACCGAAAGCTTATCAATCCGTTGCGGTAACTTCGGGCGGCATCAAAAAAGGAAATAAGTATACAATGGTGTGCGGCGGTACTGTAGCCGATACCGATGAAAACGGATATGCGGAAAATTCATCGGTGAGCGGAGGTAATACGGTTATTTCGATAGAAATGACCACTGATAATTATTCATCCGGTGGTGACGGATTCGGCAATATGGGCGGCGGATTCGGTCAGCGCGGCTTCAATGGTGACGGATTCGGAGAAAAACAGCCACCGGAAATGCCCGACGGCGAAGCACCGCAGATGCCGGGGATGATGCCTCCGGGAGACGGAAATATACCGCAACGCCCGGAAAACAGCGACAGAGAAAAAATGTAAAACTGTGACTTAACATAAGAAAAACACGTTAAAATAAAGTTCATAATTTATTCTTTAAAAACCGCTTGCCAAAAAATGAAAAAGGTAATATAATTGCAAAGCACTCTTGAGGGAGGGGAAGCGAAAGCAGAACCGAACATAAAAAGAATGCCGAAAAATCTTCGGAAATGCGACCGAAAAAAGTTTTGAAAAAAATGAAAAAAACGGTTGACAAAAATTCAGAGGTTTGGTATTATAAACAAGCTGACGTCGCGGCAGGGAGCCGCAAGCAGCAAGAAGCTCCTTGAAAACTACATAGTGATGAGAAGAACGAGAGGTCAAAACAAGACAATGATTTGAAATGTTTTGAACCACAAAGTTAATTCC
>JAZRXI010000048.1:0-26386 GCA_045600145.1 Clostridia bacterium | reverse complement strand
GTGACCACAGCTCAGCACTGTAATCGTTTTCGGCACCGACTGTTATCGCGCCGAATGATGCCAATATGCCGCACGCCAGCGCGATACATAAAAGCAAAGAAAGCACTTTTTTCATAAATTACCTCCACAAAATTGTTCTTACTCGATTTTATCATATTTGTATTCAGTTTGCAAATATTATTTTAATTTGTTCACGAAACATTAACATATATTACGATATAAATCATATCATGTAATCAATAAAGAATTGCTCAGCCTTTCCAGTGTCCGTTACCGCTGAAAAAATGTTGTCCTTCCTCCAAAGCTTTTTTTACACTGCGTTGCAGAGATGTGTTTTCCGGCAGCGGAGTATCGGAATCAACCAGATGAAAAAGATTCCACATAATATCCGCTTTACAGTCTGCGCCTGGCACAACATCGAATAACGAATAAAATTTATAAATATTCGAGTTTTCATTTAACAGAGCATGGATTTCTGGGGACAGAAGCCATGAATCACACCAATAGTCTGCCCGGTCCATGCCGTAATATCGCCGCATCAATTCACGGCTTTCTTCCACTGAACGAAGCACATCTTCTTTTTTTAAACTGACACCGGGAATATGTATATATACCCGTGACGTGCCGTTATCGGCGAAAACCGGTTGAAATTGCAATGCGCCGACTTCTATAAGAAGTCCCCTTACAAAATTTGCAGACCATGCCAATGCGGTAGTATTACCTGTATTTTGAACTATTCGTATATATTCATTGATGGCTATTTTCTGTTTTTGTATCTGCTTCATATCAAAATGAAAACGCATCATATTTTCATTATGTATTTTACCGCCAAGCATAAATACGATCAAGGGTGTCAGTGAGGGTGCGTCCTGACCGAACATTTTCTCCGTTTTGTTTGCACAGTAGAGTTTTTCCAACAAAGAATGTTCTCCGTAATACAACATCCGAACTGTTTCTTCTATCCGTGTAAGACACTCAGAACTGTTTATTTCTTCAGTACATTTCAAAATATCATCACGTTTTCCTTCCATTCCGTAAAACTCAATACCAAAAATAATCTGTTTTTCTGATAACATTTCATTCACCTCTTATGTACATATTTCTCGTTTGATTTTATCATATATACATTCTTTTTGCAATTAATATTATTTGTTAATATCAACCGATTCCGTATTTATCAATGCCGCGTCTTTTTTTCTTAAAACAATTTTATAGCCGCGCAAAAATACTTCTATCGGACCGCCGAACGGTGCTGAATGAAGTACGGTTATTCTCGTATTTTTTACAAATCCCATATCGAGCAAACGTCTTTTTATACTGCATCTATCATCTATATCGACTATTTTTACCATTTTTCCGTTTGAAATTTCGCTGAGATACATATTTTTTCTCCTTTCTTGAAATTATACTTCGACAGGTTTACTTTATCCCTTTCACCCGTGCCGCTTTTTTCAAAATAATGAACACAATAAAGTACTTGTGCTATAAAAAAACTATTGCAAGTGCAATCAAAAATGTGTATAATATAATAAGTATGTATTATATATGATGAAGATATCCACATCGTAACAACAGATTATCCACTGTTCATCAACATATACATATATCAAAATAACTCTTATTTATGCAAATTTTCGGAGTTATCCACATTATCAACAGATATATACTATATATTATTATTCAATTAATAAATATCATCATCTACAATAATAAAGAGAGGTATATGAAATGATCATTTCATGTGACAAAACGACACTGTTAAACGGCATAAGTATTGCATCAAAGGCACTTCCCGCCAAAAGTGTCAATCCCGTATGCGAAGGTATTTTATTTAATGCGAAGGGCAACGAAATTATTCTTACCGCAACAGATAATTCAATGACGATACAGACTAAGATAGCTGCAACAGTGCATGAGGAAGGTGAATCCGTAATAAACGGAAAATTTTTTGCAGAGGTAATACGCAGGATGCCCGAGGGTACGGTAAATATTTCAGGTGGTTTTCGTGAAGGAATAGAAATAACAGGCGGTTTTGCTAAAATGAACATTTCTTCACTTGATCCGGACGAATATCCTGAATTACCGGTAATAGATCGTGATAATTTTTTCACCGTTCCGCAGAATGAACTCAGAACGCTTATAAATCAAACAATTTTTGCAACTGCGGCAGATGAATCAAGACCAATTTTGACGGGATGTCTTTTTGAAAAAGAGGGTGACAATATGCGCGTAGTTGCGCTTGACGGCTTCCGTTTAGCACTTAAAAATTCAAAGATAGAAGAAACAGATCAGCCCGTAAAAGCTATTATTCCCGCACGCGCTCTTTCGGAAATAACGAAAATCGTTTCAGATACCGACGCGCTTGCAAGAATTTATATTCAGCGTACTTACTGCATGTTTGAAATAGAAGAAACAAAGATAATGACACGTCTTATAGAAGGAGATTATATAAATTATAAGCCAATTATACCGCGAGAACTTACAAGCAGGATAACACTGAACAGAATAGATATGCTTGAGTCGATTGACCGCGCATGGCTTATAGTACGCGAAAATACACGCAACAGCTATATAGTATTCAAGTTTGAAGATAATAAGCTGATAATAACATCTCGCTCCGATACCGGAAACGCCTATGAGGAAGTAAATTTTTCAGGAGAGGCGGCAAAAATAGAAATAGGATTCAATCCCAAATATTTTGTTGATTGTCTTAAAAATATAGATGATGAATTTATTACATTTTCTTTTACTACTCCCGCGAGCCCGACAGTTGTAACTCCCGTTGATGGTAATGAATATCTTTATTTGATTTTACCGGTAAGACTGTAATATGTATCTTAATAAATTACAGCTCTGGAATTTTCGGACATACGAAAATCTGGAGCTGAATTTTCCGGAAGGAATAAGCATTTTATACGGTGATAACGGACAGGGAAAAACAAATATAGTTGAAGCAATATATTTGCTTTGTACAGGAAAAAGCCATCGGACAAACCGCGAACAGGATATGATTTTATTTGACCGACGCTGGATGCGTGTGCGTGCTGAAAATATGCAGCGTGACGGTAGACATACTGTTGATATGGTAATGGCAAAGGGACAAAAAAAGCGTATTCTGATAAATGGACTTGCAATAAGTAAAATAAGCGAATTGCTCGGTCAAATAAGCGGAGTAATTTTTTCACCCGAGGATCTTGATCTTGTAAAAGAGGGTCCCGAAAAACGCAGACGCTTTATGGATATTGAGCTTTCACAAGTAAGTAAAAGTTATTTCTATGCACTGAATGAGTATAATAAAGTGCTCGAACAACGGAATGTTTTACTTAAAGAGGGTGGCAAGGATTCAGATATAGGTGTATGGGATGTCCTGCTTGCCAAACGTGCAGAACCGATAATAAAAGCACGCAGAGAATTTTGTCGTCGGTTGACACCTCTTGCGGAAAAGCATCATGAATATCTTTCATCGGGCAAGGAAAAGCTTTATTGTGATTATAAAAACTGTACCGGTGACAGTGCAGATATCGAACAAAAAATGCTCGAATTGCTTGAAAAAAACAGAGAAATCGACAAAAAAAGATATTTTACTTCGGTAGGTCCGCACCGCGACGATATAATTATTAAGCTCGGAGAAACCGATTTGAGATATTTCGGCTCACAGGGACAACAGCGCACTGCCACACTTTCATTAAAACTCACCGAGCTTGAAATGATGCGCGAGGATTTGGGCGAATATCCCGTATTATTGCTCGATGATGTACTTTCGGAGCTCGACCCTAAACGTCAGCAGATGTTGCTTGAAAAAATAAAAGGTATTCAGACAATAATAACCGTTGCACAGCCAATAAAATATTTCAATAATATGGATGTAACCTTTTTTGAGGTGCAAAAGGGTAAAGTATGGAAAAAATAAATGTCGGAAATTTAAATATAAATAATTTCGTGCTCGGCGCGGGCAGACTCGGCGATGATACATGCAAGGCGGAATGTTTTTCGATAATAGACAAATATCTTGAAATGGGCTATAATACACTCGATGTGGCACGTTCATACAAGGGCGGTATATGTGAGGAGTTTTTGGGAGAATATCTGTCAAGACACAGCCGTAAAGATATTATACTTATCAGTAAAGGAGGATTTCCTCTTTCACGTCTTGAAATGTATAAGACTCGACTTTCTGAAAAAGAAATGCGCAAAGATCT
Source organism: Clostridia bacterium (assembly GCA_045600145.1). Taxonomy (GTDB): domain Bacteria; phylum Bacillota; class Clostridia; order Christensenellales; family QALW01; genus UMGS1322. Next base: position 22,187 of record JAZRXI010000048.1, on the reverse strand, counting down.
TGAAAGTTCCTTAAAAGCCCTTAAAACCGATTTTTTGGATATATATTTTCTGCACCGTGACGATGTTTTTGTTCCCGCCGCGGAAATGCTTGAAACGATGAATAAATTCGTGCGCGAGGGCAAGGTACGTGAGATAGGCGCGTCGAACTGGACGTGCGGCAGGATAGCAGAGGCTAATAAGTACGCCGCAGAAAACGGCTTGAAACCGTTTTCGGTCAGTCAGATAAACTTTTCATACGCACACACGACACCCGCACAGACAGGCGATATAACACACATTGTAATGAATAATGTCGAATATGAGTGGTATAAGGAAACACAAATGCCGATAATAGCATACTCGGTGCAGGCAAAGGGATTTTTTTCCAAGCAGTATTCGGGAATTGAGTTGAAGCAATCGGGTAAGATATCATATCTGCATCTGCCGGAAAACTTCCGCCGTGCCGAAAGAATAAAACAGCTTTCGGAAGAAAAAGGCGTGCCGATCCCCGCACTTTTGATATCGTATGTATTATCAAAGGATCTAAACTGCGCCGCAATAGGTGGATTCTCAAGCGTTTCTCAGCTTATCGAAAGCGAGCCGGGTGCGCGGATAACTCTATCAGCCGAAGAACTTGATTTTCTTGAGGGTGGCAGCGGACTATAATAAATAAGGGGCTCGCTCTATTGACTCCGTAAGATTTTCTTAAGAAAAGCGGATGAAAAGACTTTATTTTTTAATATTTATTTTGGTATTTATACTGCGGCTAAATGCAATAAAAAAATTTGGCGCGTTTTTGAAAAAACGCGCATGGATACAGGGGAAAAATGTTTTCCGCATAGGTTAAAAAAAGTATTCCTGCGAGAGCGAAAACCAACAGAAAGGAAAAAATTATGAAAGTAAGAACACGTTACGCACCAAGTCCGACAGGCAATATGCACATCGGCAATTTAAGAACAGCACTTTACGGTTATCTGTTTGCCCGTAAGGAGCACGGTGATTTCGTCGTGCGCATTGAGGACACCGATCAGGTACGTTTTCAGGAATCGGCAACAGAGCTGATATTTCGTACACTTAAGCAGACAGGGCTTGATTATGACGAAGGTCCCGGCAAAGAGGGCGATTGCGGCCCGTATTATCAGTCGGAGCGCAGGGACATTTACAAAAAGTATGCGCTTGAGCTTATCGAAAAGGGTGCGGCATACTATTGCTTCTGTTCGGATGAACAGCTTGAAGCCGACCGCAAGGCGGCAGAGAAAAAAGGAGAAGTATATAAATATCCGAAAACATGCCTGAACCTTTCAAAAGAAGAAATACAAGAAAAGCTTGATGCCGGCGAAAGCTACGTTATCCGTCAGAACACTCCGCTTTCGGGCGAGGTATCGTTTGACGATGTAATATTTGGGCACATCTCTGTTGATTGTGGCGACCTTGATGATATGATTTTACTAAAGAGCGACGGTCTGCCGACATATAATTTTGCTAATGTCGTAGACGACCATCTTATGGGTATAACTCATGTCCTGCGCGGCAGCGAGTATCTTTCAAGTACGCCGAAATATAATCTTTTGTATGAGGCATTCGGATGGGAGCCACCCGTGTATGTGCATTTGCCGCTTATTATGCGTGATGCAACACACAAATTTTCCAAGCGTAACGGTGATATGTCGTTTGAGGATATGATCGAAAACGGATATCTTGCCGAAGCAGTAGTGAATTATATAGCATTGCTTGGCTGGAACGACGGATCAAACAAAGAAATATACACCCGTGAGGAGCTTATTGAAGCATTCGATTTGACTGGAATAAGTAAATCACCCTCGATTTTCGATGTGCCGAAGCTCAAATGGATGAACGGCGAATATATAAAGGCAATGAGTTTTGAAAAATTTTTCGCGCTTGCAAAGCCGTGGATAGAAAAAAATGAACGTCTTAATACGTACGACCCGGAAAAACTTGCAAGGCTGATACAATCGCGCATAGAAATTCTGTCAGAAATCCCCGAAAAACTTGATTTTCTTCCCGATGTCGCCGAACATTCGACCGAAATGTACTGCCACAAGAAATTCAAGCTCGATAATGCAGGCGCACTCGAAAGTCTTAAGCAGGTGCGCGCCGAATATGCTCAAATATCCGATTGGAACGAAACAACAATACATGATACACTTATTACTCTTGCACAAAAAACCGGCAAGAAAAACGGTATGATAATGTGGCCTGCGCGTGTGGCACTCTGCGGACTTGAAAGCACGCCCGGCGGTGCTGTAGAGCTTGCCGACATAATAGGTAAAGACGAAACGCTCAAGCGTATTGACAACGCGATAAAAATGTTTGAGGGATAGAGTACTGTTTTATGTGGGGGCTTTGTCCTCGTGATGCCTCTTTTGGAGTTCCGCCCCAAAACCAGCCTGTTTATTTGAAAAAAAGCGACAAGGGGACATTATCCCCCTGCATCTTCGCTTTTGTAAAAGCGCGCCCAGACCTTTACTGCGCTTCACACAAAGAAAAAACAATACAGTGCCTTATGCTAAAGTATAGCTCAGGCACTGTATTTTTCATGCGTGTGTCAAAAATCCAACTGAATGTTGATAACTGATTTTCGGCATTGTTGATAGTGTGGATAACTCAAAAAAATTCAGCATTCAAGCACTGTTTTGATAACGGTGTTGTCAACATGATATCAACAGGGTGCATTTCGGAATTTGTATCATACCACGAGTCGAATAAAGTAAATAATAAAAATGCAGTGCCTGTACTATATTTTGCATAAGGCACTGTAACTATTTTACACTGCGCGAAAAGGACAGCGCACTACTTAATATTTATATAGCCCTTATCTACATCGTCGATTATCTCGCGGATCCAGCAGTTTTTGGGGTTGTGCTCATTTTGATACCATTCCGGCGAATAGTGGAACCAGCGCATGAGAAAAGTTCTGAGTGTAGTGCCATGCGTGAATACAAAGAGCGTATCAATACCGGTTTTTTTGTAATCGCGGTAAATCGTGCCCATGAACTGATGTATGCGTATGGCGACATCGTAGGGGCTTTCGCCCATTGGCAGACGCGCATAGAATTTGCCCTGATTCTGTACCTGACGTAAAAATTCATCATATTCCATAGCGCATTTGTCGCCCCATTCTTCTTCCGGAATGGAATCAAACAGTCCGAATTGCTGTTCGGTAAGCGTGATATCTTCACGTATATCGGTTATGCCGAGTGATTTATTAAATTCCTCGCAGGTCTGGCGTGTCCGAAGATACGGACTGCGCCAAATGCGCGCATTGGAAATATCAATATTATTGTCCTTTATGTATTGTGCGAGCCATTGTCCCTGCTCGAACGCCTGACGCTTACCCTTTTCAGTGAGGGAAACAAGGTGGTCGGGCAACCTACGAACATAATTTTCGCCGATGTTTGCAACGGATTCACCGTGTCTTATAAGAAAAATGTGCATTATTACAGTACTCCTGCGCTTTCTACTTCATGAACGCCATAGCGGAAGTCGGTATTTTGAAGCGGAACGTCAAGCTCGGCAATGGTCGAAAGCTTTCCGTCACAGAAATCGTTGATCGTTTCGGCGATATCCATAAAGCGCATTATCTCGCCGCCGTAGCGATGCGCGTGGATCTCGTACCCGAACGGTTTGTATGTGGCGTTCCACATATTGCGGTGATTGCGAGCAAGGTCGGCATAAATACCTATGATAACATTGATGTCGATATCCGCTATTTCACGCAACTTTTCGATATTCTTTGTGTCGTATGCCGCGCGAATGTCAAGCATAAGGTGAGCTTTTGTTTCGGCGGCGTAATATACAAGCTCCGCATACTCGAACAGCTTATCGACATCGGCACGGCCTGATTTACCGTCTTTGTTTATTATATCGCGGCACTCCTCGTAAACCTTTATTACCGTCGGAAGAAAATCAAGAGACAATCCGAGCGCGTAGAACGGATCGCTGAACAGCAGACGCTTTGCGGTGAACCACAGCGGATCATTCTCAAAACGTGCCATGTCAAGACTGCCCAACGCTTTTGCCTTGTCCAAGCCGTAGCCGCACAGTAGACGTACAGTAGAATCAATATCATTCTTGGTCGTTGACGCGCCCCGGTACATGTATTCACCGTAAATAGTAATATATGGGAGGTCGTAGCCTAAATTGCAATCGTTGCCGTCATCGCCCCACATGGTGGCAAATACCGTTTTTATGCCCTGCTCTACGCACGCTTCAAGAGCCGAAACGCTTGAATCGTATGCAGATATGTAGCGCGGCAGAGCGCCGTACCAGCATGAAAAACCACCGGCGAAATATACAGGCTTGTTCATGTCCTTGTGATTCTTTATCATAGTGCTGTAAAAATTCTTGTCATCGTGGTAGTAATCCCAATAAACCATTGCACAATCGGGTATCATAGCGGCTATTTCGGGACTGATGTGCGCTTCGGTATCATAATATTCGTGATTCTTTGAGCCGAGCTTGAAGAACATATCACTCCACATCATCGGCTCAAAGCCGTATTTTTTACATATTCCGGTCACACGCTGAAGATGGTCGTTAAGTATATCGAAGCCGTTACGGTAGCCGAATTTGTCAAGGTATTTGCCGCGCCCGATGCTGTATGCCTCGTCCATGCCGATGTGGATGCGCTTTGAGGAAAACGCATTGCGTACCGCTTTGATAGAATTTTCGATAAACTCATATGTCTTTTCCTCGTCACAAAGCAGTGTGTCAGCGTTATCACGTATGTCGAAATGATTGTAGTTCAAAAATGTGCGAAGATGTCCGAGCGTCTGTATGCACGGGATAAGCTCGATGCCGTATTTTTGCGCATAAGCATCTATTTCCTTAAGCTCCTCTGTCGAATAACGTCCGCGCATATAGCCGAACATCGGTTCTTCGGGTATTTCATAGGTGTCCTCGGTGTAAAGCATCAGCATGTTCATGCCGCAAGCCGAAATAAAACGAATGAGTTTTTTAACGGTTTCGACTGTTGAAACGGCGTTGCGCGAGCAATCAAGCATGACGCCGCAATCGTCAAAGAACGCCGTCTGCTCGCTTTTAAGCTCTTCGCCCGCCTGCGATTTCATTATCGAAAGCAGCGCACGCGAAAGCTGTGCATAATCCGGCGCACCGACCTTATACCCGTCGGCAGTCTTTACGATGCTGATGTGGTCGCATTCCGCAAGCTCAAGTTTACCCTCAAGCTTTTTGCGCGTAAGCTCTTCAAGATTCTCACGCGCCTGAATAAGTTGCTGTTCTGTAAGCATATTGATTCTCCTTTGAAAATTGTTTTCTCTTTTTGTGAGTCAGCGTCCTGCGAAAAAGGGGGGCAGGGGAACGGAGCTCAATTGCTGTGAAGAAATTATACTGTCTCTACTTTAATAAGATTTGTGTTGCCCGAAATGCCGTTGGTAATGCCGCCCGTAATAACGATGCGGTCGCCCTTTTCAAGCGAAAAATGCTTTTTGGCAAGACGCTTGGCGGTATAAAACAGCACATCGGTAGAATCGTATTCTTCACACATAACGGGCATAACGCCCCACGAAAGCGCAAGCTTGCGCCATGTTTTTTCGTCTATTGTAAGTCCGAGAATGTCAACGGGGGAGCGGAAACGGCTGACCATGCGTACTGTAGAGCCGGAAAGCGAGCATACCGCGATGACCTTTGCTTGAATATCTATCGACATACCGCAAGTCGCGTGCGATATCGCATCGACCATATTGCGTATGGTGAATTCCGAGGACAGAAAGAGTTTATCATAATTGATACATTGTTCGGTTTGCTTTGCGATTTTAGACATGGTTTCGACGGTAAGCACGGGATATTTGCCGGCTGCCGTTTCGCCGGAGAGCATTATCGCGCTTGTGCCGTCGTATACCGCATTCGCGACATCGGAAATTTCGGCTCGCGTCGGACGCGGATTGTGTATCATGCTTTCGAGCATTTCGGTTGCGGTTATCACGCGCTTGCCGAGCATGCGGCATTTTGTGATAAGATGTTTTTGTATCGCCGGCAATTCCTCAAACGGTATCTCAACGCCCATATCGCCTCTGCCTATCATGATGCCGTCGCATTCAGAGCAGATATCTTCAATGTTGTCAACGCCCGAACGGTTTTCGATCTTGGCGATAAGTTCGATTCCCTTTGCACCGTTTTCAGTAAGAAACTGTTTTACATCAAGTAGATCCTGTTTGCACGAAACGAATGAGCAGGCAATGAAATCGACGTCGTTTTCGATGCCGAAGCGAATGTCGTCCTTGTCCTGCTCGCTTAAATATATCTGCTTCAAAACCTTGTTCGGAAAGCTCATGCTCTTGCGATTGGAAAGCACGCCGCCGTCAAGGACGGTACAAATGGCGTTCGTGCCAGAAAGCTCATCGACAACGAATGTCATAAGCCCGTTGTTGAGCAGTATCTTATCGCCGACAGAAAGGTCGTTTATAAGCCCCTTGTAATTGACCGAAACGTGTGTTTCATCGCCCACGACTTCATCGGTCGTAAATGTAAATTTGTCACCATGATTAAGCGTTACTTTGTCATTTTTGAAGGTCTTTATTCTGTATTCGGGTCCCTTGGTGTCAAGCATAATTGCTATCGGCAGATTCAGCTTTTCACGTACCTTCTTGAGCAACTCTATTTTTTCTTTATGATCCGCGTGTGTGCCGTGTGAAAAGTTCAACCTTGCGACATTCATTCCCGCAAGACACATTTTCGTCAGCGTTTCTTCATCACTGCACGCCGGACCGATGGTGCAGACTATCTTTGTTTTTCTCATAAATATTCCCCTGAAGCAAAAGATTTCTTAATGTTATTATAGCATACAATCGCTCAAAAAGTAAACATTTTTTTCGGCTTTACTAATTTCTTTAAATGTGTTAAAATAATAATGTATGATTTTACATATGATGCGTAGGAGGAATTACATGAAGGTTTTGTTCGCATCATCAGAGGCGTCGCCGTTCGTCAAGGTTGGAGGACTTGCCGATGTAATCGGCTCTTTGCCCGTCGCATTGAAAGATAAAGGCATTGAAGCAGCAGTGATCGTCCCAAAGCACAGAGCGGTATCGGGAGACCTTGAATTTTGCGGAAGCACTTATATCAAAATGGGCTGGCGCAATCAGTACGCGGGACTTTTTAAGTGCGTGCATGAAGGTGTTACGTTTTGGTTTGTCGATAATGAATATTATTTCGGGGGAGAGAGCGTATACGGCTATAATGAGGGTGAGGCCGAAAAATATGCGTTTTTTGCGCTTGCTGTAATCGAATTACTGCCGTTGATGGAGGGGTATCCCGATATCATCCACTGTAATGATTGGCAGACCGGACTTATACCGCTGCTTCTCAAAACGAGATATGTGAAAAAAAATATCCGCACGGTGTTCACGGTACATAACCTCAAATATCAGGGAATATACGGGTTTCAACTATTAAAGGATCTGCTCGATATTCCCGATTCGCTCTTTACGAGTGAGTTTCTGGAGTTTTACGGCGGCGTGAGCTTCCTGAAAGCAGGACTTATTTTTGCCGATAAAATTACGACCGTCAGCCCCACGTACCGCGAGGAGGTGCTGACACCGTATTTCGGTGAGCGTATGGACGGCGTACTCAATACGCGCACGGATGATTTTACGGGAATACTGAACGGCATCGGAAATGAATATGACCCCAAAACCGATATACGCATCCAATATAATTATTCAGTTGAAAACACAAGGAATAAATCGCGTTGCAAGGCGTCACTTCAAGCAGAGCTTGAGTTGGCGCGGGATGCACACGCTCCGATAGTGGCAATCGTATCACGGCTGTACGACCAAAAGGGAATAGACCTTATTAAGTGCATGATACATGAACTGATGTTTTCGACGAATATGCAGCTTGTGGTGCTTGGAACGGGTGAGCGCGGATATGAGGAATTTTTTGCGTCGATGGTGCAGGTGTATCCGGGCAGGACGGCTGTAAGACTGTGTTATGATGGCACGCTTGCACAGCGGATATACGCGGGCGCGGATATACTTTTGATGCCGTCGAGGTTCGAGCCGTGCGGGCTTGCGCAACTCATTGCGATGAAGTACGGCACCGTGCCGGTCGTTCGCGCAACGGGCGGTTTGAAGGATACTGTTGTTGATATCGAAAACGGCGGTTGGGGCTTCCGTTTTGATAATTACAACGCACACGACATGGCTGATACGCTCAAGCGTGCCATTGATTTGTACTCAAACAAAAATAAGTGGAATGTTATTCGCAAGCGGGCGATGTCTGCTGATTTCTCGTGGAGTGAGAGCGCGGATAAGTACGCAGAGGTGTATGAGGGACTTCGCTCATAGACCACGCACACCTTTGTAAAAGCATGGTAAAATGTTTCATAATAGTAAGTAAGCGGTATGTCAATGGCGTCGCCCACAACAAAGCATAATAAAAGCTAAAGTGTTACACGCACTACATGAAAAAACAATACACTAACTACCTGCATATAATACGAATTAAGGAGGATATATGAACACAAATCAAATAATCGAAGGAATCACAAGAAAACTGAAGGGCAATTTCGGTGTAAGTGTGGAAAACGCTTCGAAACTGCAAATGTACAAAGCGGTATCAATGCTTGCGCGTGATCGCATCATGGAGCAGTGGATAGACACCAACCGCCGCATAACCGAAAACAAGAGCAAGGTGGTTTACTATCTTTCACTTGAGTTTCTCATGGGCAAATTTTTAGGCGCAAATCTTATCGCGCTCGGCGAATACGATAATTTCAGCAAGGCTCTCAAGGAGATAAACGTCAGTCTTGAGGAGCTTGAGGAGGTCGAGCAGGACGCAGGTCTCGGCAACGGCGGTCTCGGCAGACTTGCCGCGTGCTTCCTTGATTCGCTTTCGTCGCTGTCGCTTCCCGCGATAGGCTGCGGCATCCGCTATGATTACGGACTGTTCAAGCAGAAAATAGTTGACGGTATGCAGATAGAAATGCCGGATAATTGGCTCGAAAACGGATGTGCGTGGGAGATACAGCACAATGAGGAGCAGTATGAAATAAGCTTCTACGGCAATGTTGTGGAATATTTCGATGAATACGGCAATATGCACCACAGAACGGAAAATGCAAATAAGGTGCTTGCCGTACCGTCGGATATCCCGATATGCGGCGGAAAGAACGGCATAGTAAATACCTTGAGAATATGGTCGGCACGTTCGCCGATGTACTTTGATATGGCATCGTTTGGCCAGGGTGATTATATAAGAGCAAGCCAGGAACGCGAAATGGCTGAAACCATCTCGCGTGTGCTTTACCCCAACGATTCCCACAATAACGGCAAAAGCTTAAGACTTAAACAACAATATTTCTTCACATCCGCAACACTGCAATATATGATTTCAAGACATAAATCAATGGGTCTTGATGTTCGTGAGCTTCCCGACTATGTAGCTGTGCAGATAAACGATACGCATCCCGCTATTGGCATAGCTGAGCTGATGCGTTTACTCGTCGATGTTGAGGGTCTCGGGTGGGATGAAGCGTGGGATATTTGCACAAAAGTGTTCTCTTATACGAACCATACGATCATGTGGGAGGCACTTGAAAAATGGCCTACATATTTAATGGAGAATCTGTTGCCGCGTATTTTCCAGATAATTTGTGAAATCGATCGCCGCTTTGCGGAAAAGGCAAATTGGTTCTACCCTAATGACGGAGCAAAGGTAGCAAGCATGCGTCCGATAGCCTACGGACAGGTGAATATGGCGAATCTCTGTCTTTCGTGCTGTCATAAGGTCAACGGTGTTTCGGGACTCCATACCGAGATTTTACGCAATAACCTTTTCAGGGATTTCCGGCCGCTCGCGCCGGACCAGCTCACCAATGTCACAAACGGCGTAACACCGCGCAGATGGCTACTTCAGGCGAATCCGCTTTTGAGCGAGCTTATCACAAAGACACTTAAAACAGATAAATGGTCTACAGAGCTTTCGCTTATAGGCGCACTCGAGAGCAAGACCGAAGACAAAAAGTTCCTAGATGAGTTCATGATCATCAAGCGCAAGAATAAAGAACGTCTTGCCGCGTATATCAAAAAGCACAATGGTATAGATGTTGATCCCGATTCGATTTTTGATATACAGGTAAAGAGGTTGCACGAATATAAGCGTCAGATGCTTGACGTTATGAAAATAATGTATCTCTATTTCGATATCAAGGAGAATCATGTAAAGCATACGCCCGCAACATTCGTGTTCGGTGCGAAGGCTTCGCCCGGGTATGTCCGCGCAAAGCAGATAATAACGCTGATAAACTCCGTTGCCGACCTTGTCAACAACGACCCCGAGGTTTCCAAAACACTTAAAGTCATATTTATCGAGAACTATTGTGTTTCCAATGCACAGCTTCTGATGCCTGCGGCTGATATTTCAGAGCAGATATCCATGGCGGGCAAGGAAGCGAGTGGAACGGGCAACATGAAATTCATGATGAATGGCGCTCTCACTATAGGTACGCTTGACGGCGCAAATGTTGAAATGCACGATATCCTCGGTGATGACAATATCTATATATTCGGACTTCATGCTGATGAAGCGGAAAATCTCTCAATTCCAGGCGCGTACAGACCTATTGACTATTACAACCAGAATGCAATGCTTCGCCGCGTGATAGATTCCTTTGCTGACGGAACGCTTTCACCCGATGTCGCAAGCATAAAAAATTATCTGCTTGACGGTGACGGCGGTAATGCAGACCCGTATCTGTGTCTTGCGGATTTTGCGTCATACATTCAGGCATACGAAGCAATGGAAGTGCTTTACAACAATAAAATGGAGTGGAGCAAAAAAGCACTTATAAATACCGCACGTTCGCATTTCTTCTCAAGCGATCGCAGTATAGAGGAGTATAATAGAGACATATGGAAGCTTTCCAAGGTGTGATATTTGATTCGCACGATGAATTTTTCAGGCATCCGCAGGGAGCGATACCATGCGGATGCTCTCTTGTGCTTCGTGTGCTTGTCAGCCGTGCGCTCGACGCATACGGCGTAACGGTGCGTATTTGGGAAAATAATGAGGAAAAGTTGCTGAACATGACAAAGGGCGGGTATTTTTCGCACACGCCCTACGGCGATTTTTTTGACGAATACACAATAAATGTTTCACGTGAAACAATTGGTTTATCGTGGTATCAGTTCATGGTGAATACATCATATAAACCGCTGTATGTCTGCAATTCTTCGGACGGGCTCGGCGGCAGAGGCGAAATATCCGAACGTCTTTTGCTCGACCAAAGCTTTCAGATAACAACGGTCAGCGCGGATTTCTCCGTGCCGGAGTGGGCGATCGGTGCGGTGATGTATCAGATATTCCCTGACCGCTTCTGCCGTGACGAACACTTTGGTGACACATCGGGCAAACGTATGCACGCGTGCTGGGACGATTCTCCCGAATGGCAAATCGACCCGCAGCTCGGGTATTATCCTGCAGATGACTTTTTCGGCGGTAATCTCAAGGGGATAGAAGCAAAGCTTGATTATCTCAAAAGTCTGCATGTTGATGTGCTGTATCTCAACCCGGTGTTCAAGGCGTATTCGAATCACCGTTACGATACGGGCGATTATGAAAACGTCGATCCGCTGCTTGGTACGAACGAAGACCTTGCGTCTTTGTGCCGCGAAGCCGAAAAGCGCGGTATCCGCGTGATTCTCGACGGTGTCTTTTCGCATACGGGAAGCAACAGCAAATATTTTGACCGCGAGGGTGCATATGGCGGTATGGGAGCGTATCAAACGCAGGAATCGCCGTATTATAAATGGTACAGCTTCAAAAATTATCCGAACGAATATGATTCGTGGTGGGGAGTTTGGTCGCTTCCGTGCGTGGACGAGCTTGAACCGTCGTATCTTGATTATATTATCAAAAAACCCGATTCAATAGTCAAACGCTGGCTGAATGCGGGTGTCTCAGGGTGGCGGCTCGACGTTGCGGATGAGTTGCCTGATGAATTTATACGGATTTTACGCGAAAATGTTAAACGCACCAAACCGCAGACACTTGTTCTCGGTGAGGTGTGGGAGGATGCGAGTACGAAGTTCAGCTATGGCAAACAGCGTGAGTTTTTGTACGGTAATGAGCTTGACACGGTGATGAATTACCCGCTACGCAACGCGATAGTCGAATATTTGCTCATGGATATTACGGGCGAGGAATTTGCGCGGCGAGTGCTTTCTTTGCGTGAAAACTATCCCACTCAGACATTCGGCTGTCTCATGAATTTTCTTTCGACACATGACCTTGAACGTATAACGACGCGCTTCTGCGGCTTTGATGAAAGACTTTCGCGCGACGAGCAGGCGTGCTTTACTGCAAATGAACAAAGATACATTATCGCTAAAGGACTACACAAGCTTGCGGCGTTGATCATGTTTGCATTGCCCGGCATGCCGTGTATATATTACGGCGATGAAGCGGGGCTTGACGGCTGCAAGGATCCTTTTAACCGCAAGACTTTCCCGTGGGGATGCGAGGATAAAGAACTTTTCGATTGGTATAAAACGCTTACAGCAATGCACGATGATGACGTGTTCAAACGCGGGAAGCTCTATATTGATGTGGCGGGATCACTTTTGAGTATTCGCCGCGTGCTTGACGGAAAGTGGAGGTATGTGCTCATAAATCCGTCCGACGAGACCGTGGAAACACTACTCGACATAACATATTTTAAGTCTGCTCCAAATGTGCTGTGTGATTCGGGATGCGGCATGCAGTTTTCCGAGCGCGAAAACGGATATTATCTGTTGCTTCCGCCGCGAAGCGGAGTAGCGTTCAAGGCAGAATAAGGCAGAAATGTTTCACGTGAAACATTTTTCGGCTTCAGTAAGTCAAAGGAGACAATAATGAAAATCATACGTTCTGACAGAAAAACGGCAAGTATGACGATACAGCCCGACGGTGAAATACTTATCAAAGCACCTCTTCATTATACCGACGCGCAAGCCGAGGATTTCGTGAAACGTTCGCAGGGTTGGATAGAAAAACACCGTCCCGGAATAGTGTCCAAGAACAATTTGTTCATGACGATGCCGGATGGCGTCGAAGAGCCCGTGCGCGCGGCGGCGGAGATAATTTTCACCAACATAACACAGAAATACGCAAAACGCATGGGTGTTAAGCCGACAAGCATCAAAATAACGGGCGCGGAGCATCGCTTCGGAAGCTGTTCGGGCAAAAACGGGATATGCTATTCGTGGCGGCTGATGTTTTATCCGACAGAAGCAGTCGAGTATGTTGTCGCACACGAGCTTACACACATATTGCATCACGACCACAGCAAAGCGTTCTATAAAGCACTGACGGATTTTATGCCCGATGCGCTCGAACGCCGTAAGCTGCTTGAACCGCAGTATGCTTCGCACGACAATGTGAAAAAGAATTTTGATTATAAATTGGAGCTGATATTATGAAAGAACTTATTTCACTTATCGTAACACTGGTGATGTTTTGTTCACTGTTTGCCTCGTTTCGCACATTTGCCGCAAGCGAAGAGCTGTTGGTAAATCCCGGCTTTGATGACGAAAAGCCGCTCAACGGATGGGCGCAGTACGCGGGAAAATCTACAGGATTGACGGGCGCCGAGTATGGCAATGAAGGAAATGGCCTTTTGATAAGCAAGCGTTCGGCAAAATACGCGACGTATGCACAGGATATTACAAATATCCTCAAGACGAACGGCCCGGGCAAGTATAAGGTAACGATGAAAGCGCGTCTTGCGGGCGAGGGCAAGGCGAGCGGCTATGTCGTCATAAACATTGAGAACAACGGCGGCGATCACACCTACTATACAAGTGAACAAAAGGATCTGACCGCCAAATGGCAAACCTTCAGCTTTGATAAGGAAATAAATTTCAACGTATCCGCAGGCTTCAAAAAAGTGCTGATATATCCGCAATTTTTTGATCCGTCCACCGATGCGGCACCCGATATCTGCGTCGATTCGTTTTCCATGAAAAAAACGGGCAAGACGATAGCCGAAAACACGGGACTTACGCCGATAAACGTCGCAAATGAAAAACGGAGCGAAACAACATCCGTCGGCGCTATCCGCTGGGATGCGTGGTACGGGCACAACGGTGATCCGCAGAGCGTCGTTTCGCAGGTGGAAAAGACGCTTTCGCCCGCAAAATACCACTTCCGTGCACCGTTCTTTTCAAGCGTTACGGATGAGGGTAAAATAGAAATCCAGCCGTATACGCAGGAGATTTTTGATAAAGAAATGGAGTACGCCATCGGCGCGGGCATAGATTATTTTGCGTACTGTTGGTATGATTCCGATATGAAAGCGGCACGGGTGTTCCACACACAGAGCAAGTACCGCGACAAGGTCAAAATGTGCTGTATGATGGACGGAAACGCGATAGGGCAGTCGTATGCGCATAAGGAAATGGAAACATTGCTCAAGCAAAGCTATTATATGACCGTGCTTGACGGCAGACCGCTGATGTATTATTTCGGCAACAATGACAATCTTGCATCTATTGCCGCCGATATCAAGTATTACCGCGAGCTTGCCGAAAAGATAGGTGTCAAGCCGCCTTACGCGGTAGTTATGAACAGAAGTGCCGCGGACAGCCTTTCGATCTGCGGTGACGCTGTCGGTTCGTACGCGATGTCACTCTCGGACGGTAAAAGCTTCAAGGAGCTGACGGATTATTCACATGACCGCTGGGAAAGCTGGCGTACGGGCGGCTCACAGCTCGTTCCGTTGGTAAGCTTTGGCTGGCACAATCTGCCAAGATATGAAAATCCTGTAAAGTGGACAACATCGAACGCGCAGAGCTATGTTCAGTACGGAACTGACACCGAACTGCGTGAAGCGCTCGAATACGCTCTTGAATACATGCAAAAGCCCGGTGTTGATATTATGACAATGGCCAACACGGTGCTTATATACGCGTGGAACGAGCATGACGAGGGCGGCTGGATATGTCCGACCATCGAAGTAGATAAGGACGGCAAACAGATATTCAACGCCGACGGCACACCGAAGATAAACACGGGACATTTGCAGGCAGCAAAGGAAGCCATAACCAAGTTCCGCGGAACGATACTCGACAACACGCCCGATACGACTGCTACTGCCGCGAATATCGGGGGTACTGTAACTTCAACACCAACTTCGATCGCCGCGCCGTCCGCGACAGCGACCGCACAAAGCGCGGAAATATCGCAAAAGCGTAGCACTGTTGCACCGATAATCATTGGTTCGTGTATCGCCGTACTTGCCGCTGCCGGTTGCATTACAGGAATCGTGATAAAGAAGAAAAAGAAGTAGTTTATATGGGCTTAGCTCTTGGACTCGCACCCTTGCACGGTGTCTACGTCACATGCCCATATAAACTTTTTAGCGTTTGACAAAAAGATTTTTATTGCGTTTCGAGATAATGGGACTTCATTCCACTGCACTCCATACGTGCCTTTTCAAAAGCCGTGGGAGGGTGGGAAGTCCCGCAACACTGCAATTAAAGCCAGCTTTTTCTGCCGGATGATAGCTCGATATTACTTTGTCCGTAAAGCGCAAGTTGAAGTTTTCTTGCAGCAACGGGGAAATCGACCTTCCAATACCAAAGGTTATCCTCAGAGTTCGTGAAGCCCTTTGAGCAGGAGCTGTCGGGGAGAGTTATCTGTTGTATCTCATAATTGAGCCAACCGTCGGCGAGTGCGGTTGTCGCGTAGCCGAGGATCTCGGTGGGCGTAAGTCCTGTGCGGACATACGGAATAACGGAATTGACCATTGATACCATTGTACCCATGCCGTACGATTTGGCAGTTTCGAGTATATTGATTATTACCTTGCGCTGACGGCTTACACGGCCTTCGTCGCCGCCCGTGTTTCCTTTGCGGATACGCATGTATATAAGCGCATGATAACCGTCGAATTCGTTCGGGCCGGGGGATATTTTGAAGCCGCAGTTATTGTTCAAAAAGCTTGCTTCTTCCTTGGTGACATCAACTTTTATGTTGCCGAGAGCGTCAATAATGCTCATTACCGAATCAAAATTTACAAGCACATAATTGTCGATAACTATTTTGTAATAGCGCTCAAGCATCTGAATCTGAAGCGCCGGGCCGCCGTATGAAAGCGCGTGATGGAGCTTCTGGAACGAGCCTTTGTTGTTGTGGACAAGATAACAATATTGGTCACGCATCAGCGATGCAAGTGTTATTTTCTTCGTTATATGATTTATCGAAACAAGTACCATTGCGTCGGCGCGTCCGTTGACCGAAAGATCCTGACTTTTCATCGTGCCTGTTCCGACAAGGTTTTCCATACCTATGACGAGAATGTTCGTAACGTTGTTGTCGCGTACCGCTTCACCGGTGTTCATCCAGCTTTTGATGTTGGATTTAAGACTGTTCATCTGCGCGGGATGTATCGTTTCACCCTCAAGATTGGGGTCAAGCTCGGGCTCGCTTGTTTCTATCGGCTCAAGCGTTACGAGTTCACTACCCCCGTCGCCTTCGCCTTCTTTGATAGTTGAGTTGTTTATGTCCGCGCCCTGCGTCGGGTCGTAATTTTCACCCGTTATCTGTCCGAAATAAACTTCCCATCCGATAAGCAGTCCGCCGCATACGAGAATCGCTATTGCGAGCGCGACAGCCACTATCTGAAGCCACCAGCTTATATTATCGCGTGTATCGAAAATCATTGTTTGCCTCCGTCAAGTATGTAGAAAAAAATCATATATACACTTATTATATACCATTTCGGCAAATCTGTACACATATTTTGTTAAAAAAGTATTAAGTTTGTTTCGTGAAAAGAATTTTCACAAATGCTTGTCAAATGAAACGGAATGTGATATCATTTTTTATAACAGAGAGGGCATATGAAAACAGCTATTTTACTTGCTACGCATAACAGCGAAAAATACCTTGCTGCACAGATAGACAGTTTGCTAGCGCAAACAGTAAAGGACAACGTCATTATTGTAAGTGACGATGGCTCCTCGGATTCAACACGAGATATCCTGAAAAAATACGGGGTCGATGTGCTTGAGCATGAGCCGCTTGGCAGTGCACAGGCTAATTTTATGTATCTTATAAATAACGCGCCCGATGCAGATTACTATATGTTCTGCGACCACGATGACGTGTGGTTTCCTGAAAAAGTAAGCAAAACGATTAAAAAAATGCTTGAGATTGAGAACGGCAGACCTGCACTTGTTCATGGCGATCTTTGTGTCACCGACGGGAACCTCAACAAAACCGCGGATTCACTGTTCGACGTACAACAGCTCTCCCGCGAACAGGATCTTGCGCACACGCTTATACAGAACAATGTCACGGGCTGTACGGTCATGATAAATGACGCTCTGCGCAGGTTGGCTATGAAAAAGACGGATGCATGCGATATCGTTATGCACGATTGGTTCTTGGCGATACTTGCGAATGCATGCGGCAACGTCGGTTTTGTTGACGAGCCGCTGATGTATTACCGTCAGCATTCGGGCAACGAAATAGGCGCAAAAAACGCATCTAGTGCAAAATACATTATCGGACGCGCAAAAAGCAAGAACAACGGCAAGATTTTTACCGATACGTTTGATCAGGCAAAAATGATAGCGGAGCTTTACGAAAATGAGCTAGGTGAAAATCTCGATACAGTAAAAGCGTTCGCTCAAATGGCAGATATGACAAAAATACAAAAGCTTAAAAATTGCGCGCGGTACGGTTTTTGGAAAAATACCCTCGTGCGCAGAATAGGACAAATAATCTTCATTTGACGGGGTGACAAAATTGAACAATGGAAAAAACAAAGTAAAGCTTTACGGAATTATTCTCGGAATAATAACGCTTGCGCTACAACACGGGATATATTTGCTCGCCAATGATTTGGCACATGTTGTCGGGGTTACGCCGTTTTTGCCGAAAATAGAGGTGATAGACGGAAATATTCCGATAATACCGATATTCATTATTCCTTACGTTTGGGCTTACGCGTATTGGGCGATGGCACCGATGGCGGTATCGAAATGCGAATTCAGCCATTTTCTCAATTATCTGGCAACATATCTTGTAGCATGTCTGCTCGGTGCGCTTGTGCTTACGTTCGCACCGACATACATGGATCGCGTTGCTGAGGGACTGTATGACCAATCGAAGCAGGGCTTCCTTTATAGCCTTATGCGCTTCTGGTACTCGCTTGACGGCGGCGATATGGCGTATAATCTCCTGCCGAGCTTTCACTGCATAAACAGCACCGTATCGTATCTGGGAGTTTGCGGCAGAAAAGAAATACCGTTGTGGTTCAGGATATATTCGCTCATTATTACGATACTTATTTTCGCATCGACGCTGTTCGTAAAACAGCATTTCATCCTTGATGTATTCAGCGGTATCGCGGTGGCACTGATAGCTTATTTCGTTTGCATGAAGTGGAATTGGGGACGAATGTTCAATAAACCGATAGCGTTTTTCTCAAAGAAGAAAAAGCAGGGCTGAAAAAACAAAAACGACCTTCACCGATGTGGGTGAGGGTCATTTTGTTTCTTTTGAAAAGATACAGCCGCAATAATTCTGGCGGTACAGGTCATACTCTTTGGAAAGCTCTATAGAGCGTTTATATCCGTTTTTTTTCTTAAAATCCGACGGCAGAAATTTTACGCCGTATTTTTCCGCGCACTGCCTGCCGATCTCATTTATGAGTGGCGCGTTTTTGTGCGGTGAGACGGTAAGCGTAGTCGTGAACCAATCAAAGCTCTGCTCTTTTGTGATGCGTGCGGCGCGGTCCATACGCATAATGAAGCATTCTCTACAGCGTTCGCCGCCCTCGGGCTCGGCTTCAAGTCCTTTTACGCGGTCAAAATAAGCGTCATCATCGTATTCAAGCTCCAGCAAATGTACCTTGTTGGGCGTATCCATGCTTGAAATGAGCTTCTTTTGATTTTCGAGACGCTTATAATATTCTTCCTGCGGATGAATATTCGGGTTGTACCACAGCACGGTGACCTCAAAGTGGGGTGCAAGCGCTTCAATACAATAGCTGCTGCACGGACCGCAACATGAATGTAAAAGCAGACGTGGTATGCCCGAAAGGTGAGCGATGATCTCATCCTGCTCTTTTTGATACTGCGAATTTGCCATTGACTTTCTCTTTCCGCGGGATGCTCCCGCAAGATGCGAATGGTTTGGAAAGCTTTACATTCTGTTGCCCGGTCTTGTACTACGGCTTCGTCTGTGTCTGCGGATGTTTTTCTGACGCGAGCGAACGCGCGATGCCTGTCTTTTGCGCAGCGCGAGTGCGGCAAAGGCAAACAAAGCGAGTACCGCAATGGTTATAACGGGAATAAGAAACCACTTGCTCGTCATAAATCCGAACGAAATGCGTATTTTTCCTTTTATTCCGAGAGAGACAAGATCCGCAAAGCTTGTTATTTCAGCATCGACATTGCGTGACGCAAGCGCGGGTGCCGAAAAGATAACTTCGTTATTGTAGACAAATTCGACCGTTCCGACATTGTCTCCGGCACGGACGGGTGCCATGACTTCGGGATAGCGTATCGACACGGCACTTTCGTTAAATGTACGGATCTTTGTGCCTTCATCTTTAGTAAAGGTCATGATCTTTGTGTTTTTGTCCGCCTGAAGATACAAGCCGAGCTGACCGTTAGATTCATCATCGCCTGCGGCGTTTGCAACATCAACAACAATGGTTTTTGAAGCACAGACATCGTTCACGTCGAATGTGTCGAATTTCTGCAAGCCGTAATTGAATAACGCCTTTGTATCGGTATCGCGGCAATTCTGCTCCGAATGTGTAACAACGGCGATCAGACTGCGTCCGTTTTTCATGCAAAAGCTCGCAAGACAGTTGCCCGCAAGATTTGTATATCCCGTTTTGATACCCATTGAGCCTTCATAGTATGAAGCCGATTTCGGATTGAGCATATCATTTGTGTTATAGTATGTAACATCCTTGGGATTACTTGTGTCGCCGTTCGGATAGACCGTAGCGGTATATTTATAGCTTGAGAAAATTTCCACAAGCCTCTTGTTAGCGCATAACGCGCGTGCGAGCAGAGCAAGGTCATACGTTGTGGTATAATGTCCTTCTTCGTCAAACCCATGAGCGTTCATGTAGTGTGTGTCTGCCATGCCGAGTTCCTCCGCCTTGCGGTTCATCAGCTCGACAAACGCTTTTTCGCTTCCCGATGTTACGAATGCAAGTGCCTGTGCGGCATCGTTGCCGCTCGGGAGCATCATGGCATAGTACAAATCGTTCAGCGACAGCATATCACCCGTGCTGAGATTTGCTATCGACGAGCCTGACGGTACATCTATCATTTCGTTCGTGACCGTTACAAGCTCATCGGCTTTTAGGCGCGGATGCTGTGCGTTTTCTTCATAAGCGACAAGCAATGTCATCATTTTTGTCAGACTCGCGGGCCGGCACTGTTGATTGATGTTTTTGCGGTAAAGAATGGTGTCGGTTTCCGCGTCTATCAGGATCGCGCCCTCTGCGGTTATCCCGAGCGCAGTACCGTCGGAAAGATCATTGTACGCGTTAACACTGATGCAAAGCATCAGGATGATGACAATGAACGCTAAAATACGTTTTGATTTCACTTTTTTCGCTCCGAATATTGTATTTACAGTTAGTATAAAGCCGAACTTTATGATTATACTGAGTACTTTTTCAATGCGTCCGTGTCCAACTTATCGAACGAATGAAGCAAAGGATACAGCTTTTGCGCGATGACGCGTGTTCCGCCTGCCGTATTGCTTTCGATGTTGAGCGGCATAAGCGGCTCATGGAGCGACATGCGCAGTGAAAACCAACCGTTACCGTCGGCAAACGATACGCGTACGCCCTCGTAATTATCGGGTGCGAGCGACCAACCGTCTGCATTTTCGGCATGCTCCGTGATACATTTGATGATATTTTCGCCGTACGGCTTGAAATCATCAAGCGCGATATTCATGCGGAATTCGATGCTTTCGGCAGGCTCTTCAAGTCCGAGCAGAAGATCATCGAGCTTCTTGCCGCACTTTTTGAGCTGTGCCGCCTTGATGAGCAGCTTGGTTATAAGATACGCGCCGTCATCAAGGAAGTAGTTTTCCTTGAACGCCGCATGTCCGCTCGTTTCGATGGCAAGCGGACAGTACTGCCCCTCACGGTTCAAGCGTATCGCTTCGTTGATAACGTTCTTATATCCGCGCTTGAAGCGGTGATGCATGCCGCCGTGATTCTCAATGAACTTTTTCAGCCCGCTTGATGTTATGGAATCCGTGACTATCACAGCGGGAGTTTTTTCTTCAAGCAATATCGCCGAAATAAGTGCGATAAGGCGGTTGCGGTTGATCTCGTTGCCGCGCGAATCGACAGCGCCTGCACGGTCAACGTCGGTATCGAATATGATACCGAGGTCAGCGCCCGCGTTCTTTACCGCCGCCGTCACCGAAGCCATGGCTTCGGCGTTTTCGGGGTTCGGGATATGATTCGGGAAATTGCCGTCAGGCTCAAGAAATTGGCTTGCCGAAATATCCGCGCCGAGCGGCTCAAGCACCTTTGTGGCAAAGAATCCGCCCGCGCCGTTACCGGCATCGACAACGATCTTAAAGCCATCAAGCGGTTTTTCGAAGTTTTCGGCATTTACCGAATTGCGCACGCGGTTGACAAGCAATGCGGAGTATTCCGACAAAAAATCGAATGCTTCCGTTTTGCCCGCGGCAGAAGGCAGACGCTTGCCGTTCTGTGCGTATTCAAGTATTTTTTCGATGTCTTCACCCTCACAGCCGCCCGCCTTGGTGAAAAATTTGAGTCCGTTGCGGTCATACGGCAGATGACTTGCGGTTATCTGCACAGAACCGTCGCAATCAAGCTCGGGCACGATGCACGTCATGAACATCGCCGGGGTGCTGATAAGCCCGCAATCGATACAGGTAACCCCGGAATCCGTGAGCGCACCGATGACCGCGTTCTTTATACGCTGTGCCGAGATGCGCGAATCGTTGCCGACAGCTATCTTTAAGCTGTCCTTTCTTGTTTTCTCTTTCAGCCACAGCCCGAACGCGCCTGCGATGGCATAAATCCTTTCGTCGGTAAGATTCACCGCGCCGCTTGCGCTTTCTACGGCTATACCGCGTATATCCGAGCCGTTTTTAAGTGTTTTCCATTCTTTTTCAAGCATTTTCAAGTACCGTATCAATATGATTTAGCAAAGTATATTTT
>JAZRXI010000047.1:0-20977 GCA_045600145.1 Clostridia bacterium | reverse complement strand
TGCGGGGACGGAGTCGCTGGAAGGAGAGGTGGCGGGGGGGGCGGAGCCCCGGCAAGGAGGGGGTGCGGGGGGGACGGAGCCACCGCATAGTGTCATTCGTGAATAATTTTGTTGCTCAGCACGAATGCGCTTTCCTGTGCCTTGCTGAAATGCTTGCTTTTGCGTTTGACGAGGTAAAGCGGACGTTCGAGGGAAATATCATTGACGTGAACTTCACGCAAATATCCGTTTTGCAGGTAGGCTTCCACGATCCCGAACGGCAGTGCGGCTACGCCTAAGTTTTCGCGGGTAGCCGCGAGGATCGCTTCGTTACATTGTGATTCGATAACGGCGTGGCAGGATACACGCTTTTCCGTAAGAACGTGTTCGAGCAAATCACGGGAGGCACTTCCTTTTTCGCGGATAAGGAACGGATGCAGTGCAAGCTCGGCGACAGATACCGATTCGGGAATCGAATAACTTTTACCGCAGATGACCACAAGTCGGTCTTTGGCAAACAAAACCTTGGTAAGGCTCGGCGAAGACACCTCGCCTTCGATAAGTCCGAAGTCGATTTCGCCCGACATCAGCCCTTCTTCGATTTCAAGCGCATTGGTGATTTTGACTTGCGGTTGTATCGAAGGAAAAAGTGAATGTATTTCCGTAAGCAGCTTCGGTATGAACGTTGTGCCTATCGTCAGTGTTGAGCCGATGTGTACAGCAGGATCCTCATATTCCTTGTTGGCAAGCGCTTCAAAATCGGAAAAAGCCGAAAGTACCGCTTTTGCCTTAAGCAACAGTTCTTTGCCGGCATCCGTAATGACAAGCCGTTGGTTGATGCGGTCAAAAAGCTGTATTCCGTAATATTTCTCAAGCTCAGCTATCGTGGCACTGACGGCAGGCTGTGCGATATGAAGCTCTTCTGCCGCCTTGGTCATCGTACCGTAATCGCAAACCGCGGAAAAAATGTTCAAATGTCGCAGGGTCATTGCATCACCTCATAACCATTTATTATAGATTATATATGATTATACTATTTTACTTATTATCAGTCAAGTACTATAATGATACCGTAAATATGTATTTCGCTTTTGAAGTTAAACGCATGAGATTTTTTGTCTGTGTGCAGTGCTTGCAGAGGCGATGATTTATTTTCGGCATTTTGGATAATATTAAGAGGAGCGAAGAATGAAAGTATTTGCTTTTTTTGTCGCAATCGCGGGCGGAGCAGGTTTGTCGTATCTGTTGTACCTCGCTTCAAAACGTGTTCTTTTAAGTAAACAGGAGCACTATCAATTGATTTCGTCGGTGCGGACGGTCGTGATGGTGCTGTATCTGACGGGAATGTTTTTCCTCGGCAGGAAGCTTGAGTGTGCTGTGTATACGCTTATCGGCGGTGCGTCCGGTATGATCGTTCCGATGATTTATTTTACACTGAAACTGATAAAGCTCACGGATAAAAAACGGGAACAAAAAAATGAGAGCACGCAGGCTGTCGATGAAAGTACATCCGCCAATGTGACACGGGAGGATAAAAATGGGTGAAAAATCAAAGGTGCTGATTCCGATTTTCGGCATATTGGATATCACGGGCGAAACGGTGTGTATGCTTATAATAATAGCCGTCATTGCCGTGATAGCCTTGGTCGTAAAGCACAATCTTAAAGAACGGCCCGGAAAATTTCAGAATATGGTCGAAACAGGCGTCGAATATCTGGATAATTTCTTTGCGGGTGCACTCGGAAAAGAAAAATCTCGCAAATATTTTTGCTTTCTTGCGTCACTGTTCGTATTTATTATTTTCTCAAACTATTCGGGACTTATCCCGGGAGTGGGACTGACAGATTACGTCAAAGCGCCTACTTCATCGCTTTCGGTCACGATAGGGCTCGGCGTGCTCGCGTTCCTGTTTTTACAGATATCGGGCTTAAGATGCGGTGTCAAACACTATTTCAAGCGATTTGTCACACCCGCGTTTTTCATGCTTCCGTTGCTTTTGCTCGATGAGATCGTCAAACCCGTATCGCTGTCATTGAGACTTTTCGGAAATGTCTTCGGCGAGGAGACGGTCACGGAAAGATTGTACGAAATACTGCCGATAGGCGCGCCTGTTATAATGATGGCACTTTCGGTGCTGTTCTGCGCGTTGCAGGCTGTGGTGTTCACAATGCTCGTTTCGATCTATCTTGATGAGGTGACTGAAACAGAGCCTGAAATAAAACAAATAAAAGAGATAAAGGAGAAATAAAAAATGACACAATCAGGACTTATTGCAATCGCGGCGGCATTTGCAATCGCCGTCAGCACGATTTTCCCGGCGATCGCGCAGGGACGCACCGCAAAGGCTGCGATGGAGAGCATCGCGCGTCAGCCCGACGCCGCAAAGGATATCCGTTCATCGCTTATCATATCGCTTGCCATGATGGAAGCACTCACGATCTACGGATTGCTTATCGCATTTATGCTTATTGCAAAGATTTAAGGTGATAGAATGACTATTCAGCCATCCCTTGTGTTATGGACGATGATTTGCTTCGCGGCACTGTATTTTATACTCAAATACATTCTGTTCAAACCGATGCTTGCGATGATGGATGCAAGAGAAGAAAAAATCAAAAAAGCGGCAAAAGCGAGAGAAGACGCCGTAAAGCTTTCAGAGGAAAAGCGTGAGCTTCTTATTGCCGAACGTGAGCGTCAAAGCAGGGAAAGACAGGCAGAGCGTGAAAAAAGAGCGGAGCAGCTGCGTCTTGAGGGAAAAGAAAAAACAGAGAAGGTCAAGGCGGAACGGTTTGCGCTTGTGGAAGCCTACAGGCAAAAGACCGAAGCCGATTTTGAAGCGGATATGAAAAAGACCGATTTGCTTATAGGCGATACGGCAGAGCTTTTTCTTTCACGCTTCTTTAATGCGTGATAACTGCCATGAACATCATATTTTATATTATCAACTTTTGTATTCTTGCGGGCTTGATACTGCTTATCGGACGCAAAACGATCATTTCTATGTTCAAAGAGCGCAGACAGCGTATCGAAAAAGCGCTTGACGAAGCCGAAATACCTGTGCCCGACATCAGCCCGGAGCCGCTTCCGGTGCTTGCGGAGACGGAAAGCACTGAGGATGCCGAAAGCGAAGCAAAAATCAAAAAAATACTTGAATATACCGATTTCGAATGCGGCGAATTGAAGCTCTCTATGCTGAAAAAAGAGCGTCGTGCCGTCTTGGAGAAATTCAAAACGGCTGTAAAAGACAAATATGAAATGTCCGATAATGCGGATAACGAGAAAAAGTACAACGAAGCGCTGATAAATGACATTTTGTCGCAGATCCGGCTTACTCCGGGCGATATGTCATATCTTTTGCATCACGATGTGCTGTATGTTACGCTTACATCCGCGCGGCCGCTTCACGAGGCGTTCGTTCAGCGTGTAGAAAAAGCCGTGTCCGAATTGCTTGACACCGTCGGCGGCAAAATGTCGTATTGGGTGAAGCAAGACGAATCGCTTATAGGCGGCTTTGCGCTCAGGATAGGCGATACCGTGTATGACGGTACGGTATCGGAACAGATCTACCGCATAGCAAAATCGGTGGATAAGATACCCGTATCGGAGAATGACACGCTTGAAAGCATCCTTGCTTCAGTCGAGAAGGGTATCGGTGCCAACGGTCACGAGATATCCGTATATCAGCTCGGCAGAGTTATATCTGTGTCCGACGGCATCTGCTGGATGGACGGACTTGCCGATATCATGTACGGCGAGGTCATCGAGTTTGAATGCGGTGAGCGCGGCATGGTGCTTGACATCCAAAAGGACAAGGTAGGATGCGTTATTTTCGGCAGATACGAGCATATCGAAAGCTATACCCGCGTGCGCCGTGTCGGCAGAATAGCGTCCGTTCCCGTAGGCGACGGTCTGCTTGGCCGTGTCGTTGACGCTATAGGCAATCCCATTGACGGCAAGGGACGCATCCCGTATACCGAAAAGCGCCCGATAGAGTTCAGCGCACCCGGCATACTTGACCGTTCTGCGGTCAGCCGTCCGCTCCACACGGGCATTAAGGCGATAGATGCGCTCGTGCCGATCGGTAAGGGTCAGCGTGAGCTGCTCGTAGGTGACAGACAGACGGGAAAAACGTCGATAGTGCTTGATACGATACTAAATCAAAAGGGCAAGGACGTTATTTGCATTTATGTCGGTATAGGACTTAAGGAAACAACGGTAGCCGATTTCCGCGAGAAGCTCGAAGCACACGGCGCGAGCGAATATACGATCATCGTGCTCGGGTCAGCATCGGATTCTGCGGCGATGCAGTATATAGCTCCGTTTGCCGCGACCGCGATGGGCGAAGCATATATGTATGCGGGGCGCGATGTGCTCATTATCTACGACGACCTCTCAAAGCACGCGGTAGCATACCGTGAGCTTTCGTTGTTGCTTCAGCGTCCGTCGGGACGCGAGGCTTATCCGGGCGATATATTCTATCTGCATTCACGTTTGCTTGAACGCTCGGCGCAGCTTTCCCAAAAGCTCGGCGGCGGCTCAATGACGGCATTGCCCGTGATAGAAACGCAGGCGGGGGATATTTCGTCGTATATCCCGACAAACGTGATATCGATTACCGACGGTCAGATATTCCTTGAGGGAGAGCTGTTTCATGCAGGTCAGCGCCCCGCGGTCAATGTGGGACTTTCGGTTTCACGTGTCGGCGGCGCGGCGCAGACAAAGCTGTTAAAGCAGGTTTCCGCCGAATTGCGCACTAAGCTTGCGCAGTACCGCGAGCTTAACGAATTTACACAGTTCGGCGCGGATATGGATGATGAAACAAAAGCGATACTCAATAACGGCGAGCATCTTACGGAAGCGCTGAAACAACCGTGCTATATGGGAAGAGAGGATTGGAAGCAGGCGCTGCTTATGTTCACCGTGTCGAACGGCTTTACCGACAGCGTTTCGATAGAGCGGTTTAAGGAATTTGAAGTATTCCTGTATTCGGAGTTTGAACAAAAATATCCCGAGCTGACGCGGGAGCTTATGACAGGCAAAAAAATGGATGCGTCACTTAAAAATGCGGTAGAGGAAGCCGCAAAATGCGTTGTTGAGGAGTTCTGATATGTCGGCAGTACCGGGACTTAAGAAAAAACTTAAAAGTGTTCGCACGGTCGGTAAGGTCTCAAAGGCGTTAAAGACGGTTTCGGCGGCAAAGTTTGCGCGTTTGTCATCAATTTTTAAGAACTATGCCGAATATGCGACGGAATATAGAAAAATGATTTCATCGGTTGAAATCGAGCCTAAGGCGGATGCGGTCATCATATTCGGCTCTAACCGTGGTTTTTGCGGTGCGTTCAACAATGATGTCGCACAGCTTGCACTCGATGAATGTAAGGGATTTGACGGTGAGATCATCGTCTGCGGCGACGAAATGAGTCGCGTTTTGGGCGAAAAAGGATTTTCTGCACAAAAGAAATTCGTGTTTGATGATGTGCCTTCATTCAGCGAGACGGATGAATTGTTCGGCTGTATATCGGAGCTTGCCGACAAGAAGAGCTTTACCGTAAAGCTCATCCGCCCACAGTACAAAAACACGATGACACAGATACCGTTCGTTGAATACGCGGTATTGCATCCGGCATCAAGGGCGGATAATGCGGAGGATATGCTGATGTTCCCCGATAAAAACACCGTGACCGCTTTTTTGGATCAAAAGTGCTTCAGGGCGATGCTCTATGGCGCGGTGCTTGAGACAGCACTCGGTGCGCAGGCATCTACGTTGATAACGATGCGCTCCGCTTATGATACATCGTGCGAGTACGGCGAAAAGCTCGAAAATGAGATACACAGACAGCGCCAGCGCGATGTAACTGCCGACGTTATAGAAACGGCTTCCGAGCGCGGAAGCAAAGGAGAAGACGATGACTGAAAAAAATATCGGAATGGTACAGCGGATCACGGGCCCCGTTGTTGACATTCTGTTTGACAAGGATAAAATACCCGATATTTTTCATGCCGTCACTGTTGAAAAGGACGGCAAAAGCTATACACTTGAGGTGGCGGGGCATCTCGGCGGCGGTGAGGTAAGGTGCATTGCCATGACATCGACCGACGGTATTTCGCGCGGACTTCCCGCACTCGATACGGGTGCGCCGATATCGGTGTATGTAGGTTCCGCGACACTCGGCAGAATGGTAAATGTTCTCGGAGAGCCCATCGACGGACGTGAGCCGATAAACGAGCAGGAAAAATGGCCTATCCACCATGCCGCACCGAGGTTTTCGGAGCTTGCGCCCGCAAACGAAATATTGGAGACGGGTATCAAGGTCATCGACTTGATGACACCGTACATGCGCGGCGGTAAAATAGGACTTTTCGGTGGCGCGGGTGTCGGTAAGACCGTGCTTATAATGGAGCTTATCCGCAATATCGCGTCGGAGCATAACGGATATTCGGTGTTTGCGGGGGTAGGTGAGCGCTCACGCGAGGGCAACGACCTCTACCATGAAATGAAGAATTCGGGTGTGCTCGATAAAACCGCACTCGTGTTCGGACAGATGAACGAAACTGCCGGTGCGCGTCTCAGAGTACCGCTTGTCGGGCTGACGATGGCGGAGTATTTCCGCGAAAGCGAGCATAAGGACGTGTTGTTGTTTATCGACAATATTTTCAGGTTTACGCAGGCGGGAAGCGAGGTATCCGCACTTTTGGGCAGAATGCCGTCGGCGGTCGGCTATCAGCCGACACTTGCATCGGAAATGGGTAAACTGCAGGAACGCATCGTTTCGACGCACAACGGCGCGATAACCTCGGTGCAGGCTGTGTATGTTCCCGCTGACGATCTGACTGACCCGGCACCCGCAACGACTTTCACGCATCTTGATTCAACCACGGTCTTATCGAGAAAAATAGTCGAGCTTGGTATTTATCCGGCGGTAGATCCGCTTGAATCAAGCTCAAAAATGATGCAGCCGGAAATCATCGGAGAACGTCACTATAAAATCGCGTTGGAGACACAGCGGATCTTGGGACGTTACCGTGAGTTACAGGATATAATCGCCATTCTCGGTATGGATGAGCTTTCCGTCGAGGATAAAATAACGGTCAAGCGTGCACGAAAGGTACAGCGTTTTATGAGCCAGCCGTTCCACGTCGCCGAATCTTTTACCGGCATGCGCGGCGTGTATGTTCCCATTGAAAAAACGCTCGATGGCATGGAAAAGATACTCGGCGGCGAATGTGACACTATTGCCGAACAGCATTTTTTGATGTGCGGGGGAATCGACGATGTCTACGAAAAAGCCGGAAAATGACAGACAAACCTTGAAAGTGAAGATTATTTTTCCCGACAGTCCTGCACTGACGGCTGAATGTGATTCGCTGAAAATCAGCGTTGCTGACGATCAAAAGGGAGATAACGGCGGATCGTACGGTATCAGAGCAAAGCACGCGCCCGCCTTGTATGCGCTGAAAAAAGGCAGTGTGCATGCCGAGCTGGACGGAAAATGTGTCCTCGATGCAGAGACAGGTGAGGGGTGTGCACGTGTCGATGACAACTGCGTAATTGTGCTGTCGGAATAATGATTTTATATTTAACGGGGGACGCCGTTCCCCTTATCCCCCCAAAAAAAGTATGAGCTCAACAAAAATCTTGACGAGCTTCGTCCGATAAACTATAATATACGCGTAAAGGGGGATTATCAATGCAATATCGTAATGATAAATACGGCAACAAGCTTTCGGTACTCGGTTATGGGTGCATGCGCTTCACGCAGAAGCACGGACATATTGATATAGACAAGGCGGAACGCGAACTGAAAATCGCGGTTGATAACGGTGTCAACTATTTCGATACCGCGTACATTTATCCCGGCTCTGAGGCGGCACTCGGTGAAATACTCGAGCGCAACGGATGGCGTGATAAAATCAACATAGCTACAAAGCTTCCGCATTATCTCATAAAGGACGAAACGAGCGCGGAGGGATTTTTCAAGGAAGAGCTCCGCAGACTTCGTACCGATCACGTGGATTACTATTTAATGCACATGCTCACCGATGTCGACACTTGGGAACGCCTCAAATCACTCGGACTTGAAAAATGGCTTGATGAAAAACGAAGTGCGGGCAGTATCAGACAGGTCGGCTTTTCGTATCACGGCAATTCGGATATGTTCATTAAACTGCTTGAAGCGTATCCGTGGGATTTTTGCCAAATACAGTACAATTATATCGACGAACATTCACAGGCAGGTCGTACCGGACTTGAGCGTGCGCGTGAGCTCGGGATACCCGTCATAATAATGGAGCCTCTGCGCGGCGGCAGACTTGCGGGCGGCTTGCCCAAGGACGCCAAAAAGATTTTTGCGCAGACAGGTAAATCTCCCGTCGAATGGGCGTTCCGTTGGCTGTGGAATCAGAATGGCATCGCGGTAGTACTTTCGGGAATGAATTCGGAACAGATGGTGCGCGATAATGTCGCATATGCCGAAAAAGCATGTGTCGGCGAGCTTACTGAAAAGGATGACGCACTGTTTGGATCCGTCGTGCGGGCAATAAATGAAAAAATAAAAATACCGTGTACGGGATGCCGTTACTGCATGCCGTGTCCGTGCGGTGTGGATATTCCCGGCGCGTTCGCCGCGTACAACCGCAAATACAGCGATAATTACTTTACCGCCGAAAAAGAATATATCATGTGTACGGGACTTCGTAAGGTGACTACCGAGGCTTCAAAGTGCATTGGCTGCGGCAGATGCGAACAGCATTGCCCTCAACAGATACCGATACGCGAAAACCTCAAGAAGGTGAAGGCTTCACTTGAAGGTCCCATATACAAAATAGGCAAAAAAGTTTTGAAAAAGGTTATGAAATATTAAGGCGCTTCTGACCGGGACTCCGCTTCGCTTTTTTTTTGCAATGCCACGATCAAAGCAAAAAATACAGTGTCTGCACAACGTTTTGCGCATGCACTGTATTTATTGTTTTGTCGACCTTGAGTGATCGACTTTACAGCGTTGACCGTATCCTAAAAAAGTTTATTTACACATCCGCAAAAAAGTTATATAATAGGATTTGTTGAGGTGGCATTAAATGGAAAGCAAGAAAAAATCATTTCTTAACGGTGCGGCTATACTCGCCGTTGCCGGAATATTATGCAAAGTAATAGGCGCGGTATACAAAATACCGCTGCGCAACGCCGTCGGGCCTGACACGATGGGCGTATATTCGTCGGTTTATCCGATATATACGTTTCTGCTGATATTCTCAACATCGGGTATTCCGACCGCAATATCAAAGCTTGTTGCCGAGGAACGCAGTAAGGGCAACTATAAAAATGCGCACAAGGTATTTTTGTCTTCACTTTCGATGCTTGCGGTCATAGGCGCAGTCACAACAGTGCTTATGCTCGTCGGCTCAGGCGTGATATCCGACATACTGAGGATAGAATCGTGGCAGCCCGTAGCGTTCATCGCACCGTCGTTGTTGTTTGTTTCGCTTTTATCGGCGTATCGCGGTTACTATCAGGGCATGCAGAACATGACGCCTACCGCGCTGACGCAAATAATCGAGCAGATAATCAAGCTTATCGCCGGCTTCATATTCGCAATAGGCTTCTATAAGAAATACGGCTATGTTATGGGCGCGGCGGGCGCTCTGCTCGGCATTACGATTTCCGAAGCCGTGGCTTTTGCCGTGATTTGGATAATGTATCAGAGAAATAAAGCATCATTTCTCACACTTGCCGAAAAAAACGAGGAACAGGGAAATCCGTCAACATATGTAAAACGCCTGCTGCAGATAGCTGTTCCCATGACGATAGGCGGAGCGATAAAACCGTTAGTCGACGCGATCGACTCGGTAATGATAAAATCAATACTCGAGCGAGACCTCAGCTACAGCATCAAGTATATTGATGAGCTGTACGGCTTTTTGAAAAGCGATTGCGGCACGCTTATCAATATGCCCACGGTACTTACCGTCGCACTGTCAATGGCACTTGTACCTGCCATAAGCGATGCCCTCGCAAACGGCTCGAACAAGGAAGTCAAGCGCATCTCGGCAACGGGACTGAAGCTTTCGCTTGTCATCGGTCTTCCGTGTACGGTCGGATTCTTTACAATGGCGGAGCCGATACTTTCTCTGCTCTATGTCTACGCGGATGAAACGTTTGAGGAAGGCTTGTTTACACAAAGCGCGAAGCTCGGACTGACCGGCACATTCCTTATGATACTTTCGTTCGGTGTGCTGTTCCTCGCTGTGATACAGACTGCCGCGGGAATACTCCAAGGCGTGGGCAAGGTGACGATCCCCGTCATCAATCTCGGCATAGGTATGGTTGTCAAAATAATAATGAATCTTATTCTCGTTCCGAATGCCGACATAAATATCATCGGCGTGCCGATAGGTACTGTTACATGCTATGCCATAGCCGCGGTGCTTGATGTGATATTCGTGCTGAAATACACTCACTTTTCGCTCAGCTTCAGGGATGATATCCTGCGTCCCGTCGGCGCGTCCGCGATAATGGCGGCGGTAGTGATACTGCTCAAGCTTGTGCTTAAAGCTCAATTCGCTCAAATAAATACATTCTCAAAGCTGTTGACTATAGCCGTTATCGGCATCGCCGCGACAGTGTATTTTATCGGGCTTGCGATATTCAGCGTGTTCGATGAAAGTGATATCGAGCTCATGCCCGGCGGCAAGAAGCTCAAAAAGCTTCTCATAAAGGCTAAAGTAAAAATACGTCCGGAAAGGCAATAATATGATAACCGTTATAGGCGCAGGCTCAGGAAGAGCCGAAAATATTACGCTCGATGCGTTCGAAAGAATCAAAAATGCGGACAAGGTTTTCCTGCGCACGAAAAAAATGCCGATCGCGCATCTGCTGAAAAAAGAAAAAACAGCGTTTGAGAGCTTCGATGATATATACGAAAGCGCCGATGATTTCGACCTTTTGAACGAAAACATCGCCCGCAAGCTGGAGGCGGCGGGGGATTGCTGTTACGTTGTTTTCGGAAGCGCTCTTGATGATACGAGCGTCATGAAGCTTGAAAACAAGGTGATCATCCCCGGAATATCGCTTGCAGATTGTGCCGCTTCATTTCTGGGTATCGCATCGGAACGCAAGGATTTCAGCGCTGTCGAGGTGCTTGGCGGCACACTTCCGTCAACACACACCGACTGCATGGTGACTTGTATAGATTCTCGTATGATAGCCTGCGACCTTAAGTGCGTTTTGAGCGAGATATACGGTGACGAGTACGAAATGATTATGTACCACGAGGACTTTGACGGCAATCAGTTTTCAAAAACAGCTCCGCTTTACGAGCTCGATATGCAGGGAGAATATAATCACACCACAACCGTATACCTGAAAAAATGTGAGATGGACAAGGTGTATAAGTATGATATGCGTCACCTCTGCGAGGTGGTCGCGCGTCTCTGCGCGCCGGACGGGTGTCCGTGGGATTCAGTGCAGACGCATGAGAGCCTGCGTCCGTATCTTATAGAGGAAGCATATGAGGTTGCGGAAACGATAGATAATAATGATTATTTTCGTCTTTACGACGAGCTTGGCGATGTGCTGTTGCAGGTAGTGTTCCATGCTACACTCGGCAAGAACGAGGGTGAGTTCGATTTTTCGGATATAACCGACGGCATTACGCGCAAGATGATACGCCGTCATCCGGCGCTGTTTGCGGGCGATGAGACGGAAAAAGACCCGAAGACGTTGAATGACCAATGGGAGAATACAAAAAAGCTGGAAAAAGGGCTTGCATCAATTTCGGACGTCATGCACGATGTCCCCGAAATACTCCCGGCACTTGCTTATGCCGAAAAAATTCAGCATAAAGCTGAAAAAGCAGGTATAAACACCGTTCCCGAAAACAAGAATATACTTGAAGTCAAGACGACAGATGAGGAGTCTCTCGGCAAACTGCTGTTCGACGCTGTCGCGCTTTGTCGCGCAAACGGTGTACATCCCGAATTGGCTTTACATTCCGAAACGGTAAAATTCATCGAAAAAATCGAAAAAATGATAAAAAATTAGTTTTTTCGTGTTTCAAAATGCGAATCGGAAAAACACAATTTTTTTATGACAAAACGATTTTTTCAGATGTTTTTCTCTTGAAAACCGCTTTTTTGGGCATTTTGAAGCCCAAAAAACAGCTTTTTTAACAAAAATAAGTGATTTTTCGTCTATTTTGTTTACTTGCCTATTGACATATTTTGAAAAACGTGGTACTATCTTATCGGTAACTAATCACGGATTCGTGTTAGTAATATTTTCAAAAATCATATTTGGAGGAATAAAAAAATGAACAAAGCAGATCTTATCAATGCATTAGCCGCAAAGAACGGAATTTCAAAGAAGGATGCCGAAAAGGCTGTTAACGGTGTACTTGACCTTATCGTTGACGCACTTAAAGGCGGCGACAAAGTACAGCTTATGGGCTTCGGTGCTTTCGAAGTAAAGACCCGTGCCGCAAGAACGGGTAAGAATCCCGCTACCGGCGCAAGCATTGAAATCCCCGAGAGCAAGGCTATCGCTTTCAAAGCAGGAAAGGCTCTTAAGGATTCCATTCAATAATCCGACAATCGAGGGCTTCAAACCCTTGACTCCTCCCGCCTAAAAAGCGGGAAGCGAAAAAAATTTGTTACTTTTTGAAAATTTCTCCCGCCGTAAGTCGGGAGAATTTTTTATGCAAAAGTATGAGAGAAGCACAATGCTTTCGAAGGTTTACATCGGGCTTTTCATAAGTATTGGAGCAGATGGTGAAGCCCACTGAAAAAAGCAAAAACCTACTTGCCAAAATAGCGAGATTGTGGTATTATAACATAAAATATACCGTTATTGCAGAGGTGGACCGTGCGCGAATGAAGCTTGATACAACAGTAAAAAAAGAAACGATATTCGTTGCATCCGTCACTTGCATTTTAAGTGCGCTTATGCAGGCGGTGTTCCTTGTTATCGGAAAGTGGAGCATATTTGTGCTTTTGGGCAATATCCTCGGCGGAGCGCTCGCCGTAGCTAATTTTCTTCTGCTCGGTATCACGCTTCAAAAAGCCGTTACAAAGGATGAGGAGCAGGCAAAGAATACGATGAAGCTTTCGCGCGCATTACGCAATATGATGATCGTTGCGGTAGTCGCGGCGGGAATTGCGTTGCCGTGCTTCAATACGGCCGCACTGATAATTGCGCTGTTTTTTCCGCGCATCGCACTGTTTATAAGAGGATTCATGATGAAGAAAGAAAATTCGGGAGGGGAGAAGAATGAAGAATAAGACACGCGGCTTTGTTGCGGTGGATATTCTCTGTATAATAGGAATGATCTTGCCGTACATCGCCGGAATGACGCTTAAGATACTTTTCACTCCCGCAACTGAGGGCATAGAAATAACGGGTGCGCTTGTTTACTTTACACTGCCGCTTCCGCTCGGCGGACTTCCGATAACCGAAGCGCAGGTAAATTCGTGGCTCGTCATGATAACGATACTGTTCGTATGTCTGTATTTTACCCATGGCATACGGACAAAAACCGTTACGGTACGTCAGCATATAGCCGAATGGATAGTAAATTCCTGCGATAAGCTCGTCATGAGCAACATGGGCGAATACTTTGCGGGCTTTGCGCCGTTCATAGCCTCTATTCTCGGGCTTTCGGCGTTTTCGAGCCTTGTAACGCTTTTCGGTATGTACCCGCCTACGTCGGATATAAACATCGTTGCGGGCTGGGCGATACTCGTATTCTTCCTTATCACTTACTATAAAATGAAATGCGGACCGCTCCATTATCTCAAGAGCTTTTCGGAGCCTGTCGCATTCCTTACGCCGCTCAATATCATAAGCGAGGTGGCAACGCCGGTGTCGATGGCGTTTCGTCATTACGGTAACGTTTTGTCCGGCTCGGTCATTTCGGTGCTTATTGCGGCGGCATTGCAGGGACTTACTTCGCTCCTGCTCGGTTGGCTTCCCGGATTTTTGGGAGAAATACCTTTCTTTCAGGTCGGTGTGCCGGCAATACTCTCAATTTATTTTGATATATTCAGCGGATGTTTGCAAGCGTTCATATTCGCCATGCTGACGATGCTGTATGTAGCCGGAGCGTTCCCGGCAGACGACTATAAAGCTCGTAAGGAACGCAGAAAAAAGAAAACTTCGGAGGTAACTTAAAAATGTTGGAGCTTGCTATTGGTATTATTATCGGATGCTGTGCGCTTGGCGCAGGCTGTGCGATGATCGCGGGTATCGGTCCCGGTATAGGTGAAGGTAACGCGGTCGCAAAGGCGTGTGAGGCGATAGGACGTCAGCCCGAGTGCAAGGGCGATGTTACGACCACGATGCTTATGGGTTGCGCCATTGCCGAAACAACAGGTCTTTATGCATTGGTAATAGCAATTTTGCTTATATTCGTTGCGCCAAATCTGCTTGTAAAGGTTTTACTGAAGGCTATCGGCGCATAAATCGGAGGAATAAAACATGCAATCGTTAGAGATCATTTCGGTCAATCTGTGGCAGATATTGATTTCGCTTTGCAATCTTCTTATACTTTTTCTCATTTTGAAAAAGTTCTTGTTCAAGCCTGTCAAAAAAGCTGTCGCAGACCGCGAAAACGCTATAAAGCAGCAGTATGAACAGGCTGATTCCGCACAAAAGGAAGCGGACAGTCTTAAGGCACAGTGGGAAAGCAAAATGCTTAAGGCGGAGGAAAACGCAAACGCCATTTTAGCAGAAGCTTCCCAAAATGCGCAGAAGCGTTCGGATGCGATAATCGCAGAGACGAACGAACGCGCAGAACGCATAATCAAGCAGGCGGAGAACGATGCGGAGCTTGAAAAGAAGAAAGCAAGGGCGGGAATAAAGCAGGAGATAATAGACGTTTCGGCGGCACTGTCGGAAAAAATGCTTGCCCGTGAGATCAACACAGAGGATCATCGCCAAATGATAGATACGTTCCTGTCGGAATTAGGTGAAGAAGATGACGGGGACAAGTAAGGAATATGCGGTGGCACTGTTCTCGCTTGCCAAAGAAGAACAGCACGAGACCGAAATTTATGATGGGCTTTTATTCGTAAAAGAGGTTTTCGAAAATACTCCCGAGCTGTACGCATTCATGCGCTCACCGGGAATATCGAAGCAGGTGCGTCTTGATACCGTGCGCGATGCGTTCTGTGATGTTCCCGAGCATGTGCTTTCGTTCCTTTTGCTCCTTTGCGAGCATGGCGATGCAGAGCTGTTGCCGTCGTGCATCGAGGAATTTGAAAAGCTCTATGATCGCAATATGAACATATGCCACGCGCTCGTCACGTGTGCCGTGGAGCTTACGGATGCCGAAAAAGATAAACTGAAATCGACACTTGAAGCAAAAACGGGTAAAAATCTCAAGCTTGAATACAGAACAGATCCCGCGCTAATGGGCGGTATGACTGTTGAAATGGACGGTATCATCATCGACGGAAGTCTTAAGCACCGTCTGCATACCATTAAGGAAGTGATGGACGTATGAACAGAAAACCCGAGGAAATCAGTAATATTTTGAAGGAGCAGATACGCTCCTATAAAGAGCAGGTCGAAATGACCGAAACCGGCACGGTGGTTCTTGTCGGCGACGGTATCGCAAGCGTTTACGGCTTGCGCAACTGCATGGCAAGTGAGCTGCTTGAGTTCGAGGACGGCAGTGTGGGACTTGCCCAAAACCTTGAAAATGAGACGGTATCCGTTGCCGTACTTGCGGATAAAAACGATATCCGTGAGGGTACGAAGGTGCGCCGTACGGGTCGCGTACTTTCCGTTCCGGTGGGCGAAGCACTTTTGGGCAGAGTAGTTGATGCGCTCGGTAACCCGATAGACGGCAAAGGACCTGTCGATACGAAGGACACCCGCCCGATAGAATCGGAAGCACCGGGAATAATCGAACGCAAGAGCGTTTCCGTTCCGTTGCAGACAGGAATAAAGGCTATCGACAGCATGATCCCGATAGGCAGAGGTCAGCGTGAGCTGTTGATAGGCGATCGTCAAACAGGTAAGACCGAAATAGTTATCGACACAATAATAAATCAAAAAAATACAGATGTACTTTGTATTTATGTCGCAATCGGCCAGAAAAGCACATCGGTCGTCCAGCTTGCACAGGAGCTTCAGAACAACGGCGCGATGGATTATACCATCATCGTTTCCGCGTCCGCATCCGAAAGCGCACCGCTGCAGTATATAGCACCGTATTCGGGATGCGCAATGGCTGAGTATTTCCGCGAGCAGGGCAAGGACGTTCTTATAATATACGATGATCTTTCAAAACATGCGGTGGCGTACAGAGCGCTTTCGTTGCTTATCCGCAGACCGCCGGGACGTGAGGCGTACCCCGGAGATGTTTTCTATTTGCATTCGCGCTTGCTTGAACGCGCGGCATGCGTTGCCGATGAGTACGGCGGCGGTTCGATCACCGCACTTCCCGTCATCGAAACGCAGGCAGGTGACGTTTCGGCATATATCCCGACAAACGTTATTTCAATAACCGACGGACAGATATTCCTTGAAACCGAGCTGTTCCACTCGGGCATCATGCCTGCCATCAACCCCGGTATATCGGTAAGCCGTGTCGGCGGTTCGGCACAGCTCAAGGGTATGAAAAAGGTTGCCGGTGAGCTTAAGCTTCTGTATTCGCAGTACCGTGAGCTTCAGTCGTTTGCACAGTTCGGAAGCGATCTTGATGCCGATACAAAGGCGCGTCTTGCACTCGGCGAAAGAATAGTTGAGGTGCTTAAACAAAAGCGCAATTCGCCCGTCGAGGTCGGCTGTCAGGTCGCTATAGTTTATGCCGTTATCAACGGATATCTTGATGATGTTCCCGTAGCCGGAGTTGCCGAATACGAGCAGAGGCTTTATGAAAAAATGAGAAATGAGCATCAAGGCTGGCTTGAACGCATTGCCGCGGGCTACTTTGACGATTCCGATATCGAAGAGCTTAAAGCGGCACTCACTTCCATGAAGAGGTGAGCGCATGGGTGCTGACATAAAGAATCTGCGCATCCGTATACGCAGTGTCGATTCGACACTTCATTTGACAAAAGCGATGGGGCTTGTAGCTTCCTCCAAAATACGGCGCGCGAATATCGCCATGAGCAACGGACGCAGCTATGCGGCGGCGATCACTCAAATGGTCGATACGCTTGTATCGAGTAGGGAGTGCGCCAAAAGTCCGTATATGCGCTCGGGCGAAGGCAAAAAGACAAGACTGATAGTAATAGCCGGCGACCGTGGGCTTTGCGGCGGATATAACGCGAACATCTTCCGCTTGATGCGCGAATACCCCGAGGCTGAGGTCATTCCGATAGGCAAACGCGCTTATGAAAAATACGGCGGTGAGTTCTTTTCTTCGGAAAATTATTCACGCGAGGACGGCTATGCGCTTGCGAAAAAGCTGTGTCAAGATTTCCGCAACGGCGAGTTCGGCACTTTGGGGATCGTAAGCAGTAAATACATTTCGGTAATGGCGCAGGAAGCAACTGTTTCGTGGGTGCTTCCGCTTACAAAAAAAGAATCGGATTCAAAGAGCGGCGTGCTGTTTGAGCCGGATGAGATGACGATACTTGATGCGGCTGTACCGGAATACGTTTCGGGAATGATACTTTCTGCGGTAAGAGAGAGCTTTGCGTGCGAGGTCGCGGCAAGACGAATGGCTATGGACAGCGCAGGCAAGAACGCGGAAAGCATGATAGCGGAGCTTCAGCTCAGCTACAACCGTGCGCGTCAGGGCGCGATAACGCAGGAGATAACCGAAATAGTTGCCGGAAGCGGCGGCTGATAATTGACCAAACCCTTGTAAATAAGGAGTGATTTTATGAAAAACACAGGAACTGTTGCACAGGTCATGGGACCTGTCGTAGACGTTCAGTTTCCCGAGGGCTGTCTGCCTTCGATATTCAATGCACTTACAGTACCGATAGGTAAAAAAACGCTTACCGTCGAGGTGGCACAGCATGTAGGCGATAATACCGCAAGATGTATTGCGATGTCATCTACCGACGGACTTCAGCGCGGTACCGAGGTCACCGATACCGGCAAGCCGATAAGCGTGCCTGTAGGTCGCGAGACGCTCGGACGTATTTTCAATGTTTTGGGCGATGCCGTGGATAATCTTCCCGCACCCGAAACAAAGGAAAGATGGGATATCCACCGTTCCGCACCGTCGTATGAGGAGCTTGCCACATCAACCGAAATACTTGAAACAGGTATAAAAGTCATCGACCTGCTTTGCCCGTATTCAAAGGGCGGTAAGATAGGTCTGTTCGGCGGTGCCGGTGTCGGCAAGACCGTGCTTATAATGGAGCTTATCAACAATATCGCAAAAGAGCATGGCGGACTTTCGGTGTTCACCGGCGTAGGTGAGCGCACGAGAGAGGGCAACGACCTTTATTGCGAAATGAAGGAATCGGGCGTAATCGACAAGACGGCGCTTGTTTACGGTCAGATGAACGAGCCGCCGGGAGCAAGAATGCGTGTTGCACTTTCGGGACTTACCATGGCTGAATATTTCCGCGATGAGGAAAAGCAGGATGTTTTGCTGTTCATCGACAATATATTCCGCTTTACTCAGGCGGGCAGTGAGGTTTCCGCACTTTTGGGCAGAATGCCCTCCGCGGTAGGCTATCAGCCGACGCTTGCCAATGAAATGGGCGCATTGCAGGAGCGCATAACTTCAACAAAACAAGGTTCGATCACATCGGTACAGGCGGTATATGTGCCTGCCGATGACCTTACCGACCCCGCACCCGCAACGACGTTCGCTCACCTTGACGCCACCACTGTGCTTGCGCGAAGCATCGCGTCTCAGGGAATTTATCCCGCTGTAGATCCGCTTGAATCGACGAGCCGTATTTTGTCGCCAGAGCGCGTAGGCGATGAGCATTACGCCGTTGCAAAGGAAGTTCAGCGCATACTTCAGCGCTATAAGGAGCTTATGGATATCATCGCCATAATGGGTATGGATGAGCTTTCCGACGAAGATAAACTGCTCGTTGCCCGTGCGAGAAAAATACAGCGTTTCCTTTCTCAGCCGTTCCATGTTTCCGAAAAGTTTACGGGGATCCCCGGAACATATGTTCCGCTCAAGGAAACGATCCGCGGCTTTAAGGAGATAATCGAGGGCTTGCACGACGACCTGCCCGAATCGGCATTCCTTTTCGTCGGTACTATCGACGAAGCCGTTGAAAAGGCAAAGAAGGGCTGACAATGGATACATTTCATTTGACTATCGCAACGCCGGACGGCAATATGCTTGATGAAGAGGTATCGGCACTGTTCGTGCGCGGCGCGGACGGCGATCTGGCGATACTTGCACGGCATATACCGTTTGTGACTACCGTTAAGGCGGGCGTTTGCCGCGTGGAGTTTGCGGACGGAAGCGAAAAAGCAGGGCATACCGACGGCGGGATACTTACGGTCTCGGCGCAAAATACGACATTGCTTTCGGGAACGTTCCGCTGGGAATGATTTTTTAAGCAGTACTTATTATGTACTGCTTTTCTTACAACTTTTGAAAAAAGGTGGAGCCTTAAATGGACGAGCTGGAGCTTGCAAGAAAAGAAATAAACAGAATAGATAAGGAAATGGCGGCTCTTTTTGAAGAACGTATGCGCAACAGCCGAAAAGTAGCATCGTACAAAGCGGCTAACGGGCTTGCGGTAAAGGATGAAAAAAGAGAAAAAGAGCTTATAGAGCGCGACAAAAGCTACATAAACGATCCCGTGATACGGGAATATTACGTTCGCTTTCTCAAAAACACGGTAGAGCTTTCGTGTGAGTATCAAACGGAGCTTATGAACGGTAAACGTATATGAACGGAGGAAGACCGTATGACAAAAACTGAGCTTTGCGAAAAATACGGTATCGTTACAGAAAACGGAGCGATCGACAGGATAGAGCAGTATATCCCGCTTGATAAAAATGTGCTTATCGTTACCGATTCGGGCGTTCCAAAGGAATATTCGCAAAAGATTTTTGAAAAATGCGTGAATGCGCATATCGTTACATTGCCGCAGGGCGAAGAAAGCAAAAGCCTTAAAAATTTTGAGCTTCTCCTAAAAAAAATGGTCGAATACGGCTTTGACAGAACGGATCGCGTAATTGCGGTCGGCGGCGGTGTGGTCGGCGATCTCAGCGGCTTTGCGGCTTCCTGCTATATGCGCGGGATAGATTTCTATAATGTTCCGACAACGTTGCTTTCGCAGGTGGATTCTTCTGTCGGCGGCAAGACCGCGATAGATTTTGAGGGAGTAAAAAATATAGTAGGCGCATTTTATCCGCCGAAAAAGGTCGTAATAGACCCGATTTTATTAAAGACACTCGACAGACGGCAGTTTTTTGCAGGACTTGCCGAATGTATAAAAATGGCGGCGACAAGCGACAAAGAGCTGTTCGAGATGATAGAAAACAGTAACGATATCGAAAAGGATATTT
Source organism: Clostridia bacterium (assembly GCA_045600145.1). Classification (GTDB taxonomy): domain Bacteria; phylum Bacillota; class Clostridia; order Christensenellales; family QALW01; genus UMGS1322. The sequence goes on along the minus strand of JAZRXI010000047.1, from coordinate 552 downwards.
TCGAAATAATAATCCGCTCGCTTGCGATAAAACTTGATGTCGTTGAGAAAGACCCGAAGGAAAAGGGCTTAAGGCGTGTGCTGAATTTCGGACATACCGTCGGGCATGCCATCGAAAGCTATTTCGGCGGCAGACTTCTGCACGGTGAGTGCGTCGCGCTCGGGATGTTACCGATGTCGGGCGATGATGCGCGCGCAAGGATACTTAATGTGCTGAAAAAATACGGGCTTTTGCAAACGGTTCAATGTACGCCCGAAGATTTAAGACAGTACCTTATGCTTGATAAAAAGAAGCAGGGCGACACGGTAAAAGCCGTGTGGGTCGAACAGATAGGTTCATTTGAAATAACAGATATGGCACCTGAACAGATCATAAAAAACACGGAGATACTGAAATGAAGAATACATTCGCTCAAAGCATCGCCGTAACGGTTTTCGGTGAAAGTCACGGTCCGGCGGTGGGCGCGGTGATAGACGGGCTTGCACCGGGAATAAAAATCGACCGTGGAAAAATAGAAGAAATGCTTTCGCGCAGACGCCCGAGCGGTGAAAC
>JAZRXI010000046.1:0-7208 GCA_045600145.1 Clostridia bacterium | reverse complement strand
GTCGGCGAACCGGCAAGCCCGCAGCGAAAAGCATCAGCCGAAATATCATTCGCGTTCAAAATGCGTAAAGTGCCGACTTTTGAGCGCATGCGCGGCAGACGCAGTTCGTTGATGCGCTCTACCGTGATAAGTGCGGGAAAGCTTACCGTTTCCGTATCAGTCTGCCCTCTGCGCACGCAGGAAATGCCGTTCTGAGCGACATTTTCGACGCTCATAACATTCGTTATAAGCGAATATCCGAGCTGTTGGGCAAGTCCGGGACCGACCTGCGCCGTATCGCCGTCAAGCGTTTGCCTGCCGCATATCACAAGATCGGGGGACAGCATCTTTATCGCAAGCGAAAGCGTATATGATGTCGCAAGCGTATCAGCCCCCGCAAAGGCGCGGTCGCTTAACAGCCACGCTTCCTTTGCGCCGAGCCGCGTCAGCTCGCTTAAAAACTCTCCGCATTTTTCGGGAGCCATTGAGATGAGTGTGATTTCATTATCCGGGATGCGCAGTGCCGTTTCATACGCGCATGCGTCAAACGGATTCAGCTCTCCGCTTACGCTCTGCTTTATGCAAACTACGGTTTTCATTTGTTTCTCTCCGCATATATCGGTGCAAGTGCGTCGTGTATACGAACGTATTCTTTGAACAGCTCAGCATATTTGGCGGTGTTCTCGGGGATCGGCTGAACAGTCGTTTTGACGCGGATAACTTTTTTCACCGCTTCCTCGGGTGAAGCGAACACGCCCATTGCGATACCCGCGAGCATCGCCGAGCCGAGCGACGAATCACTGCTGTAGGTGACATCAAGCTCCATATCAAGGCAATCCGCGGTTATCTGACGCCACAAAACGCTTTTTGAGCCGCCGCCGATAAGCGTTGCATGATGCGCACACGGTATGCCAAGCTCGGCAAGCTTCATTTTGGAATGTATAAGCGAATATGCCACTCCCTCAAGCACCGCGCGTGTGAAATGCGCGCGTGTGTGCGTTGCGCGGATGCCGACAAAGCTTCCGCACAGGTCGGGATCGGCGTACGGCGTAAGCTCACCGTTTATATACGGATGATAAACAAGTCCCTCACTGCCGACGGGTATGCCTTGCGCATCCGCATGCAGATCGTTATAATTGCTTCCGAAGGTGTCACGGTACCAGCGCATAGACGATGCCGCCGCCTTTGTCGCCGCGCCGGGATACCACAGCCCGTCAACTATGTGCGAATAGTTTACAAGGTCACGGTCTGGATACGGCTTGTCGGTCATCACGCATATTCTGCCCGCGGTGGCAAGCTTGACCGTCGTATCGCCCTTTTTCACCGCGCCGGAGGCAAAGACCTCCATGACGGTATCGGTGCTTCCGCAAATAACGGGAGTACCTTCCTTGAGCCCTGTTGCCTGCGCCGCCTCGCGCGTGACGAAGCCCGCATTATCAAACGGTTTTCTTATCTCGGGCAGGCATGACATATCAAGCCCTATCATGTTGCACAGCTCATGCGACCACTCGTTTTTTGTGCAGTCAAGCAGCATCGAGCCCTGCGCGTCGATGATATCGGTGCAGTAAACGCCCGTCAGAAAATAGCGGATATAATCCTTTTCAAAGAAAATGTGGCGTATTTTGTCAAATGCGTCGCGGTCGTTTTCCTTGTACCACAGCATTTGCGGCATAGTCCATATCGTATCGGGCTTGTGAAAGGTCTTTGCGAAAATCTCGTCTTGGAAATTTTCACGCAAATAAGCCGATTGCTTTTTCGAACGGCTGTCCGTCCAATGCACTGCCGGGAAAAGCGGCGTAAAGCTTTCATCCGTCGCCACCCATGTATGCGTTGCCGAATCTATCGCCACCGCAAGGATATCGTCGCTGTCAGCTCCGCTTTTTTCCAAAAGCTCACGGATATTTGCGCAAAGAGCCTTGCACCAATCTTCGGGCTTTTGCTCGCAGAAGCCGATCTGCGGATAGAGCGTCGGATATTCCGATGAGCTTTCGGCAACGGTCTCGCCGAGCGTGTTTATCATTGAAGCCTTGCTTGAGCCGCCGCCGAAATCTATTCCGAGTAAGTATTTCATATTACTTTGTAAGCCATGCGTGGTCGGGGTCTGTTGACATAAAGAAGCCTCTGTGGTCACAGCTCATCATCCACAGAAGATATCCCTTGTAGCCGGGCGCGACGGCACACGGATGGAACCCGACGGGTATTTCGACAAAATCATTGTTGTATGTGGTGTATGTTTCGTCGATAGACTTATCCTGCGTATATACCTTTTGTATGCCCATGCCCGTGGGACGGTCGTATTCGTAATAGTATATTTCCTCCGCAAAGCCCTCGGCAGGCATATTTTCGGTATCGTGCTTATGTCCGGGGTACGACGACCACTGACCGCCGACGATGAAGTTTTCGCCGACATAAACTCTGCCCGCTTCGATGCGCTCGTCGATAAGGAAATGCGCTTCACGTTCAAAGCCGGGCTTGCCCAAAAATTTAACGATGACATCGTCGGGAGTGATGAGCTGAGGTGCATATTGCCTGTCGGCGGGACACATCGCTATGGCGATATCAAGCGTATCGCTTACGCACTCAACCTCAAACGCAGTTTTTACGGGAATATAGAACGCATATGCCTTGCCGTCGAAAACGTTCTTGCGCTTGCCGATGTTTTTCCAATCAACACCGCCCGAAACATTGCACTGACCGCCGAGGATCGTGCAGGCGTATTCACGCTTGTCATCTGCCTTAAAGCTTTCTTTCATTCCCTTTGTAAGATGAAGCATGCTTATTTCAAGAAACTTACAGCCTGCTTCGCCGTTCTTATAGATCTCGGTAACTCCGTTTTCCTTGCTCCAATGCTTTTTATAATTCATGACCGTTCTCCTTCAAAAATTTTTTTACAGTATCATAATCGGGCACGCTCTCACGCGCACCGATACCCGTACACTTTATTGCCGACACGGCACTTGAAAACAGACAGCACTTTTTGTAATCGAAGCCTCTTGCGATCCCGCACGCGAATGCGCCGTGAAAGACATCGCCCGAGCCGTTTGTATCGACGGCATTGACCTTGAATGCGGGATATTCCCAAAATTCTTTACCGTCATAATACAGTCCGCCGTTTTTGCCGCAGGTGATGACTACCACCTCGGGGCGATACAGCTCCATAAGCTTTTTCGCGGCATCGCGGACATTATTTTTGCCCGTGTGTTTTTGGGCAAATTCCTCCGAAGGTATCATTATGTCGGTAAGCGCAAGCAGCCGCTCTACCCCGTCATACAGTCCGCCGCAATCGTAAAGCACCTTTGTACCGTTTTCCCTTGCGATGCGTGCGGCAGTCTCGGCACCGTCAATCTCATTGCCGTCTATCATCAGTATATCCGCCTGCTTTACCTCATCCGCCTGTTTTTTGCTGAGTTCAAGCGGCGGCAGATCGCCTTTATCGAACACACATGTGCGCGTGGCGGTGTTTTCGGCAAGCCAAATGGTAGATGTAAACGAGCGGTAGCCGTGTTCCACCGTTATATTATCCGTTGCGACATTGTATTTTTTGAAATCCTCAAGCAGGAATTTGCCGCCGTTGTCATCGGAAAGCACTCCGATGAACGAAACGGACGCGCCGAGCTTTGACGCGGCAACAAGTCCGGTCGCCGCAGGACCTCCTCCTGCCGTCTTTGTGTTCACCGCTCTTATTTTCGTGTCCTCTTTCGGGTAGGACGGCACGGTAACGAGCGTATCCATTACGCATGCGCCTATTCCCGTTATCGTTGCGCTCATAACGCCTGCCCCGCCGCTCCCGTAAGCTCTATCTTTGAAAGTGCAAGCTGTTTTACGGTTTCGATGGGCTTCTTCATGAAAATATCGACCGCGACGCTTCTTGCCGGATCGCTTATGGCTTCAAGCGCGCCGTCGGCGAACGCACAGCATACGTCCGTACCGATGTTCATTTTTCTGACTCCCGCCTTGATAGCCGCCTTTACCTGATCGTCGGGTATTCCCGAGCCGCCGTGAAGCACGAGCGGTGTTCTTTTTGTAGCCTCATATATCGCGCCGACTCTGTCGATATCGAGCTTCGGGGGCTTCTTGTAGTGACCGTGAGCGTTGCCCACAAGCACCGCAAGGCATGTAACGCCGGTAAGCCTTGTAAATTCAGCCGCCTCCTCGGGAGTGGTAAATTCGCCCATAACATCGTCGTTCACACTGCCGATATGTCCTATTTCGCCCTCAACGCTCACGCCGACCTGCGCACACATTTCGATAACGCGCTTGGTAAGCTGAACGTTTTCGTCGAACGGATGCACCGAGCCGTCTATCATGATGCCCGTTGCGCCGAGACGCAAGGTCTTTATTACTTCCTTTTCGCTCGGACCGTGGTCAAGGTGGAAGCACACGGGCACTGTCGCTTTCTTTGCCGCCGCAAGGATTATCGGCGCAAGATAGTAGCCGCACTGCTCATTTATAAGACGCGGGTAAACTTGAATTATTACAGGTGCTTTGGCTTCCTCGGCGGCAGAGATGACACCCATCACCGTCTCCATATTATACACGTTGAACGCGGGAATGCAAAATCCTTTTTTATCCGCAAGCGAAATTATTTCTTCAAGCGTAACTAACATGTTTTTTCCTCCTTATCCGAGCAAAAGCTCTTCAAGCGAAACGATCTCAACATCGTTCTGCTCAACGTTCCTGAGCGCAACATACTCCGAAACCGATGCGGTAACGATGCGGTCGGCTTTTACGCCCCTCGCATTGTTTATCCTGTCCTCGGCAACCTTGAGCATTACATCGGGCATCCACTGCGCCATAAGGATATTGCCTGCCCACATGGTGTCCTTGCCGTGCATCAGCATTTCGTCAAGCTCAAAATACGCGGAAATTATCTTTCTTGCTTCCTCCGTTTCCGAAAGGTCACGCGCAAGCCGGAACGGGTCCTGATATACGGCATGCTTATCCGATTTTTTTGGTGCAAAAGCATCGAGTTTCTCGCTTACGAATGACGTGAACGTCTTTACCTGCGGCTTAAGCTCAACGCCGTATTCCTTATACGCACGCTTGAACACCGACGCATCCTGCGGATCGAAGGCAATGACCGTCTTGAAGTTTTCAAGTGCTTCCGCGCATTCGTTCATCTGCTCCTTTGTTTCCTCAACATCCGCAACGAGATACTCAAGCTGTTGAGCCGAAGCGGGTTCGTTTTCAAGCACGGTGAACTTTATTCCGGCTTTATCGAACGCTTTTATCGCCTTTACAGCCTGAGCGGGTGCAATATAACGCGCGTCAACGCCGAGGAACAAAAGCGTATCGGTAAGCGCTGAATGCTTGCTGATTTCAGCTTTAAGCTCACTGTCGATCTCCGTCTTGCCGTAAGCGTTGCCGGTTTCAAGGCAGTTATCGACAAGTACGCCGATATATTCGGGAAGCTTATCGTTGAGCGCGGCATCGCGGCGGGCATCCTTTATGAACATGACGGGATCCCAGCCGGTCACGCATTCCTTTGTGCAGGCGGCACAGCAGGCACATTCGTATACGTTATCTATGACCTCCGATAAGTCAAAGGTGTTTCTGTTTACAAGTGAAAGACCGAGCGCACGGGCGCGGGCGGTATTTCTTTCAAGTCCCGTGGCATTGCCTATGGGACAGATATGGCGGCACATCCAGCAAAAGCGGCAGGAATCAACGTGCTGTTTACTTTTTTCGTTCATTATATCCACACTCCTAATTCATTATAATCCGAGCTTGAAGGGATTCATTATTCCGTTGGGGTCAAGCTCGCGCTTGATGCCCTCGAACACCTGCATCGCCGGACCGTACTGCTCTTTCATAAGTCTGCCGAGCTTTATGCCTACGCCGTGGTGGTCGTTGACTACGCCGCCGTGCGCGATAGCCGTGCGCACACCGCAGGTCCATATAGCCTGATGCAGACGCAGTGCCTCTACGGGGTCTTGCGGAACGTCCTTGCCGTCAACGATAAAGCGGTCATAAACCATTGCGCCCCACTCGTACCAATGTGAGAAGTGCGCGATGAATTTTGCCTGCGGGAAGTTGGTTTCAACGGCTTCCTTCATAGCCCAATATATCTCCTCTATCTTGCCGTATGGCGCGATAGTGTCCATCGTGCCGAACATCTGGGGCAAGTCCATCATGTGTCCGGGATAGAAGAACGTTATCTTCTCGTTCCACCACTTTTCGCCGTACTCACTGCCCATATCCTCCGCGCCGTACTTGCCGAAGGTCTCAAGCAGTATCTTTTCCTCGACGTCAACCATTTCCTTAACGCCCTCATAGGCTACGTTCATGAATGCGCCCTCGCGCTCAACGCCTACTATTTTCTTGATAAGTGAAGCGGTTTCGGCGGGATCGTACAAACGCATTACCGACGGCTTGAACTTCTGCAAAAGCTCACGCGAAGCCTTGAACGCACCGCTCATATCCTTGAAAAGGAAGCCTCTGAAGCGGCGTACCTCAGGCTGATCGAAAATGCGTATCTGCGCCTTTGTGATAACACCGAGCGTTCCCTCCGAGCCGATGAATATCTGGTTGAGGTCGGGACCTGCCGCGTGCTTGGGCGCGGATGAAGTATTGATTATATCGCCGTTGGGAAGCACGACCTCCATCTGAAGCACCATATCGTCTATCTTGCCGTACTTTGTCGAAACAACACCGATACCGCGGTGCGCAAGGAATCCGCCGACAGTTGAGCATGTAAGTGATGACGGATAGTGCATCGTCGCCTTGCCGACCTCGTTGGCAGCCCATTCGATGTGCTTATATACGGCACCCGTGCCGCACTCTATGTACATCGCGTCGGTGTTGACCTCATATATTTTGTTCATACGCTTGGTATCAAGCACTATACCGCCGCAAACGGGTATCGCGCCGCCCTGCGTTCCGCCGCCGCCGCCCCATGTGGTGACGGGTATCTTGTAATAGTTTGCTATCTTAAGCACCTTGCTCGTCTCCTGCGCGTCCTTGGGCGCAACGACGAAGTCGGCCTGCGGCATAAGTCTGCCGCGGTCAGCCCACATGCGCGAAAGCCAATAGTAATCCACGCTGTGAGTGATCTTGTCGATCTCTCTTGTCGAACAGTTTTCCTTGCCTACCGCGTCTTCAAGCTCGGTAAGGATCATTGCCTGCAAAAAGTCATTAGTCTGCATTTTTCATTCTCCTTAATCTAATGTTTTATCAATATTCAGGTTGGGGAAATACTTTGTAAATTCACGCATTTCCTCGGTATAATC
>JAZRXI010000045.1:0-5625 GCA_045600145.1 Clostridia bacterium | reverse complement strand
AGACCACCGGCTTTTCCGTGCGGTAATCGGGCGGCGGCAGAAGAACTGCGTCCTTGTTAAGTCCGATGAACAGCTCGTCGACTCCGCCGTAAAGCGGAAAATGGATCGTCATCGTGTGTGCGCCCGTCTCGGGCAGATCGATCACCGATTCGAGAGTATCCGTACCTCTTGGGATGAACGTACCGGCATACAAGTCGTCGGCGTAGAGGTCGAAACCGACGCTTCCGGTGTCGGCACAGTGCGGCATACGGTACATAACGTTGTACTTCACCGCAACGGCAACGTACGGGCTGTCGGTCACGAATCGCACTCTGCCTCCGGCAGTGCAGGAATTCAAGTCTCTGACTCCGTCGTTCACACTCGCGGCAATACCCTGCGGCATACGCACATAGCGGTCGCCCTCGCGCATCAGCCCGCAGACCTTGAACGGTTTTTCCTTTGCGTCAAAAAATTTGATCCCATCACGTTTTATCGAGCTTTCGACCTTGAAGTTCCCGTCAATTTTTTCAATTTTCATTTTTACGGTCTTTCCTTTCCATACATTTGATCAGTCCGTTTTTTCAGTAATAATTATATCAAAGCATTTGTTTTGTGTCAATCGAAAAAATGTTATCATCGGCAATAATTCTTTTCGATAAATAATTGACAACAACTTTTCAATATGGTATAATGGGTTTATTATTAAAAAAAGTATAAGGCATGGTTAAAAATATGAAAACGATCAATGCACTTAAATCTGCCAAAACCGACAAAGAAAAAATTGCTTTGCTCGACAAAACCGTTGCGTTCATCTCAAGCAGTTATCGGGTAGCCGGATTTTCCTCCCTTATCGGCAAGCTGGTCTACGCCGTGAATGCATTTTGTGCACTTCTGTTCGCGATGACTTGTCTGGGTAAAGCTGAGGATGCAGAGATCCTTGCAGACGTGTTCCCTGTCTATTCGAATATCATGAAATTTATCGAAAGATGGAACACGAGTCTTGTGAGTCTCATCATCTTCCTTGTGATCTTTGTTCTTGTCATCCCCGTTTTGTGCAGCTTTGCGGCAAAACTGATCATGAAGCTGTTCGCGTGGAAAACCGAGTCCGACAACGGACAGGAAACTGAAAAAGAGAACGGCGAATCAGACACTTCGGACATTTTAAGAGAAAAATGCAAATCGACATACAAGTTCGTCAACAACAACAGATACATAAGCTCAAAAGAATTCAAGAAGAGTTCTTCGGTAAGTTTTGTTATCGCCCTGATATCCGCGGTGATCGTTGCCGTTGTGATATTCCAATCGTCGGCTTATATCGAGCATGAGACCTATATCAAGATTCTGATGGCAGCGGCGTGGTTCTTGGCGGCGTTTATTGCTTCGCAGATAGTCTTGTTGATCATCAAACCGCTTTTTGCTTACGGCGGAACTTCAGTCCGGTACACCGATGTGGATTATCTTGAAAAGCTCTGGCTCGAAAACGATCCCGAGGAAGTTGAACGACGCAGAGTTGAAGCTGAACTTGAGGAACAGCGAAAGCGCGAGGAAATTGCAATTGAAGCGAAGAAGCCGAAGGTCACCTTCCATGCAAGCAGTGTATCAAGCGCAAATTCTATCACGGTTTATATCGACGGCGCACAGATGGCGAAGTTTGACGGCGGAAATGATAAGACCATCGTTTTGACTCCCGGCTATCACACCATTCAGGCATCGGTTTATAACGACGCTTCCGAATCTGCATATTACCTCGATCCGGTAAGCCATTATTTCGAAGAATACGAAACATACGATATCGACTATAATTGAGTTTTGATGAATAACGAAAAAAACACGCCGCAAGGCGTGTTTTTCCGTAATGTTATTTCAGAAGATTCGGCACAAATTCAACAGGTGAATAATCATATACGGAGGTGAACATAATATCCAACTCCTGTAGCTCCTTAAGACCGTCCAGAGCACTTACGTCGTATATGTTATTGAAGCTGAGATAAAGCCATTTCATTTTTGTAAGATTGCGAAGGATGCCAACGTCGCCGAGCCGGTTGTGCGAGAGATCAAGTTTCGTCAGATTGGTAAGTACGCCGATCGGGTTTATGTCGCTGATCTCGTTATTTGCAAGGTCTAACTGGTGCAACTTGTTGAGTGCGCCGAGGGGGCTTAGATCGCGGATCTTGTTTTCGCTTGCGACCAGAGTCGTCAGATTGGTAAGACCGAAAATGGGGGTGAGATCGCTTATGCTATTGTGGGTGAGCAATAAAACTTCCAAAGTCTTGATATCGGAGAGAGGAGTGAGATCGCTGACGGAATTAAACTGGAGATACAGAGTCTTCAAATTCGGAAGCTCGCCGAGAGGAGAAAGGTCGCTGATGTCGTTTGATGCCAGCTCCAGCCATTCGAGATTCAAGCACTGTGCCAGCGGAGAAATGTCGGTCAATCCGCAGTTGTTCAGCTGAAGCATTTTCACGTCGGACATAAACGTCTGCCCTCCGAGCGTGATTTCAACCGGATCGGAAACAGGGCTTGTATCTTCTTCCGATTCCTTCAGTTCGTCGGTAGGCTGTTTATTCTCGTCTTTTCCGCAGGAAACGGCGTTAAGTGCCATTGTGATAAGAAGCGCAAAGATAAGAAACAGCGATAATAGTTTTTTCATAAATACTCTCCTGCTTTTATAAATGATCGGTTACACCATTATATTACATCCGCGCTGATATGTCAAGTATACGCGAAACGTCTTCAGTCCTCTGCGTATCGCTTGCGCGATATGATATACCTTGCTTCGCTCGGCATGAGATAATATCCGTTCCTTCATATGCGAAGCATATATCATCCACCGCAGGTGGATATCATATCGAAGATATATCACCCGTTCCGGCAGGAACGGATATCATTGTAAAAAAGCGACCAAAAGGTACATCTTCAAGGTAAGTACGACCAAAAGGTATATCTCGAAAAGCCGGGATTTATCACCGTAATAACTTGCGCAGGGTTATCAATTCATCTTCTTTGCCGATTTGTGTGAATCCGAACTTATGAAAAAGCAAAAGTGACGGCACATTTGTTTCTTCAATACTCACTTCAATCACATCCACATTGCTTGTCAGCGTAAGAAGCAGTTGATATAATGCAGCTTCGGCGATACCGCGACGACGGTACATCTCATCAATGCATATACTGATAAACATAGTCCGATCTGCATATTCGCAATGAACGCCGCCTGCCAATACACCGTTCCATAATATTTTGCAGTAAATAACTCCGTCCGTATTTATGACATAGTCAAAGTAATCTCCGGATATGGAAATGTATCTTGCAACAGACGGAGAAGCGTGTATCCGCATCAATTCTGTTATATCTTTATCCCCGGGGAGCAAAGGAATAAGTTCGATATTCATGATTGTTTTTCTCCCGCAAATTGAGATTTGTCAGAATCTTTAAGTGTTTTGCAACTTGCAATAAGCATCCGCCTGATTCTGCCGCACAGATTTCTATGGCTTTTATATGTTTCTTCATCAATGTCGTTTGAATTGAACAACAATTTCAGCCAGCCCTCTGTTTCGCTGCATTCTTTGATGGCAATTTCAAATTTTGAAAGCATATCAGGTTTGCTTTGACCGTAATTTGCTTCACGGATATTCGCATAGACACTGCTCGAACTTTTACGGATTTGGAAAAGAGTATTGGAAGGAGCTTTGACATTACGGCAAAGCATTTCTATATCTGTTGCAAGCCGCTCGGAATATTCAAGTAAATAGTTTTTTGCCATAAAATCACTCCTTTCTAAAAGAATCATATCATACTTCGGTAAATAAATCAAGGCGAAGCCTTGTATATCATCAAGCCGCAGGAAAGATATACAAGGCTAACGTCGTGATGAGATACCGCCATACGGCGGATGATATACACGGCTACGCCGTGATGATATGCAAAGGCGGCTTGCCGCCTTTGATGATATACCAAGCCTGCGGCTTGGATAAACAAAGAACACACTTTTGGTAGACAAAAGTGCGTTCTTTGTTGCCGTCCCCGGGCGGATTCGAACCGCCGGCCTTTCGCTTAGGAGGCGAACGCTCTATCCTGCTGAGCTACGGAGACATCTGCCGTATATTGTACCACAAAACCTTCAATAAATCAATAGGCAGAGAAAATTAAATTTTCCGCACGGCAACACCCGTACATTTGTCGCCGTCTGTGCCCGTGAGAAGCACATTCACAACGCAACCGACCGCTTTTTCCTCATCGGGCACGTCCGCGTGACTGAACAGCACTTCGACAAAATGCTCGGAGTGTCCTATTAGGCATTTGTCTATCGGCTTTTCGACAAGCACCTTTACAGGCTCGTTTCTATGATCTTCAACATATTTTTCAAGGAGCTCCGCCTTGATCTTCTTCTGTGCCTCTTCAAGCGCATGGAGCCGTTTTGCCTTTATTTCCTGCGGTATCTGATCCTTCAACTCCGCCGCCTCGGTACCTTGCCTGATCGAATACGGGAAAATATGCAAATGTAGAAAATGTGTCTTCTCCACAAATTCAAGCGTCCGGGCAAACTCTTCGTCGGTCTCACCCGGGAAACCGACTATCACGTCGGCGGAAAGCGTCACGTCGGGAATGGCGGCGCGGAGCCTCTCTATTCCGCGAGACATCATATCTTCGTTATATGTGCGGCGCATACGGTTCAGAACTGATGTTGAGCCGCTTTGAACGGAAAGATGGAAATGCGGCAGAAGAGAGTCAACCTTCGAGATGCGGGTGACAAATTTTTCGTTCATGACCGCCGGGTCGAGCGAGCCGAGCCCGATGCGCTCGAAGCCGATCCCGTCCATTTTTTCAATGATTGCGGCAAGCGAGCAACCGTAGTAATCGTCTCTGCCGAAATCCTTGCCGTAGGAAGCCGTTTCGATGCCGGTGAGGATGACTTCCCTCGCGCCCGCACGGCGAAGTGCTTCCGCTTCACGCACGATGTCGGCGGGATCCTTTGATCTGACTCTGCCGCGCGCCTTCGGTATGATGCAGTATGCACAGCGGCACTCGCAGCCGTCCTCGATCTTTATGTACGACCGCGTTCTCTGCGGTACGGTCAGTATTGCCCTGTCATACGGCGCGACTCTCACGTCGGATGTGTCAGCGGGAGCACTCTTTCCGCTCAAAAGTGCCTCGATAACGTCGGGAATGTGCGACTTTCTCGCGTTGCCCGCAACGTATGTCACACCAATGATCTTTTCGACATCTTCTCTTCCCGTCTCGACGTAACAACCCGTGACGACGACAGGTCTTCCGCACGAGGACGACACGGCGCGGCGGATAAGCTGTCGGCACTTGCGGTCGCTCTCGGCGGTGACGGTGCAGGTGTTAATTACCGTGACATCGGAGTTTTCCCCGAACGGCACGAGAACAAAGCCGCGGCTCTTCAGAGCCTCGGCGATCACGTCGGATTCATATTGATTCACGCGGCAACCGAGTGTCACGATCGCCGCTGTTCGTTTCATGCTTTCCAAATGAGTCGTCCTTTCGGTGTTCCTTGCATATATTTTATCATTACGAGCGGCAAAAGTAAAGTAAGTTTGAAAAAAGTGCTTGCAAGAAATCGAAAAATATGATATACTTTGAGAGTACACGCCGGTGTGATGGAATTGGCAGACGTAACGGACT
>JAZRXI010000044.1:0-6819 GCA_045600145.1 Clostridia bacterium | reverse complement strand
AACAGACAGGTGCGCAAAATGTTTGAGGCTATCGAAAAAAAAGTAATACACCTTACCCGTATGCGCCACGGCGAAATAATGCTTTCGGGCTTGAAACCGGGAGAATGGAGATACCTTAATAAGGAAGAAACAGCTTATCTGAATGACTTGGTAAAATAGCTCCTTTTTCGGGGCTTCGCTTCCTTGGGGCTGAGTCCCTCGTATGGTGCCTTACTTATATACCGCAACGTTTTCAGTGCTGACTTCCTTATCAGACAAAATGCTTTTAGCTCTGTTTCCTGCAAATATTATATGGTCGACTACACTTATTCCGATATTTGCGAGTGTTTTCATCACAGTATTAGTAAGGTACAAATCCTGCGGAGAAGCATCAAGATTTCCGCTTGGATGGTTATGTGCAAACACTACATTGCGCGAATTTGTGCGTAGCGCATGTTCAACGATCGTACGCGAATGTATCAGTGTTTCGGTAGGAGTGCCCTCCGAAAGACGCACAAGCTCGTTGAGATTGTAATGTGAATCAAAGCAAAGCATGTACAATACTTCATTGCGTTCATTTTCAAGCTGAGGCTTCATGAAATTTACTATATCCACGGTAGAGCGCAAGGCTGGCTTTTTCCGCCATTTGCTCGTTTGATATTTCTTTGAAAGTTCGGGAATAAGCTTGATAAGGGCAGCTGAGTTTTCGGTGATGTATTTTGTTTTCATCAGCTCTTCGGGGGATGCCTCTATTACTCCTTCAAGCGAGCCGAATTTGGATATGAGCTCATGAGCTATCGGATTGACATCTATCCGCGGTATCGAAAATGTCAGCAACAGCTCCAGCGCCTGATGGTCTGTTTTCCCGTTCAAGCCTGATGTAAGAAACTCTTTTTTTAAGTTAAGTCTGTGACCGTCATGTACACCCATAATTACAACCTGCCTTAAAATCTTTTTTTCTGCGTATGATATGAAAACTCGGTAAGTATGCGTTCCGGCAACAGCTTTGACATTACGAATGCCGCCTTGATCTTAAATGTCGGAATTATCAGCGCCTTGCCCGCAAACATCTTTTTAAGCGCATAATCCACAGCTTTTTCGCTTGTTATCGGCTTCGACGAAAATGTTGTGTTCGCTATACTGTTAAACTCCGTTGCGACCGACCCCGGACAAAGCGCCGAAACACATACTCCGTATTCCTTTGCCTCGCGCCACGCCGCCTGCGAAATTCTCATTACGAACGATTTTGACGCATAGTAAAGCCCGAAATACGGTCCCGCCATAAACGCCGCCGCCGATGCGGTATTAAGTATGTACCCATGCTTCTTTTTTTTGAACGCCTCAAGATACAGCTTCATTAGAATATACTGCGAATTGATGTTCAGTGCGATCATGTTTTCATCTGTGGCAAGGTCGCTTTCGGCGATTTCTCCGAATTTGCCGAATCCCGCATTATTGATAAGGATCTCGGCATCCGGATATCGTTCAAATACACACCTGCAGTTTTCCTTTACCGATAAATCCAGCGCAAGCACATCACATTTGTGCGTCATGCGCTTTGACAGCGTGTCAAGCCTGTCGGCACGCCGTGCAACAAGTACCGTGTCATATCCGAGCGCATCAAGCTTGAGCGCGAATTGTTCACCAAGCCCGCTGCTCGCTCCCGTTATTATCGCCTGCATAAAAAAATCTCCTTTTTTATTTTTTATTTTAACACATTTTGGTTCTTTTTGCACTGTTTTAATCAAAATTTACTGTTATTTTCGTTAAATTTTGAAAAAATAGGATATTTATACTCAAAATGCGAAAAAATTTAAGGAAATTTCTTAATTTCGGTTTGACTTTATCGTGATAAAGTGTTATCATATTAAAGAAGTAAATTGTTGGAGGGAGTTAAATGCAAAGCTTTCATTCGGAATCGACAGACCGCTTGTTCAACGCCATACTGCTCCTTGATTCCGTTGACGAGTGCCGCAGCTTCTTTGAAGACATATGCACCATCACTGAAATAAAAGATATGGCGCAACGTTTGGAAACTGCACTTCTTCTTGATGAGGGACTGAATTATCAGGCGATCTCTCAAAAAGCGGGCACAAGTACTGCTACGATAAGCAGGGTAAGTAAATGTTTGAATTACGGAGCGGGCGGATACAGAACAGTAATAGACAAATTAAAAAATGAGGGTGTAAAATGAATTATAATATAAACGGAACGGAAGCGATAATGCTTGCTCTGCGTTCACTATACGGCAAATACGGATATCAGCAATATAAAATGAGCAAGTTTGAAGAATATGACCTTTACAGCCGCAATAAGGATTTCCTTGTTTCGGACAGCGTAATAACATTTACCGAAGCCGGCAAGCTTATGGCGTTAAAGCCGGATGTAACGCTTTCGATAATCAAAAACAGCAAAACAGATACCCTGCAAAAGCTTTGTTACAACGAAAACGTCTACCGCATCGCAAAGGGCGGAAATTCTTTTAAGGAAATAATGCAGGTCGGACTTGAGTGCTTCGGCAATATTGATTCCTATCTTATCGGAGAAGTGCTCCTGCTTGCGGAAAAAAGCTTAAAAGAGTGTAGCGACGATTTTCTGCTTGAAATATCACATCTCGGAATCCTGTCGGCGTTTTTGAACAGGATCACGGATTCGGATGACATTAAACGTGATATAATAAAATGCGTAAGTGAAAAGAATCTCCACGGCATCGCCTCGATATGTCTCTCGAACGGAATTCCGGAGGAGAAGGCAAAAGCCATCAAAGAGCTTGTTTCACTCTACGGAGACCCGAAAAAGGTCATAAACGCACTCAAGGATTTCAACTATCCCGAAATAACGGGATATATCTCCGAGCTTGAAAACGCACTCGGCATTTTCGAAAAATATGAAAATATACAAATAGATTTTTCAGCAGTCGCCGATACAAGTTATTACAACGGCATAATTTTCAAGGGCTTTATCGCGGGTATTCCCGACAGTGTGCTTTCAGGAGGACAGTATGACAAGCTCATGAAGAAAATGGGTAAAAATGCCAAAGCAATAGGCTTTGCGGTATACCTTGACATGCTCGAACGCCTTGCTTCTTCACCCGATGAATACGATGCCGATGTAATGCTTCTCTATGACTCGAAAGCAGATTGCGCATCGCTCGGCAAAGCCGTGGCGGAGTTTACCCAAAAAGGCAAAACCGTATTCTGCGGCAACAGCATCGGCAAAATACGTTTTAAGCAGCTTGCCGAATTTAAAAACGGAGAGGTGACATTCATTGGATAACAAGCTCAATGTGGCACTGCCGAAGGGCAGGCTCGGTGAAAAAGTATACGATATGTTCGAAAAGGCGGGCTTTGAGTGTCCGCAAATACATGAGAATACAAGAAAACTTATTTTTGAAAACGATTTTGTACGGTATTTTTGGGTAAAGCCGTCCGATGTCGCGATATACGTTGAACGCGGCGCGGCGGATATCGGTGTTGCGGGAAAGGATATCCTGCTTGAATATGTTCCCGATATATATGAACTTCTTGACCTTAATATCGGCAAATGCCGCATGGCAGTAGCCGCGAAAAAAGATTTCAGGGATGACCCGAAGCGCACATTGCGTGTAGCCACAAAGTTCTCACGGATCGCGCAGAATTATTACAGTTCCATCGGACGCGATATTGATATTATCCATTTGAACGGCTCAATAGAGCTTGCGCCCATACTCGGACTTTCCGATGTTATCGTCGATATCGTCGAAACAGGCTCAACACTCAAGGAAAACGACCTTGAAGTGATAGATACCATAGTTCCGATAAGTGCACGGCTGATTGCGAACAAAGCCGGCTTTAAATTCAAAACAACACAGATAGAAAAAATAGTAAAAGAGCTTGCGGCTCAAACGGAGGTAAAACAATGATAAAAATTATGAAATACGGCGAAGTGCCGAACAGTGAGATCTTTGCACGCACGGTGCCGACGGTGAACGTTGAGGCTATAGTTGCCGATATAATCAAAAACGTCCGTGAAAACGGCGACAAGGCGCTCAAGGAATATACCGAAAAATTTGATAAAGCAAAGCTTGATTCGCTTCTTGTTTCCAAAGAAGAGATCAACGAAGCACTCGATAAGACTGAACCCGAATTTCTGCGCATACTCGGCGAAGCCGCGCAAAACATACGAAAATTTCATGAAAAGCAAAGGCACAACAGCTTTATCATAAACGACGAAAACGGGATTGTAATGGGACAAAAGGTTATTCCCGTTGACCGTGCAGGGCTCTACGTCCCCGGCGGCACGGCGGCTTATCCGTCAACAGTGCTTATGGACGCCATACCCGCTAAAATAGCGGGCTGTCCCGAGGTAGTTATGGTAACGCCGCCCTCTGCTGACGGCAAGGTTAATCCCGTGATACTTGCCGCCGCATACATTGCCGGTGTTGATAGGATATTCAAGGTCGGCGGTGCGCAGGCGATAGCCGCGCTCGCTTACGGTACGGAATCCGTTCCGAAGGTCGATAAGATAGTCGGTCCGGGCAATGCCTTCGTTGCCGAAGCCAAAAAGCAGGTGTTCGGAGCAGTGTCGATAGACATGATAGCGGGTCCCTCCGAAATCATGATAGTTGCCGACGGCAAATCGAATCCGCGTCACCTTGCCGCAGACTTGCTTTCGCAGGCAGAGCATGATAAAATGGCAAGTGCGGTGCTTGTGACCGATTCGGCGGAACTTGCCGAAAAGGTGCAGGCAGAGCTTGAAATACAGCTTCCGCAACTTGAGCGTGCCGAGATAGCCCGCGCGTCAATAGACAATAACGGCAAAATAATAGTTGCCGAAAATCTCAGAACAGCCATCGATATCGCCAACGAAATAGCTCCCGAGCATCTTGAGCTTTGTATGGATTCACCGTTTGACTATCTCGACGCAGTACGGCACGCAGGCTCAATATTCATGGGCAGGAGCTGTCCCGAGGCACTCGGTGATTATCTTGCGGGACCGAATCATACGCTTCCGACAAGCGGTACGGCAAAATTTTCAAGTCCGCTTTCGGTAGACGATTTTACAAAGAAAACACAGTATACTTACTATACACCCGAAGCACTCAAGCGCGTCGCGGATGATGTTTACTATTTTGCATGCAAGGAAGGACTTACCGCACACGCCAGAAGCGCCGTGGTAAGATCGGAGGATCAAAAATGAGCCGCTTTTTCAGCGATAAATACGCTTCGCTTGTTCCCTATGTCCCGGGCGAACAACCCCGAGATATGAAATATGTAAAGCTGAACACCAACGAATCACCGTTCCCGCCTTCGGCAAAAGCCATCAGTGCCACGGCAGATGCGGCAAAAACGCTTCAGCTTTATTCAGACCCCGAATGTACCCTGCTTGTTGAAAAGCTTTCGAAGCTCTACAATGTTGAAAAGGACGAGATACTCTTTACAAACGGGTCGGATGAAATACTCAATTTTGCGTTTATGGCGTTCTGCGATAAAGAGCATCCGGCGGCTTTTGCTGATATCACATACGGCTTTTATCCGGTGTTTGCCGAAATAAACAATATCCCGTATGAGGAAATACCGCTGAACGATGACTTTACACTTAATGTAAACGACTATATCGGTATAAACAAGACGGTGTTCATTGCCAATCCGAATGCTCCGACGGGAATAGCGCTTTCACTTGAGGATATCGAGAGAATCGTAAAAAGCAACCCGGATAATATCGTCGTAATCGACGAAGCGTATGTTGACTTCGGCGCGGAAAGCGCGGTAGGACTTGTTCACAAGTATGATAATCTGCTTATTGCGCAGACGTTTTCGAAATCGCGCTCGATGGCCGGTGCAAGGCTTGGCTTCGGCATAGCACAAAAGGAGCTGATACAAGACCTCAACACGATAAAGTATTCAACGAATCCGTACAACATCAACAGCATGACGATGGCGGCGGGTATCGGTGTACTGAATGACGAAGAATACACTCGTGCTAACTGCAAGGTCATAATTGAAAACCGTGAATACACATCAAACGAGCTTAAAAAGCTCGGGTTTACGCTCACCGATTCAAAGACGAATTTCCTTTTTGCGAAATCCGATAAAATCGGAGGCGAGGCACTGTATAAAAAGCTCAAGGAGCGCGGCATACTCGTGCGTCACTTCTCAAAGACGAAAATACACGATCATAACCGTATAACGGTTGGCACAAAAGAGCAGATGTCGATGCTTATAGATGCTGTAAAAAATATTTTGGAGGAAGAAGAATGAGAAAAGCAGTCATTAAACGTAAAACCAATGAAACCGATATTTCACTTACGCTTGAGCTTGACGGAAGCGGAAAAAGCGAGATTTCCACCGGATGCGGCTTTATGGATCACATGCTGACGCTGTTTGCCCGTCACGGCCGCTTTGACCTAACCGTTATATGCAAAGGCGATACCAATGTCGATTATCACCACACTGTTGAGGATATCGGCATAGCACTCGGCACGGCGTTCGCTCAGGCGCTCGGCGATAAAAAAGGAATTACGCGCTATGGCGATACAGCCTTGCCGATGGATGAAGCACTTGTGCTTTCCGCAGTTGATTTTTCCGGCAGAAGTTATCTTAACTTCGATGTTGATATCCCGACGCTCAAGGTCGGCGATTTTGATACAGAGCTTGTTGAGGAGTTCTTCCTCGGATTTGTAAGAAACGCCTGCTGTACGCTTCACTTCAAGCAGTTTGCGGGGAAAAATTCGCACCATATAATAGAATGTGCATTCAAATCCGTTGCACGCACACTGCGTGATGCGGTAAAAATCGACGGTCAGTTTGCTGATGAGATACCCTCAACGAAGGGAGTCTTATAATGATAGCCATTATAGAT
>JAZRXI010000043.1:0-12414 GCA_045600145.1 Clostridia bacterium | reverse complement strand
TGCTCACATCACTTCAAGCCGACACTTGACAAGGCCAACGGTCTTTTCTCCGGCGGTACGCTTGAGGGCGGAAGAGAAAACTCTATTGACCATATTTTTATAAAAAATGCCTCAACAAAGGCGTACACGACCATTATCGATCAAGAGGCACTTGACGCAAGCGACCATTGTCCCGTATTCGCGGATATCGAAATTTGATTTACGGCAAGGGAACTCCGTTCCCCTGCACCCCTTGCCCGCTTTTGAAAAAGCGGGGTAAAACTTTTTATTGCGCTTCGCAACGGTTATTCCGAGTTGTTCCGTGGTTGTTCCGACATTACGAAAAACATTGACACAGCGCCTGCAATGTGGTAGTATATTTGTTAATGAAGTATATGTTTTATCGCATGTTGGGCATCAGTCCGGAAAGGGAGTACAGATATGGAAAACAAAAAACATTTGCCGTTAAAAATAGCATATTCAATATTGCTGGCGGCCGAAATCATCTTGAGCATATACACTCTTGCAGGAACGGTTGGAAAAACTCAGACAGCTCTTGATATCTGCATTACGGTAGCCGAGTTGCTGAGCCTTATTTTCAGCTTTATTTACTTTGCACTCGATTACAGCAAAGCAGCATCGTTCTTCTACAAAGCGACAATGGGACTTGTGACCGCCTCGCAGATATTCTTGATTGTCAACGGTCGGATACAATCATCTGTATGGACATCATTCCTTCAGGTTTTTGCGTTGATATTTATTGTAATACTCTTCACCGCAAAGAATATGGGCAGAAACAAAACCATTATAATCGCCATACTGCTTGTATTGTGTAAAGCGGGATTGTTCGTCTTTGCCATGGTTTCACCGTTCAACATAGATTTCGGTACGATTATAACGGAAATCGGAAGACTTTTGCTGGCAGACACCGTTTGTATCATGGCATGTGCGAAATATGCCGACAAAGCGGCGCGTGGAAGAGATTAAAACTTTTTTGCCATTAAAGAGGTGCTCTAAGTGCAGTTAAATTTAGCAGGTATTTTTTCAAAAGCAATAAGCATCATCGTGGGGCTGATGTTCATTATAATAGGTTTGTTGCTGTTTTTTAATTACGACCCGGCTGCTTATGATATCCCGACAAAGGGCGTGATAGTCGAAATCACCGATTATTACGAAGATATCGGTGACGAGAGTCAGCTTACACATACGGTATATATTGACTATTCTGCCGACGGCACAACATACCGACATGTTGAATTAGGTGAGTACAACAGCAAAATGAAAGTCGGTGACGAGGTTGACATCTTCTATATGAGCAGTGACCCTGCACAATTTGCCCGCACAGATAAAGGAATGACACCGTATTTCGGGCTTATTGCCGCGGTAATCGGAGCAGCCATATTGGTAATTACAGTTATAAAAGCAATTAAAAAAAGTCCGGTATAAAACCGGATTGTAACAGTGTTTTTATCGTATTCGTTCTTGAATCGCAAATAAGTAACTCCGGCAGGACTGCTGCCCGTTGCAATACATTTGTCTCATATCTTAACGGAAAGTCTTTTTGATACCGCATGTTTTTCTCTTTTTATTGCTTTTATGCAGGCGCGCAGAAATCTGCTCAGCGTGTGTATTTTTCACCGAACAGCAACCTCCACACGATGCGTTCGCGCGTGCGGTTGAACACCTTCGTACACCACCATTCACGCTTTTCAAGCGGTTTCGTCAACACACTTTTTGCGCCGAGCGCATTAGCAAGCTGAATATCGGTAAAAAGCTGATCGCCTACAAGCATTACGGCTTCGGGCGACAGCTTTTTTGATGCGATAAGCCCGCGCGTGACATGCGCAAACGGTTTATTCGCACCCTTATATACATTTATGCCGAGCTTTGCACCTATGGAATCGGCATTGTTTCCCTTTGAATTGGTCAGCAGTGCCACTTCTATTCCGTTTGCGGAAACCGTTTTTACCCATTCACAAGTCTCAGGTGAAACAGCGTCGCTGTGCCACGGCGCAAGCGTATTATCCATATCGGCAAATATCAGTTTTATACCCGTTTGCATCAGAAATGAAACGGGTATATCATAAATTCTGTTATAACGTTTTGTCGGTGTGAGCTTCATCACTTTGCACTCTCAAGTGCGGCGATGCGCTCGGTTATCTTGTTGAGCATGTCGTTATACTTTTCAAGCTTTGCCTTTTCCTCATCAACAAGCTTTTGCGGCGCTTTTGCCAAAAAACCCTGATTGTTCAGCTTGCCGGATGCGCGCTTTATTTCGCTTTCGGCAGTAGCCTTTTCCTTTGCAAGGCGTTCAAGCTCCTTGTCTGTATCTATAAGCTCTCCCATCGGGATGAAGCACTCCGCCGCACCCGTTACCACCGATGCAAAGCGCTGTGCATTTTCGGGCCTTGACGATATAAACTCTACCTTGCTTCCGCCTGCAAGCTTTTCGATATATGCGCCGTTTGATTCAAGGTCGAGCGCGGTAAGGATGAATATTTCGGCTTTTGCGCTTGCCGGAACATTCATTTCGGTGCGCAGATTACGGATGCTCTTGATTATCTCAACAACTGCCTCAAACGCGGCGGTATCAAAATCAAGGCGTGCATCACACTCGGGCCAAGCCGATATCATTATGCTTTCGCCCGCTCCGGGAAGCGAAGTCCATATTTCTTCGGTAATGAACGGCATCAGCGGATGTAAAAGCTGAAGTGTGCCGGAAAGCACAAAATTGAGTACGGCACACGCGGTAAGCTTGGCGTTTTCATCAGTGCCGTTAAGACGCGGCTTCGTAAGCTCTATGTACCAATCGCAGAATTCGCTCCAGATGAAATCGTAAAGATTCTGCGCCGCAATGCCCAGCTCGTATGAATCATAGCTCTTTGTGATGTTCTGAACGAGCTTGTTGTACTTTGCCAATATCCACTTGTCGCTTTCGTCAAGAGCGCATGACAAAATGTCGGGAAGCTCTTTGCCGTCAACATGCATTTTCACGAAACGTGAAGCGTTCCATATCTTGTTGCAGAAATTGCGGTAGGCTTCGACTTTCTCCCAATAGAAACGCATATCGTTTCCGGGTGAATTGCCCGCGGCAAGCGAAAATCTGAGTGCATCGGCACCGTAACGGTCAATGACCTCAAGCGGGTCAATACCGTTGCCGAGGCTCTTTGACATCTTTCTGCCGAGCGAATCGCGTACTATGCCGTGGATAAGCACATCCTTGAACGGAACATCGCCCATTTGCTCAAGCCCTGAGAACATCATACGCGCTACCCAGAAGAAAATTATGTCATAGCCCGTGATAAGCACGTTTGTCGGGTAGAAATATTCAAGCTCTTCGGTCTTATCCGGCCAGCCGAGTGTTGAGAACGGCCACAGGGCTGACGAAAACCATGTATCGAGAACATCCTCATCCTGATGGAAATGTTCACCGCCGCATTTAGGACACTTTTTCGGCATTTCCGACGCAACGACTGTTTCGCCGCAGTCATCGCAGTAATAAGCGGGAATACGGTGTCCCCACCAAAGTTGACGCGAAACGCACCAATCGCGGATGTTTTCGAGCCAATTATAATATGTTTTTGAAAATCTGTCGGGAATAAAATTCGTTCTGCCTTCCTTAACGGCTTCAAGCGCAGGCTTGGCAAGCGATTCCATTTTTACGAACCACTGCTTTGAAATTATAGGCTCTACCGCACTGTGACAGCGATAGCATGTGCCTACGTTGTGCGAATAATCCTCTGTCTTTATAAGACAGCCGCATTCGGTCAGTGCTTCAACGACTTTTATTCTTGCTTCTTCACGCGAAAGTCCTTCGAATTGACCGCCGTTTTCGTTGATGACACCGCCGTCATCCATAACGCGGATAACGGGCAGGTTGTGGCGGAGCGACACCTCAAAGTCGTTTGGATCGTGTGCGGGCGTAATCTTTACCGCGCCGCTTCCGAATTCCATTTCAACATATTCATCCGCAACTATCGGTATTTCTCTGCCGATAAGCGGTAATACGACCGTTTTGCCGACAAGGTCCTTATAACGCTCGTCATTCGGATGTACGGCTACCGCAGTATCGCCCATATACGTTTCGGGACGTGTTGTCGCAACAGTGATATATTGCTTTTTGTCGGGCGTGTAATAGCGCATGTGCCACAGATGCGAAGCCTGCTCCTCATATTCGACCTCGGCATCAGAAAGCGCCGTACGGCACTTGGGACACCAATTTATTATCCTGCTTCCGTGATAGATAAGCCCTTTTTGGTTGAGCTTGACAAATACTTCAGTAACTGCCTTTGAGCAACCCTCATCCATCGTGAAGCGCTCGCGCTCCCAATCGCATGATGAACCGAGCTTACGGAGCTGCTCGACTATCCTGCCGCCGTACTGCTTTTTCCATTCCCACGCGCGTTCAAGAAATTTTTCTCTGCCGAGGTCTTCTTTTTTGATGCCCTCTTTGGCAAGCGCGTCGATTATCTTTACCTCGGTGGCGATGCTTGCGTGATCCGTTCCCGGAAGCCACAGTGCAGAATAGCCCTGCATACGCTTGAAACGGATTATCGCATCCTGCATCATATTGTCAAGTGCATGTCCCATATGGAGCTGTCCCGTTATGTTGGGCGGGGGCATGACTATCGAAAACGGTTTTTTGCTTTTATCGGGAACCGCATGGAAATATCCCATCTCTTCCCAGTGCTTGTAAAGACGCTCTTCTACGTCTTTCGGATCGTACTGTTTTGCTATTTCTTTCATAACTCTTTCTCCGTATTTTTGAATTCATAATATATTAGATTATAATATACTTCACGATAAAACGCAAGTGCTTTTACATAAAATATTTTCACTTGAAAACCGCCTGCCGATGTGGTATCATAGTAGCGTAAGGGAGTGTATTTTATGGAAAAAATAAAAGTGCTGTTCGTTACAAGTGAGGCTGTGCCGTTCGTAAAAACGGGCGGGCTTGCCGATGTAGCGGGCACTCTGCCGGAATACTTTGACAGCGATAAATTCGATGTGCGCGTGATACTGCCGAAATATGCCTGTATGAAGCATCCCGAGCTTCTTAAATACAAAACGAATTTTTACATGAAGCTTGCATGGCGCGACCAATATGTCGGGATATTCGAAGCATGCGTCAACGGTACTACGTTTTATTTTATTGACAATGAATTTTACTTCGGCGGCGGAGGACTGTACGGCGATGCGCGATGGGATATGGAAAAATTCGCATTTTTCTCGCGTGCCGCATTGAGTGCGCTTCCGTCAATAGATTTCAGACCCGATATAATCCACTGCCATGATTGGCAAGCATCACTTGTGCCCGTATACCTCAACGATGCGTTTCAGGATAACCCGTTCTACAGCGGTATAAAAACAGTAATGACCATACACAACCTTAAGTTTCAAGGCGTTTGGAGCAGGGATGCGATGGAAGACATTCTGGGACTTTCGGACTACTATTTCACCAACGACAAGCTTGAAGCCTACGGCGACGTAAATTTACTCAAGGGCGGAATAGTTTACGCCGACCGTGTGACAACTGTCAGCGCAAGCTACGCCGAGGAAATAAAAACACCGTTTTACGGTGAGGGGCTTGACGGTCTTATGCGTGCCCGCTCGAACGTGCTTTCCGGCATCGTGAACGGCATAGACTATCACATATTCGATCCCGAAACGGACAAAAACATACCGTATGATTTCGATTGCAAAAATGTTATTACCCAAAAAGCAAAGAACAAGCTTGCACTCCAAGCGGAGCTTGGGCTTGAGCAAGACGAAAACGTGATGCTCATCGGCATCGTTTCACGTCTGACCGATCAAAAGGGCTTTGACCTTGTTGCAAGAGTGTTCGACGAGCTTTGCGCCGATGCCGTGCAGTTTGCCGTTCTCGGCACGGGCGAAGCAAGATATGAAGAAATGTTCCGCTATTTTGCACAAAAGTATCCGCAAAAGGTCAGCGCAAGCATCTGTTATTCGGACGCGCTTTCGCATAAAATATATGCATCGTGCGATGCGTTTTTGATGCCGTCGCTGTTTGAGCCATGCGGACTTTCTCAGCTGATGAGCCTGCGCTACGGCACTGTGCCGATAGTGCGTGAAACAGGCGGTCTTAAGGATACCGTCGTACCGTTCAATGAATTTGAAAACACAGGTACCGGCTTCGGCTTCCAAAACTATAACGCACACGAAATGATGGCGACCGTCCGATATGCAGAAAAAATCTTTTATGACAGCAAAAAGCAATGGAATGCACTTGTCAAGCGCGCGATGAAGGCTGATTTTTCATGGAACAAATCCGCCGAAAAATACGGTCAGCTATATGCAGATATGCTTTGATCACGCTTTCAAAAATGCGCTAAA
The DNA here is from genome assembly GCA_045600145.1 of Clostridia bacterium. Lineage (GTDB taxonomy): Bacteria > Bacillota > Clostridia > Christensenellales > QALW01 > UMGS1322. The sequence goes on along the minus strand of JAZRXI010000043.1, from coordinate 6,081 downwards.
ATTTTTCCAATCATCGCATATTTATCACATTCATGTGATACCATAATATAAAAGCTTACAGTAGGAGATGTGTTATTTGAAGGCTCTTATTTTAACATGCAATACAGGACAGGGACACAATTCCACTGCCAATTCAATAAGTGAAAAATTTGCCGAAAAAGGCGTTGAATGCGTTTGTGCCGATGCACTTTCGTTCGTTTCCCCGAAAATGTCGGAATTCATCAGTGCGTGGCATGTGCGCATATACCGCTACGCTCCGGTGCTGTTCGACCAAGGATATGAGTTTGCTGAAAAGCATCCGTCGATATTTGCCGACGATTCCGTAGCGTACAACTTTTTCTGTCTCGGCGTGAAAAAACTCGAAACGTATGTGAAGGAAAACGGCTTTGATACTATAATCAGCGTACATGTGTTTTCGGCTTTGATGGTCACCGAGCTTGCAAAAAACCCGGATATTAAAATCAAAACAGGCTTTGTTGCAACGGATTACACCTGCTCCCCGGGCGTCGCCGACAGCAATCTCGATGTGTATTTCATCCCGCACGAAAATCTTACGGGTGAATTTATGGCGTGCGGCATCCCGGAAGAAAAAATCGTTGCGAGCGGTATACCCGTAAAGGAAAAGTTTTTCGAGAAAACAGATAAGCTCACTGCCAAGCAAAAGCTCGGTATAGACAAAAACAAGAAGCACATGATAATGATGTGCGGCAGCATGGGATGTGGCCCGATGGAAATGCTCACCGAAAAGATAAGTGCTATCCTTCCTGACGAAGCAGTGCTGACCGTTGTGTGCGGTACTAACGAAAAGCTCAAGAAAAAACTTGATTCGCTTAATTCGGACAATGTACGCATATTTGGCTTTGCAGATGATGTTTCTTTGCTTATGGACAGCGCCGATTTGTATATCACAAAGCCCGGCGGACTCAGTATTACCGAATCCGCCGCCAAGCGCCTGCCGCTCGTATTTATTGATGCGGTATCCGGATGCGAGGGCTATAACCGTTACTTTTTCTTAACACGCGGAATGGCTATAGCCAGCAACGATCCCGAGCGCTTACCGCGTCTTTGTATCAGACGACTCTTTGACGATTATGCTCTCAAAAAGCAAAGTGAACTCATGGAAAAAGAATTTGACCTTCATCCCGCCGACACAATATGCGATTTCTTTATAGGTAAGTGAGCTCCGCTTCTGTGGAGCCAAAAACAACAAAAACACAGTGCCTACGCTATATTGCACATAAGGCACTGTGTTTGTTTTACTTTGCGCGACGCGCATTAAAAGCCTTGGTACGCTTTTTAAAAAGCGCGTAAGAGCAGGAGAACGAAGTCTCCTTGCATGATGCGTGAACGGAGTGTCTCCGCGAAAAGGTTTTGTGGTGAGGCGTCAAAAGAAGCCGTTACGCCTTATCAATCGAACCGAAAAGCTCCATTTTTTCCTTAACGGTAGCCTTGATAGCTTCAAAGCCGGGAGCAAGAAGCTTTCTGGGGTCGAACCCCTTGCCCTCAAGGTCCTTGCCCGCTTCAACATAAGCTCTTGTAGCCGCCTGGAATGCAAGCTGACATTCGGTGTTTACATTGATTTTTGAAACGCCGAGTGAAATGGCTTTCTTTATCATGTCGGCAGGGATACCTGTGCCGCCGTGAAGCACAAGCGGCATCTCGCCCGTAAGCTCCTGTATTTTTGCAAGCGTATCGAAGCTGAGTCCTTTCCAATTTGCGGGATATTTGCCGTGAATGTTTCCTATACCCGCGGCAAGCATCGTAACGCCGAGATCGGCTATCATCTTGCATTCTTCGGGATCGGCAACTTCACCGCCGCCGATAACGCCGTCTTCCTCGCCGCCGATAGCACCTACTTCAGCTTCAAGCGAAAGTCCGAGATGTTCCGCAACCGCGACAAGCTCCTTTGTTTTTGCGATGTTCTCTTCGATCGGATATTTTGATCCGTCAAACATTATTGATGAGAAGCCTGCCTTGATGCACTTGTAGCAGCCCTCATATGTGCCGTGGTCAAGATGAAGCGCTACGGGAACAGTTATTCCGAGCGTTTCGAGCATTCCGTTTACCATGCCCGTTACGGTATTGAAGCCGCACATGTATTTACCCGCGCCCTCGCTTACGCCGAGAATAACGGGTGAATTATTTTCCTGCGCAGTAAGCAGGATAGCTTTTGTCCATTCAAGATTGTTTATGTTGAACTGACCTACCGCATATTTGCCTGCCTTGGCCTTGTTCAGCATGTCCTTTGCCGAAACCAACATTTTACTACCTCCGGATTTTGGCTTGCGCCTTATTTTTTAGAATATTATATACCAAAATGTCTTTATCGGCAACCTGTTTTTTATACAAACAGTGCACACCCTTGCTCGCGGAACTGTTTTATTTTTTCGTTCAGCAGTTCTTCGCTCACATTAAAGCGTTTTGAAAGACACGTTATGCACAAGAACTTCTCCGCTCCGCGATTGATAAGCTTTTTCGTCAGTCCGATCTCATCATTTGTGAGCGTTCTTCCGCATTCGACGCAATTACTCGTCAACGATCTTACCTCTCAACAGCTTGCATTCATGCGGTTCAAGGTTGAATACTTTAATTTCATTCGGCATATCGAATTCTTCCTTGCTCCACAAGTCGGTAAGCTTAAGTGTTTTGTGTGAAGCGCGTGTCAATCCGACATCGCGCAGCGAAATCGCCATATGTCTTGCGGTGTCGCCCGTATTGACAAACATTATCGCAAGATCGCCGTTTGCAAGCAGACGCACCCACAGGTCACTGCCGATCTCATACGGCTGACGTGCGTTTTCATCCTGATTTATTGCGATGACATCCTTATTCATGAGGATATTTTTCGTTTCATCATCCATCGAGCGTATGTCACAGCCTATCATCAGGGGCGAAGCAAACATTGCCCAAATGGAAAAATGTGTGCGGTATTCGGTTTCGGTGCATCCGCCTAAGCCGACATTGCCCTTGCCGTTCATGCCGACAATGAGCATATCCATATCGTTGAAGCATCCGCGGCCGTTATACGGCTGAAGCGCCTTGTTCTGTTCGTAGATCTGCTTTACACTTTCCCATTTATCGAAAATATCACCGGTCGAACGCCACATATCGGCATCCGTGGACTTTATCCATTCGTGAGTTTCGTTCACGCCCCACGAGCAAGCCGAAAATAGTATGTCGCGTCCCGAATTCGCAAGAGCCATGCCCATTTTGCGGTAAAGCATATCACTCGGCTCATTCTGCGGCTTGAAGCAGTGATCGTACTTGAGAAAATCCACTCCCCACGACGCGAAAGTTTCCGCATCGACTGTCTCATGCTCATAGGAAGCGGGATACTGTCCGCAGGTGAGAGTACCGCAGCACGAATACATGCCGAACTTAAGTCCCTTTGAGTGAACATAATCGGCAACGGCTTTCATTCCCGACGGGAATTTTTCCGGGTCTGCCTGAAGTCTGCCCTCGGCATCGCGTTTCTTGAGCGACCAGCAATCGTCGATAACAAGATATTCATAGCCCGCATCCTTCAAGCCCGAAGATACCATCACATCGGCAGTCTGCTTGATAAGCTCCTCGTTGATTTTATCTCCGAACGTATTCCATGTGTTCCAGCCCATAGGCGGTGTATTGACTTTCATATTTATTATCCCCTTTGATTTTTGAATATTCTAACACACCGCACACCATACTTCAATAGCTATTTGTGTGATTTTACATGGCATTTTGTGTGGTGAATTTATAAAGGTTATAATACTTCGTATGTCTCTTGCTCATACTTTTGCACGAAAAATTCTCCCGACCTACTTACGTCGGGAGAATTTTTCAAAAATTTACAAAAGTTTTTTGCCTCGCTTTTTTGAAAAAAGCGATCAGGGGGACAATGGGGGCAGAGCTCCTTGCAGGGTTTTGGGCGAAGTCACAAAATAGGGGACGAAGACAGTGACTCCGTGCGGGGTAAAAGTGCGAAGTCCCTTACAAGGTGCGTGACAGCGTCCCACGAAAATGATGTGTGGACGAAATCTCCACAAAACAAATCCCGAAAAAAGTCGTTAATCTTCTTTCTTGCCCTTTTTAAGGAATATTACAATAAACGCAACAGCCGCAATAACTATAGCGCCGCCGATGCATGCAACAACAATAATAAGTGTATTGTCGGACTTGTTCGCGGAAGTGTTTCCGGAATCGACACTGCTATTTTCTTCGTTATCCGCTATATCGACATCATCCGGTACATCTGTTTTATTTACCTTAACAAGTGTCTGCTGTACAGGGCTTGACGACTTGCCGTTAGTGTACACCGCTATTTCGGCAATAGCAAGTTCGGGATAATAGTCACCTTTCGTATTGCTCTGCTTGTTGCAGTGAAGCTTATATGTTATGCCGGCAATATCCGCTTCATGCATCGTTTCTGCGGGAAGCAGGAATACTTTAACGTATCTGTAACCGCCGGAGAGCTTTTCGCTTATCGAATTTCCATTCATGTAGTTGTCGCGTTCAACGTTGTTGACTATCATATTCCATATTTCACCATCGTTTGACGCATATACGCGAAGCTTACGAAGCACAGTATCCTTTGAAGGTGTTATCACTATATGTGTAAGATCCTTTTCTTCACCGAGGTCATAAATGATTATCTGTGCAACACGTTCTGCATTGGGCGTCCAAATGGTTTCTTCATTGCCGTCATAAAGATAAGCCGTGTTATCAACGACGTTTCTTCCCTTATATGTTATGCCGCCGATAGCATGTACCGATACCGGAGTAGTAACCGTGCCTTCAACGGAGCCCTGTCCGAGATCGGTGAAATAATTACCGGTGTAATAATCATGCTTGAAATCTTTTTGAGTAAGAAGAAGTACCCAATCCTGATTGTCGGGCTTTTCGGGAAGCTTTACCGTGCCATCCGCACCGACCTTGATATCCTCAAGCGCGATATATTTGCCATTAAGAACATCGTACCAATACGCATTAAAGGTGCCTTCGGCAAGTTGCTTTGCCGTGCCTGTGGTTTTGTCGGTATTGTAGAAATAGAATACCGCCGTCTTGCCGTCCGCGGTAGAAGCCATTACCTTATCCTCGGATGTATTAAAATCCATGAAAGCAGGATCTGCAAAATGCGGCACAAGCTTTTCCCAATCAATATTTGTAAGGAAATTCTTCATATACATTATTTCAAACGAGCCCTGCTTTTCAAGACCGATGTACCACGGATCGTAGCTATAGGAATGATCTTCGCCATAGCAGACATTGCTCTTATTGTCTTTTGCGTCGATCCATACGCCCGATGCGCCGTAGGTGAAGCCGCAGCATCCGCAAAGCATTGATTTCCATGCATTCCATCGATTTGCGTTATAGCCGGTATAACCGCCGCAGTTGATATCTTCATAGTTGTTTTCGCCCTCAAGATACGGCTTTATCGTGCCTGACATGTTAGCATAATAACTCTGATAAAAATCCTTTGCCTTTGCTTTGCCGCCGTGACCGCCTTGAAGTATCCACGCCTGATGCCATTCGGATTGATCAAGACGAACTGCTCTCTCGTCATTTGATTTCATGGGATACATATGTGCGCCGTTCGGATGCTTATAACCGTCAAGCTTGCCTGTCTGTTCACCGACTTCCATCCAAACATCCATACAGGTCTTTCCGTTTGTAGCGGATTCCTTTGTTTCAGTTATCTCCTGACCGGTGATCCATACTATATTATAGCAGGAATAACGTGCGATACAGTAGCGTGCAAAACGAAGCAGATCTTCATCCTTCATTGAGCCCGGTGTACCATTATGCAGACCAAAACCGAGTGCAATAACCATGCCATAATCGTTCACTGTTTGGAATATCTTATCTATTTCTTCATTAAAACGGTCATAATTGGGTTTATTATACTGTGCCTTCCAAAGAGTACTGCCGGAAGAAGAGAAATATGTCTGATATACCGTGAAACCCTTGGCAATACGGTCTTTTACCTCATGCTCTATCTGACTGCCGCAGTCGCATCCGGGATAGTTACACTTTGTAGCATCAACATAATTTGGTGCCTGCCAATTGGTATCGCCTATCCACAAGAAAGGTGTGCCGTCATTA
>JAZRXI010000042.1:0-6663 GCA_045600145.1 Clostridia bacterium | reverse complement strand
CGGCAGAATAGAAAAAATGGAAGAGCTTGAGGCGGAACGCCTGCGCTATGACGGCTCACGCGATTGCGATGCTCCGTTTACGGGATGGGCGCTCTGGGCAGGATATCCGTCACTCATAACTCCGAATATATTATAAAGAGGTGTAGAAAATGAGATTTTATAAAAATCAACTGTTTGCATCGGATATAAGCATGTCGGTAGAAGGCGTGCCGGAAGAATTGAGAAATCCGAATATTTTGCAAATGAAGAGGCTTGCTCCGCGTGCAACGGTGATACCGGCGCAGAAAAAAGGAGTTTATTACCGCAATAAAGAAGAATCAGACCGGTTGCTTTCACTTAACGGCGATTACCGCTTTGCACTGTTTTCCGATACCGCGCCTGAGGGCTTCGAAAAGACGGATTTTGACGATTCCGATTGGGATATCCTTGATGTACCGTCAATGTGGCAGTTCCGCGGCTACGGAGAGCCGACATATCCCAACGTCGAATATCCGTTCCCGTTTGAGCCTCCGTATATATTGCGGCTGAATCCCGTCGGTTGTTACCGCAGGAAATTCACCGTATCGGGCAAAAAAAATATGCGCGCGACACTTCACTTTGAAGGCGTTGACAATGCGTTCTATGTGTACATAAACGGTGAGTTCGCAGGCTTCTCAAAGGGAAGCAGACTGCCTTCCGAATTTGATATAACGCAAATGCTTAATGACGGAGAGAACCTTATAGCGGTAAAGGTTTATACATATTCCGATGCGTCGTATCTGGAAAATCAGGATATGTTGCTCGCAAGCGGTATTTTCCGCGACGTGTATATCGTTTTCTCACCGAAGTGTGCTGTTTTCGATTGGGAGATACGCACGAATGCAGAAAAGCTTTATGTTTCGGCAACACTCTTTGAAAAAAGCGAAAACGCCACGGCGGTTTTTGAGCTTAACGGCAAAAAAGTTGAGATCCCCTTTGAAAACGGTAAATGTGAACATGTGTTCATGCGTGAAAATATGCTTTTGTGGAACGCAGAACAGCCGACACTGTACGATTTTTCGCTTTCGGTGTATTCGGGAGACACTCTTTGTGAGGTGCATTCCAAGCGTGTAGGCTTTGTTGAAAGCCATATCGCGGACAGGCACTTCTGCATAAACGGCAAGCCCGTATTATTGAAGGGCATCAACCGTCATGAGAACGATCCCGACAACGGAAGATACATCACGGTCGAGCAGACATATAACGATCTGCTTTTGATAAAGAGCCATAATATCAACGCTATCCGCTGTTCGCACTATCCCGACAATCCCGCGTTCTACGAATACGCCTCTGAGCTTGGTATTTATGTTATGGATGAAGCCGATCTTGAAAGTCACGGCTGTGGGATAACGGGCGATCAGGGATTTCTGAACAAGACACCGTCGTGGAAAAATGCATTCCTTGACCGCGTGACGAGAATGGTTGAAAGAGACAAAAATGAAACGTGTATAGTTATGTGGTCGGTAGGAAATGAGATCGGTGCGGGCGAGAACGCCGAGGCGTGCGCCGAGTACCTGCGCAACCTCACCGATAAGAAACCGGTACAGTATCACGCGTTAAAAATCGAGGATGCGACATTCTCGCCGTGCGGCTACTGCAATATTCAGAAAATGGAGCGTGTGAAGCGCGAAAGCGTACCGTACAATAAGCCCGTGCTTTTGCTCGAATATGCGCACGCAATGGGCAACAGCCCCGGAAATCTTGAAACGCTGTGGGATTATGTGCTTGATAATCCCGAATTTACGGGCGGATATGTATGGGAATTCCGCAGTCACGGCAAGCGCCGCATCAAAAATGACGGTACTGTCGATTATCTCTACGGCGGCGATTTCCACGACGATAACCATTGGTCTAATTTCACGCTTGACGGCTATTGTGTTTCGGACGGCACACCGAAGCCGACATTCGAAGATTTGAAATATGTTTATGCGCCGATACGCTTTTTCATGAAAGACGGTAATCTCGAAATACGCAATACGCAGGACTTTGCCGACAGCTCCGCATATAAATTTGAATATGAGCTTTTCTGTGACGGAAAAACCGAACGTCACGCAATGAGCGTTGAAAACATTCCGCCGCGCGGCAAGCTCGTTACCGATTTTGCGCCCGAATATTCGGGAAGCGTGTGCTATGTGACCTTCCGAGCATATTTTAACGGCGAAACGGTATCGCTGAAGCAATTTGCACTTGATGCGAAAAAACCAAAAGAAAAATTCAATGCGGCAAAAGCCGGAAAGATTTTACATGACGGCGATAAAGTAACCGTTTCGGGCGAAAACTTCACAGTACGTTTTGAAAAGGGTGTGCCGGTATATTATGAAAAGAACGGAACGGTATATTTTGATACGCCGATGCAGTTCGTTACATACCGCGCCGAGACCGATAATGACGGTATCGTGGGTTTATACCCGCGTTGGATAGGCAAGTGGGAAGCAACAAGGCTCAATAAAATGCGCTTCTTTGCGCTTTCGACTGTCGCGTCGGACGGCACTGTGCGCGTTTCGGGCAAGCTTGCCGCGGATCACTGCTATACGGGCTTCGACATTGATGCAGTATATACGGTACATTCGGACGGTACACTGCTTACGGATATAGTCGTTTCGCCGTTCGGCAATATGCCCGATATAAGCGTTTACGGAAGCATCGGCACGGATGAGCAGCTCACGGCGCGTTTGCCGCGCTTCGGTGTCTGCTTCAGGCTGAACAAGGAGCGCGATACGGTAAAATGGCTCGGACGCGGTGAGAATCAAAGCTATACGGATTCTACGATAGCCGCACCGATAGGCACATACGAAAAGAATATAAAGGAAATGAATTTCATGTTCGACGTGCCGCAGGAGACGGGCAATCGCGAGGAAACATATTATGTTCAGCTCAAGAACAAAGAAAACTCGTTCGTTGCTTACGGCAGTGAAAAGCTTGCATTCTCGTATCATCCGTGGAAGCTTGATGACCTGCGCAATGCACGCCATATAAGCGAGCTTAAGGAAGACGAAAAATACAATTATCTCTATCTTGACTATCGCATGCGTGCACTCGGCAGCTTTTCGTGCGGACCGAATCCTGAAAAAGAGTTCGACTTCGAACCGCATAAATTCGAATTTGCGTTTGCGGTAAACGGTGAAGCGGATGCCGTACCGCAACATGCGCTCAAGGAATTTGATGCTTCGACTAAGGCTCTTTCCGGGCTTTACACCCGTCCGAACATTGAGACCGAACGTGAGGACATTGAGTGCAGAAGTGTGGAGTAAACGCTGTCCCGCAGCCTATGCTGAAAGAGGCTCCGCTTCGTGGGGCGTTGTCATTTGACTCGTGAAAACTTTTGTGAAAAAAATTTAATCAAAGACTTCTATTGAACTTCGCACAGAGAAAAACAAATACAGTGCCTTATGCTAAACCGATGTGCCCCCTGTCAAGTAGACAGGGGGCACATCACTCTATGGTGATTATATCATTTTATTATTGTATTTTTATTGTGTCAGTGCCATGCCTGTTTCGTGGGCTTGCAATAACACAAGAGAGTTTAACGCAATTACTTTGTTTTCCGCCATACACTTCCAGACGAAACGCAATAAAAGTTTTACCCCCGCTTTTTTTCAAAAGAGGGACGAAAAGATGCAGGGGAACGGAGTTCCCCTGCATATCATTCAAGATATCATTAAAGAAAATCAGTCAGCTTTTACGGTCAGCTTTGTAATCTGTGTCTGCGGACCGTTGTACCAATACAGGAAGCCCTCAACATCAATAACGTCGCCGACTTTCAAGTCCTGAACTGCCTTGTATACATCGGTCTCTTCATTGCAGAGATAGTATTCAACAACAAAAGCATAAGTCTTTCCGTCAATGGTAGCATCGAAATAGAGGTCTGAATCAGATCCTTCCTCACCGGAATTGTTGTAGTTATAGAAGAAAGCATATTCTTTGCCGTCTTCGTCCGTCTTTGCTGCAACAGTCAAACCTTTGAAGGAAACAACTTCGTTTTGATGCTTGATAAGCTCTTCATTATTTCCGAGAAGCGCGGTCGCATCAAATGTGTCGGCGATATACTTGCCTTCTTCAATAACGATCGTAGCGCCGCCCTCGGTTTTAACGGGACCGCCAACTTCTATTTCACCGTTGTAGAGCTCTTTTTTACCGATTACCTTAACCTTTGTACCATTTTCAAGCTTTGCATAATCGTCCTCGGAGCAAGCGGCATTGTATACAAAGTATGCGCCATCCTTATCCATAAGATAAAGTGTAGCCTTGTTGTTCCACCATGACTGTTTTCCCTGAACATAGCCTTCGATAACTACGTCGTCGCCTTCGGCGGCCGCAATGAACTCAGCATAGGTCATAACACCTTCGCTCTTTGCGTTGATGTCTTCATTCGACTGAGGCTGTTCGGAAGCTTGAGGCTGATTTGACGGTGCAGGCTTATCCTCACCGTTACCGCCGCAAGCGGCTAAAGAAAGAACCAAAATAGCTGTGATAATAAGTGCCAGAACTTTTTTCATAACAGTTCTCCTTAAAAATAAATTTGCGAGAATATCTCACATCAAGAATAATTATACACTTATGCGTTTTTTTGTCAAGTATTAAATAGCATATTTGCACTTATACAGCCGTTCGAGATTTCCGTGGGTAAGCTTTTCAATGATGTGCTTCGGATAATTTCTTCTTAAGAATTCTTCCGTGATGCTTTCAAAAACGCTTACGCCTTTGTTTTCGATAACACTTTCACATCCGTCGAGGTCGCTTCCGAAGCCAAGAATGTTTTCACCGCCCATGTCAAGCACATATTCAATATGTTCAAAAAGCTTTTTGACGGTCGTACCCCCGACAAAATCTGTATAAAATGTCAGTCCCATAAAAGAATTTCGTTCTATAAGTCGAAGTATCTGCTCACGCTTGAGATTGCGGACGTTTTCGTGAACGGAGTTTACGTTGCCATGACTGAACATCACATTTTCACAGGCATCAAGCACCGAATAGAACATTCTTTCGCCGGAATGGGCGAGGTCGATGATGATGCTGTTTGCATCAAGTTCGCCGAGAAAGCATTTGCCGAAAACGGTAAGCTCGGCATCGTCATGGCAGCTTCCTCCGAAAGCATTCGAATTATTCCACATCGGCGCCGCATACATGGGCTGAACCGATATTATCTTTTCCGCGTCGTGGAGGCTTCTTACCCAGCTCAATCCTTCAAACGCAAGATATGTATGCTTTATCGGCTTGGGCTTGTTGAACAAAAGAAGCTGTGCGTCTATATCACGGCGTTTGGCGGCTGTGCCTTCAAATATCGCAAATGTGCTTTTGGCAAGTCCCACACTTTCGGCATCGACGGCGCTAAGCACGGTGGGACGCTCTTGGAGACTGTTCCATAAAAAATCACAGTGCGCATCGAAATAATACATTTTTATCACCTATATTATTTTATGCGCACTGTTGTATTTGTGTTTTCAAAATATCCATTCCGCCCATACGGCGACGCACTCGCGTAAATACTGTGGGATGATCACGGGAGTTTCTGTTGTCGCTCCGTAGGGCGATGGCGAAAGCCCCGCTTTTTTTGCTATAAGACATGAACGGTAAAGATGCGTTTCGCTTGAAATAAGTGTAAATGATTTTGTATTCATAAGCTTGTATGAAAATTCGATATTTTCGCGTGTAGAAGTCGATTCCGTTTCTTTTATGAGCCGTTCGGGAGCGATCCCGCGAGCGATGAGATGCTCATACATACATTCTGCTTCTGAAAGATTTTCGTTTTTTCCTTTGCCGCCGCTGAGTATCGCTTTGGTTTCCGGGTATTCCGTCAAAAACTCATATGCGGCGTTGATGCGTTCGGAAAGCACCCGTGACGGAATGCTTCCGTGTACTGCCGCGCCGAGAACGACGCAATAGTCAGAATCTGCTTTTTCTTTCTTTTGCGCGGTAATAATTATAGGTATCTCAGCGATTATCGCCATTATCACTCCGATGCACGTCAGCATTGAAAGTGCGGTCTTTGCATAGCGTGTGAATTTATTGTCTTTCAGTGACAGTAGATAATATGCAAATATGAGCAATGCAACACATATAAGTACTAATGTCAAAAACGAATACCCTTTTAGGCAGAATTGACAGATTGCCGCCAAACAGGCAAGAGCCACGATCGGCAAAAAATACGCTATTTTCCGCAAGTGTCTTTGTTTACGCATGTTGAACAGTCATGACCGCATTTGCCTTCCAATTTAAGCGTTTGCGGCGTTACCTCCATAAAATCACCTACGCGGCTGAATCCGTAACGCGAAAAAAAGCCGACCGTTTCGGGCGTAGGTACAATAAGTATCCTTTCCGCCAACATATTAAAGCCGCGAAATAAGAGCAGGCGCACAAGCATATCCCCGATATACTTTTTTTGAAGTTCAGGTCTTACACAACAATGAGCGATGTGATATGCTCCGCTGTCGAAATAAAGACTTCCGCATGCCGCAGGCGTATCGTCATCATACAGTATGAGCTGAATGGATTTTTCGTCTGAATCGCTTTGAGCGTCATCGACCGACTTACGTATATCGGTGACCTCCTCTATATTGTTGCCGAATTTCCATGAAGAACGTATCATTTTTGTACCTCCGGACTTTAGTGCAGCCGATCATAAAACACACGCTTACGATCAACATT
>JAZRXI010000041.1:0-25076 GCA_045600145.1 Clostridia bacterium | reverse complement strand
CGACTTTCATGTTTTATACCGTTTGCGGTATTCACGCGGTGAAAGCAAAAAGCGTTTGCTGAACGATTTGCTGAGGGCGTAGACGGATGAATAATTAAGCATCGCGGCGATCTCGGTAAGCGTATAATTGCTTTTTGTTATTAGCGTGCGAGCCTCCTCCAGCTTACGGTTATGATAATAATCGGAAAGCGTCCCCGATGTTACGCGGCGGAATACGCCGGAGATATAACCGTAGCTGTAGCCGGTAAACGAAGCTATTTCCTCAAGCGAGCCTATTGAGTATATATGCGTGTCGATATAGTTCATTATGCTGTAGCACAGTATTTCGGATTTTGTCATACCCTTTATTCCATGTGCGCAATCGCTGAAGCTTCTTACAGTATAAACGAGTATCTGCTTGAAAATCGACGAAAGCACTATGTGCGACAGCGGTTTTTCGTCGCTCATTTCCATTATGGCATTGCTTAAAAGGTCGGATATGCGCTCGTCGGCAAAGAGACGCTTGCACGGATCGGCATATTCCTTGCTTATACGCTTAAGCTCTATGGAAAGCTCCTCATGCTCTGCGGTGAATGCCAGAAAATCAAATTTCAGCGGATCGAGCCTGTCTGATTCGATTTTATGCAGGTCGCCCGGAAAGCTTAAATAGATGTCTCCGCGTGAAACGTTTGTCGGAATGTTATTTGTGCTTACAGTGCCTTTGCCGGAGGTAACGACGGTCAGCTCAAACAGCGGACCGTGTAAATGCTCATTTATTACGGTCGTGCTTTTGGCGAACAGGCGTCCTATCTGAAATATGTTTATTCCGTCAAAGCGTCGCGGATCGCCGAAATAAGTGTTGTTCAAGTGAAAATCAACGTCCATGTCATCACCTCACATTCATTTTAACATATTTGTTTTTTGTGTCAATACAAACTGAAAAAAAGCTATCTTTTTTATTAAAAAAAGATATTTACACAAAGCAGATAAAAGTGTATAATAAGGAAAACGAACCGTAAGGAGGTCTTTTTATGAAAGTTATTGCAGTTGTAGGATGCGGACGCATCGCAAACGGTGCGCATTTGCCGGCGTTTGCCAAGATGGATAATATCCGTGTGAAATACGCGTGCGATATTATTCCCGAAAAAGCGGAAAAGGCAAAGGCGGATCATCCGTTTATAGAAAATGCCATTACCGATTACAAGGTCGCGCTTGACGACCCTGAGGTCGATGCGGTGTATGTGCTTACTCCGAATTACGCGCACTATACCGTAACGATGGATGCGCTCAGAGCGGGCAAGCATGTTTTCTGCGAAAAGCCGATAACGGTCAATTACGCGCTTTCAAAGGAAATGAAGGACGAAGCGGACAAGCAGGGCAAAATCCTCAACATCGGCGTGTGCAACAGATATCATAAATCGGTTGAAATGCTTGAGGAAATGTACCGCAACGGTGAATTCGGCAATCTGTATCACGTTTATTGCTCGTTCCGTTCGTTCCGCAGTATACCCGGACTCGGCGGAGCGTTCACCACAAAATCGCAGTCGGGCGGCGGCGTGCTTATTGATTGGGGCGTTCATTTCCTTGACCTTATACTTTACATTCTCGGCGGTGCAAAGCTCAAAAATCTTACCTGTGACGCATATTCCGAAATGGCAAAGGATATGAAAGCTTACAAATATAACAGCATGTGGGCTGAGGATACAGCCGATTTTGAGAACGGCACGAACGATGTCGATGACTTCATCACGGGCTATATCCGCACCGACAAGGCAAGCATCTCGTTCAACGGCGCATGGGCGCAAAACCTTGACAAGAATGAAATGTTCATAGACTTCCTCGGCGATAAAAAGGGCGCAAGACTTACCTACGGCGGCAAGTTTGAGGTTTATGACGCTCAGACGCTGGAAGCCGTTACGCCCGAATACGATATCCCCGATATGTATCTTTGCGAGGACAACGCATTTATAGAATCTATCACCACGGGCGAAAAGACGCGCAGTAACATCGACAATGTTCTTGAAAGCGCAAAGCTGCTTGATTCGCTTTATCGCTCTGCCGAAATCGAAAAGGAAATCGAATTATGAAAATAGGCTTCGCGGATTTTTATTTGGGCGAGTGGCATGCGGATAACTATCCGAAATGGATAAATGCGGCGAGCGAGAAGCTCGGACTTGATTATCATGTCGAATACGCTTGGGCGGAGCAGGATACTTCACCCGTCGAGAACATTACAACGGATGAATGGTGCGAAAAAATGGGCGTTAAGCGCTGTGCGACGCTTGATGAGCTTTGCGAAAAGAGCGATTATTTGATCGTGCTTGCACCGTCCGATCCCGATAAGCATCTCGGATATGCAGAAACTGTGCTTAAATACAAAAAGCGCACATATATCGACAAGACCTTTGCCCAAAACCTTGAAACAGCCGAAAAAATATTTGCTTTGGGCGAAGAATACGGCACGCCGTTTTTCAGTACGTCGGCGCTTCGCTACGCGGAGGAGCTTAAAACCTTCACCGATGTCAAAAAGCTTGTGCTGACGGGCGGAGGCAGAACATTCGACGAATATTCGATACACATGATCGAGATGGCGATAGTTTTGCTTAAAACGCGTGTAAAGCGCGTCAGGGCGGAAAAGCTCGGACAGCAGCTCTTCTGCCGTGCCGAGGCGGAAAACGGGGAAGAGGCAATGCTTATCTTTTCACCGCCGCTCGGATTCTCGGTGCTTGCCGAGGATCCTGCCGGGAAGTCAAGGCGCGCGGATATAAGATCGGAGTTTTTCTTTGAGCTTATTTGCGATATCCTGCGTTTCTTCGAAACGGGCAAAAAACCGTTTGATTCAAATCAAACGCTTGAAGTCATGCGCCTGCGCGACGCCTGTCTCAAGGCTGAAAAAAATCTTAATGAATGGATAGAATTATGAAAAAAATATTGTTATATGCCGTAAGCACGCTTGTGCTTGCGTCACTCATGCTTTCGGGTTGCTCGGAAAAAAACAGTGGCACGACAGAAAAACCCGAAACTGTCATAACGGAGGAAATGCTTATGCAAAATAATACAGTTGAGCATAAATGTATCTCATTAAAGGATGAGCTTGGCATCACATATGATATAGGCACTGAGCCGAATGAAGTAACGCATGCATATACTTGGGTGGTCAATGAGCTTGTACTCAACAGCACTGCCGAGTATAAGAAACCGTTTGATGATGTCACGCTTGATATGAAGCTTTCAAACGGCGAAAAAACGTATACCGTTCCCGGCTTTTGGGACGGCAAAAGCGTTTGGCGTGTGCGCTTCGTCTGCCCCACGGCGGGAGAATGGACTTATGAGACCGTTTGCAGTAATACATCGGATCCCGGACTTCACGGAATAAAGGGAACAGTTACATGCGAGCAGTACCGGGGAGAGCTTGATATCTACAAGCACGGCTTCGTAAAGACAGTACCGAACACAAAGTATTTTATGTTTGATGACGGTACGCCGTTCTTCTATCTCGGCGATACCCATTGGAGCATGGGAAGCGAACCGATAGATAATTTCGCAACTGTCGTAAAAAAACGTGCGGAGCAGGGCTTTACCGTTATGCAGAGCGAACCGCTCGGTGCTTCGTTCGATCTGTCGGACGGACTTTCGACAGCGGATATTTCGGGACTTAAAAAATTCGACAAGTATTTTATCGAGATAGCGGATAAGGGCATGCTGCATACAAATGCTTCGCTGTTTTTCCCGTCGGCAATGGAGAGCTTTATCAAAAAGTTCGGCGGATATACTTCCGTAAAGGTCGGTACGGCGATATGTAAGGATCCGCCCGCTGCCGAGGATATGTACGATCTTTCCGACGGCGTCAAGGAAGAGCTTGAAAAGCTCACACGCTATTGGACTGCTCGCTACGGCGCATATCCCGTTATGTGGACGCTCGGGCAGGAGGTCGATGACGACTTCTATTGGAAGCCGACAAGCCACAAGGAATGGTCGTATGTCAACAATCCGTTCGTGTACATCGCCGATTGCTTTGGCAAGTACGATGCATATGCGCATCCGCTTTCGGCGCATCAGGAGGGAATGAACACCACCGCCGCCTCAAATTCGGCGTTCAGGGAGTGCAGTACGCATACATGGTATGCCGCGCAGTGGAAATGGCTTCACTTTGACAGGAATATCGACTATACTCCGCTCAAGGATTTTTGGGAAAACGGTCAGGGCAAGCCGATGGTCGATTACGAGGGCTATTACTGCTATCTGTGGACAAAGAATTTCGGCGCACGCGCGCAGGGCTGGATGGCGTTTTTGTGCGGAGGCTGCGGCTACGGCTGGGGCGGTCAGGATACATGGTGCTATAAAAGCACCTATGATGAGGATCAGGACTGCAATTATGACTGTGTAGACGTTGTTACCGCAGATGATAAGAAGAACGCAACATGGCAGGATGCTCTTGAATTTGAAAGCACATATCAGATGACATATATGCGTGATTTCCTTGAGCATACCGTAGGTGATTGGCAGAAATTCATCCCGCGCTTTGATGACACCGCATATTTCAAGCCGGAAAACAATAATGTGCTTTACTGCATGGCAAGCACGGAGGATTCATCGCGGGCGCTTCTGTATTTCTATAATTTCTCCGACGCGTCACTTGCCGAAAAGCCGAATGCAAGCGAAGCCGATGCAAAAAAGACAGGTACCGTAGCATCGCTGATGACGAACACCGATTATGTATATGTTTGGTTCGACCCGGTACACGGTACAAAGCTTTCATCGGGCAGCTTCAAGACCGATAAGAGCGGCACGTTTACAGTCGGTGAAAAGATAACCTCCGACGCGGTGCTGTATATCTGCAAGAGCAAATAAAGCGATTCGACATTTGTTCGATATCCCGGTATTTCCGAATACCGGGATGTTTTTTTGCTTGCAAATTCCAATAAATAATGTTATAATTCATGCAACGACGTTTCGGAGGTGTGAGATGCTTAAAACTATTGTACATGATGTCGATTTTTGTGTTGTCGGCGGCGGGCTTGCGGGAATGTGCGCGGCGATAGCGGCGGCACGCGAGGGAAAGACAGTTGCTCTTGTGCATGAACGTCCGATGCCGGGCGGCAACGCTTCGAGCGAGATACGCATGTGGGTATGCGGTGCGCAGGGCGAAAACAACCGCGAAACGGGCATTATCGAGGAAATAAATCTTGAATCGCTTTACAGAAATCCGTACAAGAATTATTCAATATGGGACAGTATTCTGTACGGAAAGCTTAAGGCGGAGAAGAATATAGAGCTGCTTCTCAATACGTCGGCATGCGATGTCGATATGGAGGGCGGCAGGATAAAGACGGTCGTTGCGTGGCAGATGACAACTCAGACGTGGCATCAGATAAACGCAAAATTCTTTGCGGATTGCTCGGGCGACAGCATACTTGCGCCGCTTACGCATGCACAGTACCGTGTCGGACGTGAGGCGTGCGAAGAATTTAACGAAAAAACATCTGTCAAGGTGGCGGATAAGCAAACGATGGGACTTTCGTGCCTTATTCAGGCGCGGCAGACGGATGAGGATATCGAGTTCATCGCGCCTGAGTGGGCGACCGAAATATCCGACGCGGAGCTTGAACTGCGTATGCCGCACATGGAGCATCCGGCTGAAAATTTCTGGTATCTTGAGCTTGGCGGCACGGGAGATTCGATAGCCGATACCGAAAAGACACGCGACGAGCTTGTTGCACTTGCTTACGGTTTTTGGAACAAATACAAGAACAGCGGTAAATTCCCCGAGGCGTCAAAGTGGCAGCTTGAGTTCTTGGGCTTTTTGCCGGGTAAACGCGAATCGCGCAGAATGGTCGGCGCATATACTCTTACGCAGTCGGATGTTATCGACGGCGGACATTTTGACGATAATGTCGCTTACGGCGGCTGGGGACTTGACGATCATGACCCGCGCGGCTTTTATCATGCGGGCGCACCGAACGTATGGGGCGATACGAAGGGCATATACGGCATTCCGTACAGATGTCTGTATTCGGCAAATGTCGAAAATCTGTTCTTTGCCGGAAGAAACATCAGCACGACGCATGCGGCACTCAGCTCCACGCGCGTGATGATGACATGCGCCGTACTCGGTCAGGCGGTGGGTACCGCGGCTTCGCTTGCGGTAGATTACAACACCGATCCGCAGGGAGTGCATGATTTCTATATCGAAGAATTACAGCAAAAGCTTCTGCGTGCGGATTGCTTTATTCCGTATCTTGTGCGCGAGGTCGGCAAGCCCACGAAGCAGGCGACGCTTTCGGGCGGTGAGAATGCGGAAAAGCTCTCTAACGGCATCGACAGAAATAATCCGCTCTATGGCAAAGACGATAACGGCGTGACCGTCGGACTCGGCGAAAAGGTCACATATACATTTTCCGAGCCTGCGTATGTTGAGGTCGCGCATATAGTTTTCGACAGTGATCTTGACCGCTTGACGCTTCCCGGAGATTGGTATGAGACATATCACAGCATGCGGTGCAATATTTTACGGGATTCGCCCAAAATGTGCGTGCCGAAAACGCTTGTCAAGAGCTTTTCGCTTGAGATAACGTACTCTGACGGCAAAACCGAAGTCAAGCATTTTGAAAATAATATCAGACGCATGAACGAGATAGTTATTGATGCTTGCATAAAAAGCATTTCCCTTGTTCCGCAGACGACATGGGGAACGGAAAATGCTCATATATTCTCATTTGATTTATACTGATTCGGTGATATGATGAACGATTCTCCCATAGGCTTTTTTGATTCGGGCGTTGGCGGACTTTCCGTTCTGCGGCGTGCGCTTGAGGTCATGCCCGAGGAAAACTACATATATTTCGGCGATTCGCTCAACGCGCCTTACGGAACAAAAAGCCGCGATAAGGTGTTTAAGCTCACCGAAAACGCGGTAAACACGCTTGTTGAAAAAGGAGTAAAGGCTATCGTTATCGCGTGCAATACGGCGACAAGCATTTGCGTCGATACCCTGCGTCGCGAGCTTGATATCCCGATAATCAGCATGGAACCCGCGATCAAGCCCGCACTTGAAAACACGGACGGGAAGGTGCTATTGCTTGCGACGAACGTCACGCTTTCGTCGGAACGGGTAAATTCGCTTATAAGAAAGTACGATGCATCCGGGCGCGTCATCAAAGTACCGTGTGCTTATCTTGCGGGAAAAATCGAACAGGCGGTCTTTTCGCATTGCGACATTGACGGGTATCTTAATGAGCTTCTGATGCCGTATAAGGATGTCGGAGCAACGGCGGCGGTGCTCGGATGCACGCATTATCCGTTTGTCAAAAAGCGTATATGCGCATGTCTGCCGAATGTCATGATATTTGACGGTACAAGCGGCACGGTATCGCATCTTAAGGAAATACTTGAGCAGTACGGGATCAAGCGGAGCATAGATAAAAAAGGCAGTGTGCAGATAACGTCATCAAAAAACGGTACGCTTGAATTATATCGCAAGCTTATGAAAACAGATGAAATTTGATTTTTTGAGGAGATTTTTATGAAGTGTGTGTATTGCGGATGTCTTGAAAGCAGAGTTCTTGATTCGCGTCCTACCGACGAGGGCAGTGTGATTCGCCGCAGACGCGAGTGTCCCGAATGCGGCAAACGCTTCACGACTTACGAAAAGGCGGAAATGTCGCCTGTCATGGTAGTTAAAAAGGACGGAAGCCGCCAAATGTTCGATATCGAAAAGGTGCGTCGCGGTATCGTTAAGGCGTGCGAAAAATGTAAGGTTTCGGCAGAGGATATCGAACGTGTTGTCAATGAAATAGAGCGGGATGTCTATTCAACCGATGAGCATGAAATAAGCTCTATGGCGATCGGTGAGCTTATAATGAACAAGCTTATGCACCTCGATCAGGTGGCGTATGTCCGCTTCGCTTCGGTTTACCGTGAGTTCAAGGATATCGATTCGTTTATGCAGGAGCTGAGCAATCTGCTTAAAAAGAACGAATAACCAGCATTTTGGGACTCCGTCACCGCAAGGAGAGTGGTTGCAAGGGGCTCCGTCCCCGCAAAGATAGGAGCGCGTGACAGCGTCCCGCGAAAAAGGGGGCTGAAAACGAGCTTACTTTTCGGTCAAAAAGCCGTTGTCCCCGGTGTTGGCATAGGTGATATCGGGTGTTGTTCCGGGAACAAATGCGCTAATGATATCGGATATAAACGGAATATACAGTGCGTTATTCTTTTCATAATTGCGCAGATGAGAGCAACTGCTGAACATATTTACGCTGTCAAATGCGGTTACGTTTTCAACGTTCCAATTATTTGTGCCTGTTTTAACGGTTATAGTCTTAATAGCGGTACAGCCGTTAAACATCGAACGTGTTTTTGTGACCTTTGATGTATTGAAAACGCTTAGATCAATGCTTTCGAGCGACGTGCAGTTTTCGAACATTGAGCTCATATCTTCGACAGATGAAGTATCAAAATTCTCAAATACCGCAGAGCTAAGTGCGTTCATTTCACGGAACATGCTTGACGAGTTTTTGGGCACGATGATTTTTTTATCGGTCACAATATATATTTCGCTTCCGTTGAGATATGCGTTGAGCGCGTTATCGGTCGAAACCGCAACGGATCGTTCATTGATCTTGTCCGCGTGTTCGGAAGCCTTACCGAATACTATTTTCGTTATCTGCCCGGAGCCCGCTAGTTCTTTTATTGCTTTGTTGAAATCACTTCCGTTAAGCAGTGTGTGGTCGCTTTCGGGAATTGCGGGAGTGGGCGTAGCTGTGGAAGTTGCCGTTGGTGTAGCTGTGGCATCGCTCGGAAGCTCCGATTCGGGCTCAAGTGTGGGCGTCGCGGTCGGCGTTGTTGTTGGAGCGGGGGTAGTTGCCGACGACGGCGCTGTAAGCTCTATCCATGTGCCGTCATTTTCGGCGTTTATGTAATCCTGCGGGAAAACTATCGCTGACGTCTTTGTATCATACAGCACGACTGTGTTTTTGTCGGGGATCCAAAATAGCTTGTCGTTATCGAGCGCGGGCTTGAACGGTATATCAAAACCGCCGTTTGCAAGAATCTGTTTGGCTTTTTGTTCGTCGGTTACCTGATTTACCTGAGCGGAGCTGTACAGCAACAGCTTGTTCATGTTGGAAACTGACGATAAATCGTTCGACCGCTTTGACGCGGTTATCAGACTGACAAATGTGGGAATCAGCACGGAGGCGAGAACCGCTATGACGGCAATGACGATAACAAGCTCAACTATTGTAAAGCCGTGCTTTTTGTTTATTTTCACTGCGGATCTCTCCCTTACGCAAATTTAACATTCTTTTAACATTATACGACATTGGAAATACTTTGTCAATATTAAAAATTATCAGTCGAAAGTTTTCCAATATGTTGACCCGAAGTGAAAACTGTGATACAATAATCGCGGTGATGTTGCTATGAAAAAAAGTATTGTAATGCCGCTTGCGATAACGGCGATCATAGTTATCGCATCGACAGTTTTCGCTTTTTGCGGACAAACCGCACCGAACATACGGCAAATGATCTTTGCCGATGTGCTGTTAGTACTGACTGTCGCACTTGTGACTATGGCGGTAGGCTTGGGGCGCTCGCTTGAAACGACGTTGTATGCTTATAAAAATATAGGATTTATGGGCGGGATCCTGTTTACGACCGTGCTTATTGCGGTATTGTGTTTTTCGTTTATCCCGCGTTTTTCGCAAGGTAATGTTTCACCGGAAGAAGTGTATCGGACGGTTGTTGAATTTCCGCGTCAGTTTTCATTTTACGCGGTATTTGTCATAATCGCACTGTCTGCGCTTCTCGGAGTGAGCAATATCGCGCTGATACGCCACGAGGGCTTTCATTTGCACAATCTGCTCAGCATCGTATTCGCGGGAATCTACATCGGTGCTACGGTGGCGATCTATTTTATCGCGGATGTACTGAAGAAAGGAACTGCCGGAACGAATACGGGACTTGCGTACATGCTTCTTGACACGGGATTACCGATGTTTTTGCTGCTTATGCTCTGTTATTTTGAATGTATCATCGTAGGCTTTTGTTTGACTGCATATATCGCCGTCAAACAGAAGCCCGCGTTCAATAAAGATTACATAATAATCCTCGGCTGTTCGATAGACAAGCGCGGCGGACTGCTTCCGCTTCTCAAGGGACGTGTGAACAAGGCGGTGCGCTTCGCGTGGGAGCAGGAAATAGCTACCGGCAAGCCTGCAAAATATATTCCGTCCGGTGGTAAGGGCGAAAACGAGGTCATGAGTGAGGGCTCGGCGATGGAGCTGTATCTGCTCACCAAGGGAGTTGAGACATACGAGGTGTTTCCCGAAAAAGAATCGAGAAACACACTTGAGAATATGAAATTCTCCAAAAAGATAATCGACAGCTTGATGCCGAATGCAACGGTCGCGTTTGCGACGACTAACTATCACATCCTGCGCAGCGGCATACTCGCGCGAGAAGCCGGTTTTGATGCCGAGGGTATCGCGGGCGATACAAAATGGTATTTCTGGCCCAACGGCTTTATCCGTGAATTTTTCGGAATACTCGCCCTAAAAAAGAAAGCGCATATCACTGTGGCGTGCGTGGTATTCGTTCTGACGGTCGCGCTCGTTCTGACCGGGTATTTTTTTCTTGTCCCCAAATAACTGTTGAACTAAAGCATGTTGTATGCTATAATATATCCATTAAACGCTAGGAGGTTGAAGATGAATATTATTGTATGCGTTAAGCAGGTACCGGGTACTTCTCAGGTGGAAGTCGATCCTGTTACCGGTGTGCTTAAGCGGGACGGCATCGACAGCAAAATGAATCCTTATGACCTTTTTGCACTTGAAGCCGCGTTCCGTATAAGGGAAGATGTCGGGGGCACTGTGCGCACGGTTTCCATGGGGCCTAATCAGGCGATACCGACACTGCTCGAAACAGTCTATATGGGTGCCGACAGCGGAGTGCTTCTTTCTGACCGTAAATTCGCGGGGGCTGACGTTCACGCAACGAGCTACGCCATAAAGAGCGGAATAGCGAAAATGGCTGATTTCGACCTTATCATCTGCGGCAAGCAGACGACTGACGGCGATACCGCACAGGTCGGTCCCGAGGTAGCCGAAATGCTCGGAATAGAGCATGTTACGAATGTTATGTCAATAGACAAGGTCGAAAAGGACAGGATAACCGTTACTTTCAATCTTGACGATTGCGTTCAGACACAGGAAATGATGCTTCCGTGCCTTATAACGATAGACAAGGATGCCTTTACGCCGCGTCTGCCGTCGTATAAGCGCAAGAAGGAATGTAAGCAGGAGGACGTTATTTCAGTCTATACCGCCGCCGACCTTGATGATCTTGATGAGATGCGTTGCGGCTTGAAGGGCTCGCCGACACAGGTCGAGCGCATATTCCCGCCCGAGAAGAATACCGAAAAGCAGATCGTCGAGGGCAGTGGGGAAGAGCTTGCTCAAAAGCTCGGAGAGCTGCTCAAAGCTCGGAAGTTTGTTTGAGGTGAACGGATATGGGACTTAAAATAAATGATAATTTGATAAATTCCGAAACAGCGGAACAGCTTGTAAAAATATGTCCGTTCGGTGCGATAAGCTATGACGGCAAGCTTCATATCAACGCCGCCTGTAAAATGTGCAAGATGTGCGTGCGCAGAGGTCCTGCGGGCGCGGTTACATGGGAGGAGGAACCGAAAGCTCCGGCGTGCAACAAGGACGAATGGCGCGGTATAGCGGTATTTGCCGAGCAACGCGACGGCAAGGTGCATCCCGTTTCGCTTGAGCTTGTAGGCAAGGCACGGGAGCTTGCAAAAAAGATAGATCATCCCGTTTATGCTGTCCTTATCGGAAGTAATGTTACCGAAGCGGCGAATGAACTGCTGTCTTACGGCACTGATAAAGTTTTTGTCTATGACGATCCCGCGCTTAAGGATTTCGTTATTTCACCCTACGCGAACGCATTCACCGATTTTATTCAAAAAATAAAGCCTTCCTCAATACTTGTCGGCGCGACATCTCTCGGAAGGTCGCTTGCGCCGAAGGTAGCGGCGAGAGTCCATTCGGGACTTACAGCCGATTGTACTATACTTGAGATGAAAGAGAACACCGATCTTGTGCAGATACGTCCCGCGTTCGGCGGCAACATAATGGCACAAATAGTTTCGCCCAACACGCGTCCGCAGTTCTGCACGGTGCGCTATAAGATATTTTCGGCTCCCGCCAAAGAGACTCCGCACGGTGAGACCGTCAAAATGACAGTCACCGCAGATATCCTTAAGAGCCGTACAACGGTCAAAAAGGTCATCAGAAAACCGAGCGAGATAGATATTTCGGATGCCGAGGTAATAGTCGCCGTCGGCAGAGGCGTTAAGAAAAAAGAGGATGTCGAGCTTGCACAAAAGCTTGCCGATAAGCTCAATGCACAGGTTGCCTGCACGCGTCCGCTCGTCGAGGCGGGCTGGTTCGACGCAAAGCATCAGATAGGACTTTCGGGCAGAACGGTAAAGCCCAAGCTTATAATTGCGCTCGGCATTTCGGGCGCAGTACAGTTTGCCGCGGGCATGCGCTCATCCGATCTTATCGTTGCTGTCAACAGTGATGCGAACGCTCCGATATTCGATGTTGCGCATTACGGTCTTATAGGCGACCTTTATGAGGTCGTTCCGAAGCTTATCGAAAAGCTTGAGGAGGAAAAAAATGTATAATAACGTTACGTCTGCCGATATCGAATTTTTGAAAACAGTTACGCCTGAGGTTTATACGGGCAGTGAAATCAAGGAAGATTACAGCCATGACGAGCTTGGCGATGTAAAAAACATGCCTGAAGTGCTTGTTAAGGCGGGCTCAACGGAAGAAATTTCCGCGATAATGAAGTACGCAAACGAGAAAAACATCCCCGTTGTGGTACGCGGAAGCGGCACGGGACTTGTCGGCGCAGCAGTCGCGCTTCACGGCGGAATAATGATAGAAACGCTCGGCATGAACAAGATACTTGAGCTTGACGAGGAAAACCTCACCGTCACCGTACAGCCCGGTGTATTGCTTATGGAGCTTGCAGAATTTGCGCAGAACAATGACTTTTTGTATCCGCCGGATCCGGGTGAAAAGTCAGCAACCATCGGCGGCAACATCAGCACCAACGCAGGAGGTATGAGAGCCGTCAAGTATGGCGTTACACGCGATTATGTCCGCGGGCTGACTGTTGTGCTTCCAGACGGCAAGATCGTCAAGCTCGGCGGAAAGATCGTCAAAAACAGCACGGGCTACAGCCTCATGAATCTTATGATCGGATCGGAGGGCACACTCGGTATAATTACCGAAGCAATACTTAAGCTTGTGCCTCTTCCCAAAATTACGGTCAGCATGCTTGTTCCGTTCAATAAGATGACTGAAGCCATCGAGACCGTACCGAAGCTTATCAAGAGCAAAGCTTCGCTCACCGCGATAGAATTTTTTGAACGCGAAACGGTATTGTTTGCTGAAGAATATCTCGGCAAAAAATTCCCCGATACGAATTATCCCGCGTACTTGCTCCTGACGGTCGACGGTAACGACAAAGCACTTGTGGAATCCGAGCTTTCGCGCGTCGCTGACCTTTGTATGGAAAACGGTGCGCCGGATGCGTTCATCGTCGATACCGACGAACGCAAGGAATCGGTCTGGAAGGCTCGCGGCGCATTCCTTGAAGCTATTAAGGCTTCAACTACCGAAATGGATGAATGTGATGTTGTCGTTCCGAGAAAGCATGTTGCTGAGTTTATCGAGTATACACATGAGGTCGCAAAGCTGACCGGTCTGCGTATACCGAGCTTCGGCCATGCAGGCGACGGAAATCTCCATGTTTATATCTGCCGCGATGAGCTTGACGAAGCGTCTTGGAAAGCAGGACTTAAACAGGCGTTCGCACTTATGTATTCAAAATCCAATGAGCTTCAGGGACTTGTTTCCGGCGAGCACGGAATAGGCTTCGCCAAAAAGCAGTTCATGCTTGAAGCGTGCGGCGAAACTCAGATCGAGCTTATGCGCGGAATCAAGCAAGCGTTTGACAAGAACAATATTCTTAATCCCGGCAAGCTGTTCTGAAATTTTTTCGCGTGATTCCGTCCCCTGCACCTTCTTCGCAGGGACTCCGTCCCGCGAAGAAGGTGGTACGGGGACAGCGTCCCCCCGCAAAACAGTTTTTTTGCGAAAAAGTGATATCAGCCTTTGGCGTAGCCTGCAGCCATGTTGTTCTGTATGCACATGAGGGCTTCACCGAAGCGCTGGAAGTGTACGATTTCGCGCTCACGGAGCTTTGCAAGCGGCTCGATCACATTTGCGTCGTCCGTCAGACTCATAAGGCGCTCGTATGCCGCACGTGCCTTTTGCTCTGCCGCCATATCGTTGGTCAGATTTGCAATTGGATCGTCAAGCACCTGAATATACGAAGCGCACCACGCTTCGCCCGAAGGGCTTTGTTGATAGATACCTTTGCCGCGGGTGGCGTAATATTCGCCGAGCCCTGCGGCACGCATTTCTTCGGCAGTTGCATCCTTAGTAAGCTGATATATCATCGCGCCGAGCATTTCCCAGTGCGCAAGCTCTTCGGTACCGATATCGTTGAGCAACGCCTTGCTCTCAGGCGTGGGCATCGTATAGCGCTGAGCGAGATATGTCTGCGATGCCGAAAGTTCACTGTCGGGACCGCCGTACTGCGCGAACAGATATTTTGCCATTTCAAGATCGCCGCGCATTATTTTTACGGGAAACTGTAATTTCTTTTCATATATCCACATTTTAGTGCCTCCTTAAACTTCCCACGGCCACGGGGAATTTATCCATGAAAAACAGTCGCCGGCGGGACATACGCCGAAATTCATCGTGGGTCCGAATGCTTCAAAGTATTGCTCGCGTAATGATGCCATCTGCGCGGAATAGGTGTTATACAGCTCACGTGCCTTTGCGTTGTCGGGATGAGTGTCGAGGAACAAATTCAGCTCCACAAGAGTGAAGCTCAGCTCCTGTAATTTTTTTAACATTTCTTTTTGATTCATTGTTTTTTGTCCCCCTTATAAGGCATATAGAGTTCGCTCCAGATAGTGCCCATCTGTAAGCCCTGCGCGGGTGTTACGGGCGTCGTGAACTCCTGACAGGGAATATATATCTGTGCAAGAGGTTTGTTTTGCATGATTTTGATTCCTTTCATATTTGTGTGAGCATATCATATGCTCTGCTAAATTATATGCTGTGACAGTATATATTGATATAAAGATTTATAAAGACGAGTGCGAGTGATATAAAATATCGGATCCGTGTAAAATTGCCCAAAAAAATACTTGCAAATATTCAGTTTTATATTATAATAGTGTTGATTATGCGGAAATGCGAAAATGAAAACGGAGGATTAAAAAATGGAATACAAGTCCGATATCGAGATCGCGCAGGCGTGCGAAATGAAGAACATAAACGAGATAGCAACCAAGGCTCATGTGGACGAAAAATACATTGAGCAGTACGGCAAATATAAGGCAAAGATAGACCCGAAGCTTTTAAGCGAAACAAAACGCAAGGACGGAAAGTTAGTGCTCGTTACGGCGATAACGCCCACTCCTGCCGGCGAAGGCAAAACAACAACGACTATAGGTCTTGCAGACGGACTTAAACGGATCGGCAAAGACGTTACGATAGCATTGCGTGAGCCGTCACTCGGCCCGGTGTTCGGTGTAAAGGGCGGTGCTGCCGGCGGCGGGTATGCTCAGGTCGTACCTATGGAGGATATCAACCTGCATTTTACGGGTGATTTCCATGCTATCGGCGCGGCAAACAATCTGCTTGCGGCGATGCTCGACAATCACATCCAGCAGGGTAATGCACTTAATATCGACGTGCGCAAGATAACATGGAAGCGCTGTGTAGACATGAATGACCGTCAGCTTCGCTTCGTCGTTGACGGCATGGGCGGCAAAGCGAACGGCGTTCCGCGTGAGGACGGCTTTGATATCACGGTAGCCTCAGAAATAATGGCGGTATTCTGTCTTGCGAGCTCGATAACGGACTTAAAGGAAAGGCTTTCAAGAATAATCGTAGGTTATACATATGACGATAAGCCCGTTACCGCCGGCGACTTAAAGGCTGTAGGCGCTATGACGGCACTTTTGAAGGATGCCATCAAGCCGAATCTTGTACAGACACTTGAGGGGACTCCCGCATTCGTTCACGGTGGTCCGTTCGCAAATATCGCGCATGGCTGCAACTCGGTAATGGCTACCAAAATGGCACTCAAGATGGGCGATTACACAGTTACCGAAGCAGGTTTCGGCGCGGATCTCGGTGCCGAAAAGTTTCTTGATATCAAATGCCGTATGGCGGGACTTGTACCCGATGCGGTCGTTGTGGTCGCTACTGTACGTGCACTCAAGATGCATGGCGGACTCGATAAAAAGCAACTCGGCGATGAAAATATCGAAGCACTTGAAAAGGGCATCCCGAATCTGCTCAGACATGTTTCCAATATCAAAAACGTATACGGGCTTCCGTGCGTTGTGGCGGTCAACAGATTCCCGACCGATACTGACAAGGAAATCAAGTTCATCGTAAGCGAATGCCGTAAGCTCGGCGTGAACACTGTGCTTTCTACCGTTTGGGCAGATGGCGGAAAGGGCGGCGAGGAGCTTGCCCGCGAGGTAGTACGTCTCTGTGAGGAGGAAAAGGGCAACTTCACATTCTCATATGAGCTTGACGATTCGATAGAGGATAAGATAGCCGCTGTAGTTAAGCGTGTGTACGGCGGAAAGGGCATCAACATCATGCCGAACGCGAAGAGGCAGATAGCACAGCTCACGGAGCTCGGCTTCGGCAAGCTTCCGGTGTGCATCGCCAAGACACAATACAGCTTCTCCGATGACCCGACGAAGCTCGGTGCACCCGAAGATTTTGAGGTCACAGTCAAGAATGTCAAGGTTTCGGCAGGCGCGGGATTCATCGTCGTGCTGACGGGTGATATACTTACGATGCCGGGGCTTCCCAAAAAACCGGCGGCTGAGAACATCGACGTTGACGAAAACGGCAGAATATCAGGACTGTTCTGATGATTCTACAGTCGGTAGAGTGACTTTTCGAAAACTCTACCGACTTTTTCTATAATGTATAATCGAATTTTTTATCAGTAGGTAGCTCTTCAAACGCATATTGGGTATAATAGCGTTCGGAGGGATAAGTATGAATCAGTGTGTTATATTTGCGGATTCGTCATGCGATATTGAGAAAAGCGTGCTTGATTCATGGCATGTAAAATGTATACAAATGAAGCTGATCATAGACGGCAGTGAGTATAATAACGGCGAAATCGGTGCAGCTGAGTTTTACCGCGATTTGCGTGAAGGCGTAAATACGAGCACTGCGGCAATTAATCCGCAGGAATTCATGAAGATTTTCCGTGAGGAGACCGACGCAGGCAAGGATGTGTTGTATCTGTGCTTTTCGTCGGGTCTGAGCAGTATGTACTTTTCGGCAAAAAACGCCGCCGATGCGTTAAATACGGAATACGGCACGGTGTGTGTGCGCGTTGTTGATACTCTTTGCGAATCGGCGGGGTATGGTATGCTGTTGTATCTTACGTCCAAAAAGCTTGCCTCAGGCGCGGATATGGAGCAAACCGCATCATACGCGGAACAGATGCGTCTTAAAATCGCGCATTGGTTTACGGTCGATGACCTTGACTATCTCAAACGCGGAGGCAGGATCAGCACGGCAACTGCGGCGATAGGCGGAATACTCAATATCAAGCCGGTTTTGCACATGAATGATGAAGGCAAGCTTGCAAGTGTAAAGAATGTGCGCGGCAGAATGAGCGCAATACGCTTCATTTGCGAAAAGTGCTCGGAAAATGCAGTGGAAAATTATCCTGTGTATATTTCACACAGCGATTGTGCCGATGATGCGGAAATTTTACGGCAGATGCTTGAAAAACACGACATAAAGACCGAAATGGTATGCGATATAGGCCCGGTGATAGGTTCTCATTCGGGACCGGGTACGCTTGCAGTGTTCTATGTCGGCGCAAACAGATAAAAGTTCGAAAAAAAATGCAAAATTCGCTTGACATAATCGGGAATGTTTTGTATCATATATGAGCTTGCAAATGCAAGAGAAAAATTTTTGGAGGAAATGCTATGAAATCATTTGTCGCAAAACCCGCTGACATCGAACGTAAATGGTACGTTATTGATGCTGACGGGCAGACTCTCGGCAGAGTTGCTACTCAGGTTGCAATGATTCTGCGCGGCAAACACAAACCTATTTATACGCCTCACGTTGATTGCGGTGACAATGTTATCGTTATTAACGCCGGCAAGGTTGTGCTTACCGGCAACAAGCTGGATCAGAAAAAGTATTACAGATACAGCGGTTACATCGGAGGTCTTAAAGAGACCGGCGCCCGTGATATGCTTGAAAAGGCTCCCGAAAAGATGTTCTTTGAAGCTGTTAAGGGTATGATGCCCAAAAACTCCTTAGGCAGAGAAATGCTTAAAAAACTTCGCGTTTATGCAGGTCCCGAGCATGAGCACGCTGCTCAGAAGCCCGAAACCTACACGCTTTAATGGGAGGATTTTGAATTATGGCAGCAAAAGTTCAGTTCTGGGGCACCGGCAGACGTAAAAAGGCTGTAGCAAGAGTAAGACTTGTAGCAGGTAAGGGTGCAATAATTGTAAATAAACGTGAGCTTGACGAGTATTTCGGTCTTGAAACTCTTAAGACCATCGTTCGTCAGCCGCTTACACTGACCGAAACAGCAGGCAAGTTTGACATTCTCGTAAACGTTAAGGGCGGCGGTTTCACCGGTCAGGCAGGTGCTATCCGTCACGGTATCGCCCGTGCTCTCGTTAAGGCGGATGAGAATCTCAGACCCGCTCTTAAGAAGGCAGGATTCCTTACTCGTGATCCGAGAATGAAGGAAAGAAAGAAGTACGGCTTGAAGGCCGCACGTCGCGCACCGCAGTTCTCAAAGAGATAACAACTCATCAAAGAAAATGCTCCATATTCCTTGTATTTACGGGGATATGGAGTTTTCTTTATATTTTACTATGCCTATATGCTTAAAGTGCGATTTGATAAAAAATATAAATATTGACTGACAGAAGTTTATATGCTACAATTAGCATATAAGGTTATAAGCATTTCATAATAACTACTATTACATGATTAAGGAGAAATGATAAAATGATGCGCATGTCAGTATTGACGCCTACACATAATAGGTGTGATTTGCTGCCAAGATTATATGATTCATTGATTCGTTCGACATATAAAGATTTTGAATGGATTATTTTGGATGACGGCTCTACGGACGATACAAAGAATGTTGTTGAAAAGCTTGCGGAAACAAGCCCGTTTCCGGTAAGGTATTATTATCAGGATAATTCGGGAAAATATATTGCATTGAATAAATTGTATGATTTGGCTCAAAGCGAATATGTTTTTCAGATAGATGACGATGATGAGATAAAGCCCGATGCGATGGAAAAAGCTTTGCGGATATGGGACAGCCTTTCTGCTGAGAAGAAAGCTAAAACATGGTCTGTAACCGGAAGATGCGTTGATGAAGTAAACGGAAATATGGTCGGAAAACCGTATCCGGATAATATCAACGAATTGAGTGGACGCAAATTAAAAAAGGCGTTGAAAGCATGTCCCGGAGAAAAGTGCGGTTGCCAGCGCACGGAAATAGTAAAGCAATTCAAATTTCCTGAAATTGACGGTGTAAAGTTTATTTTCGAGAGCTTTTTGTGGAACACTGTAAATGCACAATATGAGGAATTCTACGTAAATAATATATTCAGAATTTATCATATGCCGGACCAAACTAAAGATTGCCTTTCTAACAGAAAATATGATAAATCATATAAACGTGCGTCAAGCGATTATCTTTTACATAAATACATATTGCAGAATTATCCGCATAGGTATAAGTTTTTGTCGAAGGAATATTTGAGAAGTGTAGTATATTCATACCAAAGCTCTAAAATAATCAACAAAAAATTGCCGGAGCTTCTTTCCGGATTGCGTGCGCGTGAAAAGTTTGCTGTTATTTTGTGCGCTTTGCCGGCGACGCTCAGCGCTAAATTAAAAAAATAAACAACGTGCAAAAGCAGTTACGCTTGAGTTTGGTTTTAATAAAAACAGTGCCTGCACCATACATAAAATGGTGCAGGCACTTAATTTTGCACTTTTTTGTTCTTTTGCTTTTTTAATTCTTTGTTACAAGCAAAGCCATATCGTCAGCCTGCGGCTTTTCGGGGATCTCATAGATATAATCGTCGCCTGACTTGGTCGGTTTAATGCCGGTGCTTATGAGCGAATATTCGCCTGTTCTCGGATCAAACCACTGCGCGGTATACGTTGCTTTGCCGTCCATCTTGCCAAGGTGTCCGACGCCGCCTTTATCCTTGCTGTAGAGGTAAACGACATAGGTATCATTGCCGTCGCTTGCCGCCGCGTAGCAGCCTTCTTTATCCGCATCCTTTACAAAATATCCGCCGTCATCGAAGCTGGGCACGAGCTTCCACCAACCTGCTGAGGTAAGGAAGCCTCTCAAGTATGTCATTTGATCGCCTGTCGGCATCAGAACAGCCTCGCCCCACGGCATCTTTTTATCATCCTTTGTGATTTTTTCAATTCCGTCGAAGCCGTCCTCGTCAAATGAATAGGTGCTCAAATAGCACCAGATGTCCGCCGCGC
Organism: Clostridia bacterium; assembly: GCA_045600145.1. Lineage (GTDB taxonomy): Bacteria > Bacillota > Clostridia > Christensenellales > QALW01 > UMGS1322. The sequence continues at coordinate 4,386 of JAZRXI010000041.1, read as the reverse complement.
CGTAGCCGTAGCCGTACATACCGCTCAAATAGGTTATCCAGCCGCTTACACGTGCACCGAAATTCTTGGTATAAAGATAATCGTATCTGCTTTCATAGTTGATGGCAACCTTGTTTTCACCAAAGAACCAATAGTTTTTTGCAATGCTGAAGTTGTACTGTTGATCTACCGCGGGTCTCCACTGAACGCCCCACCATGTGTGACCGGGCTTGCTGTAGAATGCCGACTGCTTGGTGGTTCCGGTAGTCTTCGTCTTGGTGGGATCGTAATCGTTATAGCCGCCGTCGATGCCACGTACCGCTACCTGGCCTGTCGCGTTTACCGATGCCGCATTGAGCTGATGCGCAGTCGTCGGATGCTTGTATGGATCTACCTCGCTTATTATCTTGCACATTTCAACATATGTTTCCGGTACATTGTAGGCGTCCTTATAATTGCTGCCGTTGTCGACCTCCTGACCGAGCGTCCAAAGCACGGGATAAGCCGCGTAACGTGCTACCCAATAGCGGGTGAGTGCACGGATGTTTTCGCTGAATTTCTTGGAGCAGGCGCTCGGGAATATAAGCTCCGCGTTGGCGTGAACGAGACCTTTTTCCGCTATATACGCAAAATATTTGTCGCACATCTGGAAGCCCGTAATATCGTTGGCGCCGACGTTGCCGTCCTCAACATTGAATTTCGCACCGATAGGTTCACTCTGATATACGGTGAATCTTTGGGAAACACGCTTGTCTACGATATATTTAAAGTGCGAATCGGTTTCAATACCCGCGGCATTCTTGCCCGGTGCGTCAAATTCTTCCTGAAGCATTGCCCAATGGGTATCGCCGAGATAGAAGAACGGGGTACCGTCGTTATAGACAAAATATCTTTTATCATTTTCGGTTTTTACGAAGCCGCGCTGATATATCTCAAGATCGCCCTTGTAAGAATTGCACGCGAGCGTTCCTTTTTTACCGGAAAGTCCGATATCCTTGCCGGTCGTCGTGGTCGTATAGTCCCAAATGCCGTACTCGGTGGGGGCAAAACGTACTATCCAGCTCTTGTCGCCGTTCCAAAATGCGGGCATGACCATTTTTGTGCCCGTATCACGATTGGTGAATGTAACATCCATTTCGGTGTCGGTTATATTTTTTGCTTTTTCGGTTGCTTCAAACGTGATGTCCAACGCGACCCATTGCTCTGTAGTATAATCTGTTTTTTCGGTTATATCGGCTTTCTTTTCGGGGATCGGTGCCGGAGTTTCAACCGCATATCCGCTTTTCCCGTCAGATCCGCTTTTCCCGTCGGAGCCGCTGTTGTTGCCGTTGTCGCCGTTGCTTCCGCAGCCGACGATAGTGAAAACGGTAACTAACGCGCATAACGCCGCAATAAGCTTCTTCATTATATCATTCCTCATTTCTTCTTTTTATTGATGACGATGACCGCACATAAGGCACCCGCAACGGCCACTGCCGCCGCAACGATGATACCGATGATAAGACCTGTATTACTGCTGTTCTCATCGACGGTCTGCGTCTGAGCTTCGGGCGTTGCCGTAGCCGTATCTTCGACTTTTGCGGGCGCTTTTGTTTCCGCGAAGGTTATCGGATAGCGGTCATAGTTTATCGGAACGTTAAGCACAAGCGGCTTGAAATCCGAGGATGCTTTGTTCCCGCTTGATTTTCCGCCTTCGGGCGCAGGTGTGTTTTTTGCGTCGCCGCCTTTATCTGCGGGCTTCGCGGTGGGAGTGGGAGTAGCTTTAGGCTTGCTTTCGGATTCGTACTCATCGTCAAGATAAACACCGGTATTCTTGAACTCAAGCGCCGCGGCACTCTCGTAGTTTTCCATTCTGTCAAGGCAGAGCGTCAGCTTGCTCCACAGCTTTGTATTGAGATCGCCGACGGAGAAGTCCTGAGCAAACTCAATATGAGTCCATTCGTCGGTTATGGGTGTAGAGGATGTAAGCGTTATGCTTATGTTACCGCTGTCGTTGCGGAATGCACCGCCTTCATACTCTGTAGCAAAGTCCGCAGGATCCTTTACCTTGTCCGAAACGCCGTCGGCACGCACCTTGACACCTACCGGATATTCACTGCCCTTGTCCGCGTCTGAGACGTATTTTACACGAACGTCGAACACTATCCACACTGAGACCTCCTCTTCACTGCCCATTGCCGCCTTGATCGCGGGCATAATGTCGATTCCGGGTGAGCCCCATGCGGTAGTAATACCTGCGGCGGAATAATAGTCCACGCCGTTTTCCTGAAGCTTTGTTACGGCCTCCTTGTTGTAATACTTAGTCCAAGCTCCGTCCTTGAGCTTGTTTTCGCCCTGTGCAAATGTGCATACACTTAAAAGTGAAAGCACGGTAACAAAGCACAGTACGAACGTCAGCACTTTTTTCATACTTTGACTCCTTTTCTGTTTGCATTGCAAAAATATTCAAATATAGTATACATTAAAAGATGAAAAAATAACATTGCATATTTTGCGGTAATTTAAAAATTTAATTAAAATATTTACAATATGCAATTATTTTACTATTCTATCGACATCGACAAAGCGGGCATCCGTCATGGCGGCTTCTGCGTAGTACGCGGGATCGCCGATATACGCTTTGCCGTCACTTATCGGGTAAAGCGAGATCAGCTTGCAGGTGTTGTAATCAAGCGTGAAATTTATTACCGTGTCACGGTTGAAAACAAAATATTTATTTTCAAAGAAATCGTGCGCAAGGTATTCGTCATCCGCGTCGGGGATATCCGAAAGTCTGAACTGTCCGCTGACGGTTTTACCGACCGTAAGTCCGAATGCTGTCATCACGATATTTCCGCCGCATGTGTTGAATGCTTTCTGTGCAACGCCTTCTTCCGGACAGTCACGGTAGAAGCAATCGAGCGTCGGACGCGCGGCATTCGGAAAACGGTATACCGAGCCGTCGGGAGCGACGAGCGGCTTAAGCACATCGGTATCGGTGTTGCCGACCTCGTCACTGACGTACACGGGACCGCCGCTTATCGCACGGAGCACGGCACTCAGCGTCGCGTTCTCATGCTTTGACCAGAACATATCGAAATCACAGCAGTTAAGCTCGCCGTTTACGGCGGCACAGTAAATATTCTGCGTTATATGATTGATTATACTGTGTTCTTTTTTCGGCGCGAAATCGGCGGAATTTCGGTTGATACAGGTTTCGGGACGGTTAAAGTTAAGGTCGAGGTCTGAGCCCATGCAGTTTATTATCGCACCGCCGAAATTCTTTTTTACGGAGGCTTCTATGGCGGAAAACTGTGTACGGATGCCCTCAACGTTGGATGAAATATAATCGAACTTCGCTTTGATGTTGCCCTGATTGTCTATTTTTACAAAATCAATACCCTGCGCGGCAAGGTAGGAATGCCATGTATCCCAGAATTTGAATGCTTTTTCATATGTTTCACCGGGCAGTGTCCAGAAATCGTAGGGCTGATACAAACAGTCCTTCATCGTTTCGTATATTTCACCGTTTTTGCTTATGCCGTCCCAATAGCCGCTCACTGCGTGCCATGCGCCTACATATTCAACACCGTATTCGCGTTTTGCTTTTTCGACGCAGTGCTTGAGCCCGTTCGGGAATTTCGAAAAATCCTCTTTGAACGACATAAGGCGGTTATCCTTATACTGCGACCAGCCGTCATCAATAAGAAGCCATTTGAGCTTTATGCCTTTTTGACGGAATTCATCAAGCTTTTTGAAAATACCTTCCTCATTCACATCCCAATAGAACGCATCATAAGTACACCATCCGAAGCCCTCAAGCTCTTTCGGGAACGGACGCTCGCTTGCGGGCTTGGCTATGTAATACTGCTTGTTCGATGTGAAATTTGTGTGTATCGCGTCGAATGGGCAGGATGATGCGGAAAGCATGAACAGTGTTGATGTCAGCTTTTCTTTTAAGGGCGAATATGTGTTCAGCTCAACGCCTTCGGGAGTTATCACAGATATCGCCTCGGGCGAAGAAAGCGAAATGAGGTTTACATGCTCGTTTGCGATTTTTACGGAAATGCTTTGCGTAAGCACATGAGTGTCACTTAGCTGTTCGGTTATGTGGAGCTTCGGCATGAACGGGTTGTCACAGCTTACGGTTGTTAGATTTCCGTGATTTTGCGGAAAATCAAAGCTCATGCGAAGCGTGTGCTGTGGGGCAAGCGTGAAATTGAACGGTCCTGAATCGACAAGTGCGGTGATCGAAGCAAATGCGCATATCGCGTTATCCTCTTCGCGGAACGTAAGCGAAACATCCGATGCCTCGGGAAGCCATGAACGTGTTACGGCACGGGTGAAGGTGACGTTGATTTCATTATCGCTCCTTGTTATTTTTTCGGGAATAAATTCCACCTGCGGAGCACAATTATTGCGTGAAAA
>JAZRXI010000040.1:0-13032 GCA_045600145.1 Clostridia bacterium | reverse complement strand
TAGACCGAATGAGAACGGCATTAAAACAAACCGGCATAGAGGTAAGTAAAAGCACGGTACGGTGTACGATGAAAGAAATGGGACTGATACATAAACGCCATATACCGCACGGAATAACCAAAGCGACAACCGAAATACAGGAAAAAGAAAACCTGATCAAAAGAGATTTCAGTGCCGATGAACCGCTGAAAAAGGTTTTGTCTGACATTACCGAGATACAATGCTAATCCAGCAGTTCGTCATATTCCAACTCTTGCAGATTGACGGAAATGATGTTTACATCGGATTTGTTTTTGAGAAGCCAATCGGCATATTGTTGCAACAAAACGGACTTTCCGCACCTGCGAATGCCTGTTATTACTTTTATATCCGACGTTCCGGTTAAGGCAATAAGGTCATTAAGATATTTTTGGCGAATGATCCACGACATTAATATTCCCACTTTCTAAAATAATTTTAACTTTCGGGAATGGTATATCACAAAACAATCAGAATTACAAGTGTTTATTCCCATTTTTTAAAAACGATTTAATTTTCGGGAATAGGAATTCTCGCAAAAAATCCGTCTCAAACATATTGCAGAGCCGGAATTTTCTGTTTATATTCTTTTTCAGCATCAACCCGTGCGCCGATGCCCCCAAAATATAGTGTTTATGCGGGTTTTCGTCAAATCCGTTATCGACCTCGCGACCAAAATAGGAAAAGAGTGTTTCATGAACGTTCTTTTCTTGTTTTTGATATTTCTTTTGTTAATGACTCGAAGAAACTGCGCATGGCACAACACTGTTATCTAAATGCGCTTATTGATAATGCTATTGGCATCGAGTCAAGCGAAAAAATGCAGAAAAGCGTTCGTTTGAACAATGATAATTTTTTTGTGCTTTTCTTTGAAAAGTTTGTTTTTTTGCATTTAAAGCATTCATCAGCGAATGCCTGCTTGATCATTCATCTTGCTTTTGATAAGAAGTAACTGACCGGAAATGATACGGTCGCTTTTGCGTCAGTATGGATTGCTACGCCGCAATTACACAAAATAAAAAACCGAGACAAGCATTTACGCCTATCTCGGTTTTTGCTGTGCTCTTGTAAATTTTATAAAAACAAAAACATCCTTATGGAATGCCGACAAAGCCAACCTGTTTTTTGTGTTATCATTCAGTATTCCGAAAACGCTTAAAACTCTGCCGAATTGGGCGTCCTGGGATAGGGGATAACGTCACGGATGTTTTCCATGCCCGTTACATAGCGCATCATGCGCTCAATTCCCATGCCGAAGCCGGAATGCTGGCAGGAACCGTATTTGCGCAAATCGAGATACCATGAATAATCTTCGGGGTTGAGCCCGAGCTCGTGGATGCGTTTCATAAGCACATCGTAGCGCTCCTCACGCTGTGAAGAGCCGACTATCTCGCCAAGCCCCGGGAAAAGCAAGTCGGTGGCGGCAACGGTTTCGTTGTCGTCGTTCAAACGCATGTAGAAGCTCTTGCACTCCTTCGGATAATCTGTAACGAATACGGGGCGCTTGAATACTTCGTCGGCGAGATACTTTTCGTGCTCGGTCTGGATGCCGGTACCCCATTCGGCGGGAATATCGAACTTAACACCGCTTTCGTTGAGTATCTTGAGTGCTTCACGGTACGGTATACGCGCGAAATCGCTGTTGACGGTATGATTGAGCTTTTCGATAAGTCCTTTTTCCATAAATTTGTCGAAAAATTCCAATTCGTCGGGGCAATGCTCAAGCACGTATTTGATGATGTATTTAGAGAGTGCCTCGATGGTGTCCATGAGGTCATTGAGGTCGGCAAATGCCATTTCGGGCTCTACCTGCCAAAATTCTGCGGCGTGACGGGGCGTGTTGCTGTTCTCGGCACGGAAACACGGACCAAAGGTATATACTTTTCTGAAGCCCCAGCAGAATGGCTCTACATTAAGCTGACCGCTTACGGTCATGAAAGTCTGCTTGCCGAAGAAGTCTTTTGACCAATCGACCTTGCCGTCATCTGTGCGTGGCGGCTCGGAAACGTCCATTGTTGAAATTCTGAATACCTCGCCCGCACCCTCGCAGTCACTTGAGGTGATGCAGGGAGTGGCAATGTACACGAAACCGTTTTCCTGCAAAAACTGATGCACGGCGTAGGTCAGTACACTGCGCACGCGGAATACCGCGGTGAAGGTATTCGTTCTCGGACGCAGATGCGCTACCGAACGCAGATATTCGAAAGAATGTTTCTTTTTCTGAATGGGAAAGTCGGGGGTGCTTTCGCCGTGAACGGTTATCGCCGTTGCGTGTATTTCGAGCGGCTGACGCGCGTTGGGTGTAAGCACCACATCGCCTTCCACTATAAGGCACGCCGAAACGTTTTGCTTTTCGACCGTATCAAAATTATCAAGCTTGCGGTCAAATACCACCTGGATGTTCTTTTGCGTGGTACCGTCGTTCAGTTCAATAAAGCCGAAATCCTTTGATGCTCTTATGGTACGCACCCAGCCCGCAACGGTTACATGACCAACGGATGCAGATGCGTAAATATCCTTTACAAGATCGGTTTTCATCTATTCACCGTGCCGCGCGGCTACGGCAAAAATAAGAAAAACACCGCCGCCTAATTGGTGTATTTCAGGACATTATTATAATAGCAAATACGGGCATTTGTCAATATTTTTTTTGCTTTGCGGAATATTTGTTCAAAGGCGGTCATACTTTTTACCGAGGTGTTGAAAATGACGGATTCTTTGATAGTTTTGAAAAACGAAGCCGGTGACGAGGGCTTCTTTAAGTTTGAAGACGGTTATAGAAATATGACTGCGGCTTTTTCGTGCAAAAAACGCGGCAAATTCATATGGGTGCTGACGGATGCGGACGGCGAATTTAAAAAAAATCATATTTATATCCCGTCGCCCGTTAAGCAAAAGCCGCTCGATTGCGGAATATTTCTTGTGCTCGGACAGGACGCATATCCAATCTTGCATGCAGGGAGCAGACAGGCACTTTGCGCGCGTATAACAGACAGGTATTCTATCAAGGATATCGCAGAATATGTTGAAAGTGCGATTATTAGCGCGGAATCTGCCGAAATCGCGGAAGAAGATGGAATAAAGACAAGTGTAAGCTTGGAAAGCGTTCAATCGGTAAACGTGGCAGAGACGCAAAGTGATAAGCTACAAGTCGGCGATGTCACGGCACAGATTGAGCCCGACACGCTGAACGAGCCGCCGCAGTGTTTTTGGGATTGCAATAAAACCGATTACGAAAAACTGTTTGCGGATAATCCTGCACTTGAGTATATGAATGCACTCATCCCCGATTCAAAGTGGGTACAGCTTACCGATTATGTGTTCGGGGTGATTTACGATGAAAACAGTGAACCTATGTATCTTTGTTACGGCTTTGATTATCCGTGGAGCGAGGATGCACCCGAAAAGCTTGACGGTTACAGCCAATGGATACCGAAGGACATATCCGCTCCGCATGACAAGGGAATGTGGGTGATTTACATAAACGCAAAAACAGGCGAACGTGTAAGGTGAATGTCGCGTACATCTTTTTTGAGAATTCCGCAACAGCTGAGGACAGCGCCCCACGTTTCCGTGGGGGCTCAGCCACAAACCCTGCCAACTTTTTTGAAAAAAAGCGGTGCAAAAGCTTTTATGACTTTTTGAAAAAATCTCCCGCCGTAAGTAGGGCGGGAGATTTTTTTATACAAAAGCATGTGCAAAAAACATACAGTGTTTACGTGGACTGACAATGATACAAGGGAGTTTTTGCGGCGCAGTCCCTCTTTCCTGCCACTTGCTTTGGTTTAGATAAACTCACGCGAAGTGTAATAAAAGGGTTATATCCAACTTTCCCCAAAGAGAGTATGCAAAATTGTTTTGCATTTTTCGAATAAAAGTATTATAATATACAATGATTTATTATGTTCTTGGGGAGTACATGTGAATTCGGTAATAATTTCTGCTCCGGCGAAGATAAATTGGGTACTTGACATAACCGGACTTGATGAAAAAAAATATCATTTGCTCGACATGCTGATGCAGCGAATAACACTGTACGACGCAGTGACGCTGAAGAAGCAAAAGCAGGGCATAAAGCTTTCGGTAAGTGTAAAGCACATTCCGACGGATGAGCGCAACACTGCATTCAAGGCGGCAAAGCTGTTTTTTGAACACAGCGGAACTGATGGCGGTGTATCGATTTACATAAAAAAGAATATTCCGTCGGGCGCGGGGCTGGCGGGAGGAAGTGCAGATGCGGCGGCAGTATTGCTCGGACTTAACAGGCTATACGACGATCCGCTGACCGAAAGCGAGCTTGAAGCACTTGCCTTAAAAATAGGGGCGGATGTTCCGTTTATGCTCAAAAACGGTTTGTACCGCGCGGGCGGAATAGGTGAAAAGCTTCAAAAGCTTCCGATAAATCACAGAATACCGCTGTTGTGCGTAATGAGAAAGAATGATCCGGCTTCTACAAAAACGGTGTATTCGCTGTTCGACAGCATCGGCACCGAAAAGCGTCCCGATGTTGACGGATTCATAAACGCGCTCAATATGAACGATACTGAAAAAATGTGCGAATGCGGAGGCAATGTGCTCGAAAATGCCGCATGCTCTGTAACGGACGGCATACCGCGAAATATTGAAAAACTGCGGCGTCTCGGCGCAAAATACGTTGCGATGACAGGCAGCGGCAGTGCGGTATTCGGGGTTTTTGATACCATTGAGGCGGCGAAAAAAGCAGAAAAACAGTTTTTTGGATGGCATTGTACTTGTTATGCGTCCGATGCGGGTACTGTCGTAAAGGAGTTGATATAAATGATGATTGCGAAAACGGGCGTGTGCATCGAGAATTTTCTCGGCATAGAAGGCTTTGACATATATTGGTACGGCGTTATCATAGCGTTTGGATTCCTGCTCGCATTCTTTTTGTGTTCATTCTTTGCCAAAAAGCGCAAGTATCCGTCGGGACTTACGTCCGATATGCTGATAATCGCCATTATAGGCGCGCTTATAGGCGCGCGCGCGTACTATGTCATATTCGAATGGAACGATTACTTTGTCGCGGGCGATATCATTGAAACACTCAGACGGATATTCAATATCCGCAACGGCGGACTTGCCATTTACGGTGGCATAATCGGCGCGATAGTAGGATTGTTCATTTATTCACGCAAAAAGAAATATAAGCTCGTCGAGCTCACCGACCTGTGTGCTGCACCGCTTGCGCTCGGTCAAGCGCTGGGTCGCTGGGGTAATTTCTTCAATCAGGAGGCGCACGGTGCGCTCGTTACAAACGAAAAGCTTCAGTTTTTTCCGTATGCCGTATATCTGGAGACACCGAAGGGAAGCGATCCCGCGGGCTGGTATCAGGCGACATTCTTTTACGAATCAGTATGGTGTTTTATCGTTTGCGCAGCTCTTGTGTTTATCTTTCTTAAAATGAAGAAATATCACGGGCAGATAACATTATGGTATTTTGCACTGTACGGCTTTGAACGTGGCATAGTCGAGTGGCTTAGGACAGACCAGCTCAGAATAGGCTCGGTTCCCGTTTCGGCGATTTTGAGCATATGCCTGTGCATGGCATCGGTGATCACACTCATAGTGTTGCGTGTAAAAAATTACGAAACATCTGCGGATTTTATCGCAAAAGAAGAACAGATTGAGAAATCCGGCAGTGAAGAACAGAAAAATTAAAGAATATTGAAAGGAAAATCAATATGGAAATTAAATCAAAATTCGGCAAATATAAGGTTGCGGATGTGGATTCATATCTTGCACGTCTCAACAGCAACCATGCCGCAAAAATCGAAACTCTCGAAAAAACAATAGACGCCCTCAACGAGAAGAACGCGGAGCTTCAGCGCGAGCTTGACAAGTATAAAGAAAAAGAGGGTGTCATCGCAAAGGTAATGCTTGACGCCACGGTGCGCGCAAAGGAGATCGAGGAGGACTATCGCAAACGCGCCGACGAAAGCGATGCCGCGTGCAAACAGCTTCACGACGAATGGGTGGGCGGTATGCAGTCTGCGGCGGCAAATCTTGCAAAAATGCGTGCCGAGGCAAAAAGACTTTTAGAGGAAATCGACGGTCAGTTCGGCGAGCTTTGCTCGTGGGCGGATACACGTCTTGAAAGTCTTGAAAAAACTTCTCTGCCCGTTTCACTTTCGGACGGCGGATCAATAGAGAGCGAAATAGCCAAGGGTGCGGATGCAGACCTTGAGGCACTTTGCCGCGAAATGAATTTTTCTGGTGATGCCGAAGCGGTTGAAACGATACAACCTGAGCAGGCGCATGCCGAGCCGCCATTTTCGGAAAGCACCAATGCGATCAAGGATGAACTGAATAATGAACTTGACGCGGTAGAGGAAATAATCGAATCGACAGAACAAATCAAACCGAGCGGCGATGTACTTTAAGTTTCCCGTTATTGCGGCACTGCTTGCGAGCGCGGTCATATGTGTTTCGTGCACGGATAGCTCGCGTTTGCCAAATAAAAGCACTGATATCAACGCGCTCGGCGAAAGCATGCCCGAAATACTTTGGTTTAAGGACGGCGACATTTATAACCGAAACGGCGGAGAAACGCTGAAGCTTGCCGAAAGCGCCTATGACGCGGATAATGATTCACCCGTCTACACCGCCGATTACGCAATAGACAAAAACTCGGACAAAATAGTATATGTTTCCGAAAACGCTCTGTACTATTTTGATGGTAAAAAGCGTGTCAAAATTGCCGAAAACGTAAAGAGCTGGCGTACAAATTCGGATATGCGCACAATAGTGTTTACACTTCCGTGGAGTGAAAGCGGAACCGAGACTGAAAGTTTGTTCATTTACCGTAACGGAGAAACGGTGCATTGCGGCACGGGCTTTTCGGATATAACTCTTACAGAAAGCTGTGTTTACGCGCTTAAGCAGAATGTTTATCCTCATGTTCGGTATACGCTGTACCGATTTGATTTTGACGGCAACCGCGAACTCATAAACAGCAATGTTCCGAAAATAATGTGGGCATCGGATTCGACGGTGCTGTGCGGTGAAAGTGCGGACGGTACGCTTTACACATATTATGCGATAAAACGGAACAAATGCACCGTGATTAACGACGTGTATTATGCTTCGGTCACTGATGGCGGAAGCACTCTGTATGCTATTGCCGATTACGATACCGTCATTGCGTCCGGCAAACTTATTTCGCTTTCGCTTGATGGTTTTTCGCAAAGGGTGCTTGCTGAAAATGTTCATTTTTTCAGCACAGATGCTGTGACGGAGCCGGACAAAGGTATTGTCTACAGCGTGTGCACTGACAAGGAAAAAGGCCGTTATTCGGTATATTATTGCACGTTGAACGGCAAGAGTGTTCGGCTTTTGCACAACACGAGCGCGGATGCGATGTATAACATTGCGATAAACAGCGAAAACGGCACAGGCTGGTTGCTTTCAAAAGGCGCACAGCCGGGCGACGGCGCGATATACAGAATAAAGCTGAACAGAACACTTGAAACGGAGCGAGTGGCAACGGGAGACTTTGCGTCGCTTGTTTATTACGGACTGACTGATTCTGTGACCTTTGCCGAATCGCCCGAAAGCGGTGACGGACATTTATATATTGCCGATGACAGCGGTGTGCGTTTGCTTGCATCGAATTGCGTATCGGAAAGAGACGCTTCGGGGTACAGAGCGCAGTGCGTGCTTTCGCGCGGTGGGAACAAGTTGATGTATTTTTCGTCACTTGCATCTGACGGAAGCATATTTTCGGGCAGGCTTTGCGTCACTCCCGATACCGTTATAGCCGAAAATGTTGCGTCGGGTTATACTGTTGCACCCGTGACATACGGTGAGCTTGATGAGATATACTATCTTGTTCCGTCAAACGGCAGATACGACCTTTACTTTTATTCGGGAGGAAGTACGGAGCTTATCGAAACAGGCGTTGACGGGTTGCTTCAAAAATAATTTTCGCAATTTATTCACTTGCGTCAGGTAAGTTTTTATAATATAATTTTAATTGGATCATTAATTTATCGGAGAGAAATATATGAAATATACATCAATAGGCGGACAGGCGGTAATGGAGGGTGTAATGATGCGCTCACAAAATTCGCTTGTTATGTCGGTACGCCGCTCAGACGGCTCAATAATTATTGAAAAACAGAAGCTTGTACGCAAGCCATGGCGCAAAACGGTTGCGAAAATACCGATAGTGCGCGGTGTTGTGGCGTTCATTGATTCGCTTGTACAGGGAATGAAGCTCACGACGCAATCAGCGGAAATGTACGGAGAGGACGCTATCGCAGATATCGAGCCTTCAAAGGCTGAAAAGTGGATGGCGGAAAAGCTTCACATCAAGCTGGAGACAGTTGCGGTCGTACTCGGCGTGGTGCTCGGACTTGTGCTTTCGTTCGTACTGTTCATATTTTTGCCGTCGCTTGCGTCACGCGCATTCTGGGCTATATTCGCCAAAAAGGGAATTACGAGCGCAAACGCGACGCTCGGCACAAAGCTTTTGCTTGATATTATCGAGGGCGTTATCAAGATAGCCATTTTTATTTGTTATATTCTTGCGGTAAGTCTTACAAAGGACATAAAGCGAATATTCATGTATCACGGTGCAGAGCACAAGGTGATATCATGTTACGAGCACGGCGACGAGCTCACCGTTGAAAATGCAAGAAAGTATTCCACCTCGCATCCGCGATGCGGAACGTCGTTCATATTCATAATAATGGTCATCGGAATACTCGTTACCGCCGTTGCGGATAATTTATTCGGGCTGAGCACGGCGAATGCGGGCGCGATGGCGATACGGTTTGTTGTCAAGCTTTTACTTCTTCCGATAATCGCAGGTGTGGCATACGAGGTGCTCAAGGCGCTTGCGATAAACGACAATATCGTTCTGCGTATATTGCGTTCGCCCGGTATGCTTTTGCAGAAGCTCACTACACGTCAGCCCGATGACAGCATGCTTGAGGTATCACTGACGAGTTTCAAGAATGTGCTTTACATGGACGGGCTGATGGAAGAACCTGTCGAAACGGATAATACGGATGGCACGGCGAACGAAGATATGGCAAACGGCGATGCCACAGATGAACATGACAGTTAATGAAGCATTGAAGCGTGCGAAAGAGGAGCTGAACAATGTTCCCGACCGCGATGTGGATGCCGCATGGATAGTATGTGCGGCGTCGGGAATCAGCAGAAGCATGCTTCATTTTGAAGAAGAAAGACGACTTACGGAAAAACAGCAGAATGTACTTGAAGCGATACTCGCGCGCAGGAAAACGCGCGAGCCGCTTCAATATATTTTCGGCACTGTACCGTTTTACAACATTATGCTCAAATGCGACCGACGGGCGCTGATACCGCGCGACGAAACGGCGATAATGGCGGAAAAGGCGGTAGAGCTGATTCGAAAGAATAATTATTCGACATTGCTTGATATCGGCACAGGAACGGGCGCGATCGCGCTTGCGTGCAAGGCAAATGTCGCATCACTTAAAGTTTGTGCAAGCGATATAAGTGCGGACGCGCTTTCGCTTGCGGCGGAGAATACATATTCGCTCGGACTTGATATAGAGCTTGTGCAAAGCGATTTGTTTGAAAATCTGAAAAACCGCAAATTCGATTGCATCATATCGAATCCTCCATACATACCGACGCGGGATATCGAAAAGCTCGAACGCGAGCTTTCGTTTGAGCCGCAGAATGCGCTCGACGGCGGAAGCGACGGACTTGATTTCTACCGGGATATTGTCCTCGAAGCGCGCGAACACTTGAATGAAAACGGTTTGCTGATGTTTGAGATAGGATTCGATCAGGCTGATGCGCTCAAAGCGATCATGGCAAAATCGGGATTTATTGATACGGTCGTTTTGAAGGATTATGCCGGACTTGACCGCGTGGTGTATTGCTTCGGGTAAGCTTACATAACTGCGTTGGGGCAACGCCACACGGAACTCACACAAAGAAAGGAGCAAACTATGCTCGAAAAACTTGAAGAATTATCGGTACGCTTTCAGGAGCTTAATCAGACCTTGACCGAGCCCGATGTTATCGCCGACCGCGCAAAATATCAGGAGCTTGCGAAGGAGCATGCGTATCTTTCCGAAATAATGGCGGAATTTGACAGATATTCCGCCAAGCTCAAACAGCTTGATGAAGCACGCGAGCTGCTTGATTCAGGCGATTCCGAGCTTGAGGAAATGGCAAAGGAAGAGCTTGATATACTTAAGCCGGAGATCGAAGAAACAGAAAAGCGCTTGAAAGAACTGCTTGCGCCGCGCGATCCGTCGGACGATAAGAATGTCGTGCTTGAGATACGCGCAGGCACGGGCGGCGAAGAAGCCGCACTGTTTGCCGCAGATCTTTTGAGAATGTATATGAAGTATGCGGAAAAAAAGGCGTGGAGCTTTGAAATAACGAGCGCGAACGAAACCGAGGTAGGCGGCGTAAAAGAGGCCGTTTGCCTTGTTTCCGGCAAAGAGGTGTTCCGCCATATGAAATATGAGAGCGGCGCACACCGAGTACAGCGCGTTCCCGTTACAGAATCGGGCGGACGCATACACACTTCGGCGGCTACGGTGGCGGTGCTTCCCGAAGCCGAGGATATCGACATTCAGATATTGCCCGAGGATCTTATAATCGAAACTCACCGTTCATCCGGCGCGGGCGGACAGCACATCAACAAGACCGAATCGGCGGTACACATGATACATATTCCGACGGGCATCGAGGTCGACTGTCAGGACGAGCGTTCGCAGATAAAGAACCGCGAAAAGGCGATGAAGGTAATGAAATCGCGTGTGTACGATTATTACCGGAGCCGTGCAGATGCCGAATACAGCGGCTTGCGCAAATCGCAGGTCGGCTCGGGTGACCGCAGTGAACGCATCAGAACATATAATTTTCCGCAGGGGCGTGTCACCGATCACCGCATAAACATGACGCTTTATAAGCTTGATTCATTTATGAACGGCGAAATGGACGAAATAGTTTCCGCGCTGATACTTGCGGGCAGTACGGGCGAATTGAACACCGACGCTGACGAAGAATAAAAGGAGAATAATAACATGTTACGTTCTTTCAGTACGCTTTGCTGTCTTGATGCAGGGCTTGACGAAGTGATCGCGCTTGCGAAAAACAACGGCATGCAGGGCGTGGAGCTTCGCACAGACCAAAATAACGAGACGCTCGGCGGTATGGGCATTTCCGATGCGTGTGTCATAAGGGAGGCGTTCGACAAAGCTGAGCTTAAGGTTACAGATATGGCACTCAGCACGGGCATCGTTTCATATGATGGCGGAAAAATACAGGGTGCGATGCGTGGGATAGATTTTGCGCAAAAGCTTTCTGCAAAGGGCGTAAGGATATTTTCGGGACATTCGCCGTTGCGCTTTTCCGAAGATTCGCACGAGGATGTTGAGGGTATAGCAAAAGCTTTCCGTGAGCTTTGTGATTACGCAAAAAATAAAAATGTTGAGGTGTGGCTTGAAACACACAGCTCGCTTTCGACTGGAAAGGCGGTCGCGCCGTTAATTGAGCTTATCGACCGCGACAATATGAAGGTCATATGGGATATAATCCATTCCGTCGAATACCGTGAATCGCCCGAAAACACAGTAAAGCTTTTGGAAAAAAAGATAGCGCATATCCATGTAAAAGACGGCAAGCCGAACAGCGACAACGATATCATACAATACATACATACCGATCTCGGCAAGGGCAGTGTGCCGGTAAAGGAAGCACTTTCACTGCTTGACAATATCGGCTTTGACGGCTTTGTTTCGCTTGAATGGGAATCGCCGTGGCGTCCCGAGATACGCGACCTTTATCCCGATACAAACGATCTGCTTAAAGCATATAATGCTTTTATTGGATAAGTGAGGTGCAAAAAATGAAATTTACTGTTGAAATTTACAAACGGCTTGAAATCGTGCTGAACAGCGATAAAACGTATGACAATCCGTTTACAGATGTCGATATCGACGCTGTGTTCACGCACGAAAGCGGCAAGGTCATAGCTCTGCCGGGCTTCTGGAACGGCGCGAATGAATGGAAGGTGCGCTTTTCCGCCGAGCTTGCGGGCAAGTGGACTTACGCTATCACCTGTACCGACAGCGGAAATGCTTCGCTTTACGGCTCGGGCGAAATAGACGCACTGCCCTGCAAAAATCCGCGCAACGAGCTTGAAAAGCACGGTTATGTCCGCCTTGAAGAGGGCAAACGTCATATGGTGTACGGTGACGGCACTCCGTTTTTCTATCTTGCCGACACGCATTGGATGATGCCCGATTACGAGCGTCTGCACGAATGCAACTATCCGGGCTGTACATGCGGAAATCAGTTCAGGCATGTTGCCGATGACAGAATAAAGAAAGGCTTTAATGTTTATCAGACGTATTTTGCTTCCGCCCGCACGGTGACGACCCGCGGCGGTACACCTTCATGGTGGAAGGACGGCAAGTATGAATGTATTGAGCCCGAGGTATTCAATTCAACGATGGATGTAATGATAGAATATCTTGCCGAAAACGGTATTACGACTGCGCTCGGCTTCGGAACGCATTATGCGACGATACGCGCTTTCGGCAACGTGTCCGACGCGCTGTTGCGCTTCGTGCGCTATTGCATTGCGCGTTACGCCTGCTACCCGCTCGTGTGGATAACCGCACAGGAAATAACCTCGCCGATGGATAACGCCTTTGAAATATGGCGTGAGGTCGGTGCGGCAGTTGATAAGCTTGACGGCTATCACCGTCCCAACGGCACGCATATGCATGTACATCCCGCGACAGACCCGCGTGTTCAAAAGCTGGATTCTTGTGATTGGCATCAGTGGTGGGCAGTGCAGGGAGGTCACGGCGGCTACAGCCGGCTTCATCACCGCTCTTATTACAAAAGCTATTATGACCTTGCAACGGTAAAGCCGTATATCGAAACCGAAAATCAGTATGAGGATATCTACTGCGCAGGCTTCTGCGGGCACGATGCTCCGCGTATAGGCGCATGGCTTGCGGTACAGTCGGG
>JAZRXI010000039.1:0-7998 GCA_045600145.1 Clostridia bacterium | reverse complement strand
CCCTACGATCAAAGCGCCGCGAAGCGCAACAAAAGTTTTTGCCCCGCTTTTTTCAAAAAGCGGGCAAAGGGTGCAGGGGGCGGGGCCACCGCGTTTGCACGGGGGGCGGAGCCACCGTGTATGACATTATTATTTTGAGGAAACGTATTTCTTGCGGTGTTCGTTCGGAGTTATTCCGAACTTTTTCTTAAAAATGCGGCTGAAATAGCTGATGTCCGAAAAGCCCGCAAGCTCTGAGGTATCCGAAACGGTGTGTCCGTTGTGCAGAAGCTCGCACGAATAATCAAGCTTTAGCTGTAAAATATAATGCTCCGGCGAAACACCGAATTTTTCCCCGAACAGCTTTTTTATATAAGAATAGCTCACTCCGCAAATCGACACCAGCTTTTCCGAGGTTATGCGCTCTGTGCTGAAATTTTCGTTTATATATTCCACCGCCTTTTCGATATGCGCATACTTATCGCCCGAAACATATTTTTTATCCTTTTCAATTTCCGCAAAAACCGCGTAGACTATCGAAAGACATTCATGATAATATCCTTCATTCTTAGCCGTCCACAGTGAAAATGCACGCTTGAACATTGCAATAATGTTCTTGCTCTCCGCAAAGTCAACGGCGAACGCTTTTTTTGAGACAGGCTTGTCGGACTGAAAATAAATATCTATGCATCCACGGTTGACATCGCCGTCTTCATCAGGCACAAAGTTGCGTATCACCTTGTGAACGTGTGCCTTTCCCCACGGAAGAAATCGCACCGTACCGCGTTTGCATTTGAGGCGTTCTCCGTTATACAGAACCGTCGAATCGCCCGATAAATGGATTATCAGCTCATTGGAATTTTCGTTGCCCGAAAAATCAAGAACATGCTCGCAGTACTCATTTTCACTTATAAAGATGATCTTGTTTATATGCGTTATATTGAATGAATTATCCATTTGACGCTCCTTTATGCTTTATAAATACGATTATACCGCGAATATTATAATTTTTCAAGCAAAAAAAGTGTCCGAAAGTGCAAAAAAGTCTTTTTGTATATTTCATTTTTTATTTTCCTGTGATATCATTTTCCCCGAGGTGAAAGAAATGGATAAACGCATATTCGATTTAGTTGAAAAATCCAAAAAAGAAGACTTGACAGAAACAAGCAATACGGTAGAATACGATCCTTTTGACCTTGCACTGCCCGAAGCTGTCCTGAATGCCAAGCGGATAACGGAATATATTCTCGCCCAACCCGTGTTTCTGACCGACACGAACCGCTTTACGGGCTTGCTCCGTCTGCGCGGTATGGGAGTTCCCGGCGATATTTTCTCGCGTGCAGATCATGCGCACTTCAACGAAGCGGCATCGCATTTATATTGCCGTTACCCGGAAAATCTTGTGACCTTTGAATGGCAGCACTCAGCCGCGAACTATGAGCGTATTCTTAAATTCGGAATCAAAAAATGCCTTAACGATATCGAATGTGCCAAAGAGCTGTACAAGTACGATAAAGATAAGTATGCTTTTGAAGAAGCTATGGAGATAGTTTGCCGCGGCGCTGTAAAATGGAGCAACAAATGCGCTCAAAAGCATTTCGATGCCGCAAAAAGCTGTACCGATCCCGTGCGAAAGGCAGAGCTTGAAAAGCTTGCGAATGCCGCAAGTAAAGTTCCTTACGAGCCTGCAACAAGCTTTTACGAAGGCTTGCAAACGGTCATATTCTGCTTCAACTTTCTGCCCGACAGCATCGGTACTCTTGACCGTTACATGTATGATCTGTACCGTCACGATATCGACAACAACATCATCACCCGCGACGAAGCAAAAAGTCTTTTACAGGAAATATTCATATATATAAGCAACCATACCCCACCGCAGGCAGTCGCGCGTACAGATTTTTCAGCCGAGTGTCATTTTGCCATCGGCGGCTACAACGAAAACGGCGAGGACGGCTTCACAGACCTTTCAAGGCTCATCGTCGAAGCGCTTATGGAGCTTGACACACGCCGTCCGTCTATCTCTTTGCGCCGGACAAATAAGACACCGTTCGAAGTCCTGCGCTTCATGCTTGATGCCGAGCGCAACGACAAAAACAAGCGTATAGCGTTCGCCAATGATGAACCGCGTATCAAGGCACTCGAAAACATCATCGGCATTCCGCACAGTGAAGCCATAAAATACACAATGGTCGGCTGTAACGAGCCGTCTCTTCCCGGCACGCTTTGGAAAGGCGGAATGACATGCAATATAGTGCGCTCACTGACCAATACACTTAAAAACAGAAAAGCCGAGGTCTGCGCGGCAGAGACGTATGAAGCTTTCGAAAAGATATTTGACGAAGAGCTGCTGAACGATATAGAGCTTATACTTGAATACGAAAAGAAGTTCAACGCGATCCGCGAAAAAGACATCAATGTGCTTTCGTGCTTCCTGCTTGACGGCTGTATAGAGAGCGGCCTTTCGGCAACGCAGGGCGGATGCAAAATCAAGCTCGGCGGCTTTAATGCAATGGGACTTACATGCCTTATTGATTCGCTTACGGTAATAAAGCAATTTGTGTTCGACGAAAAGAAAGTTTCGATGGAGACGCTTATCACGGCACTCGAAAACAACTGGAACGGCTACGGCGATCTGCGCTCGGAGATAATCAAGCATGCAAAATTCTTCGGCAACGCAGAAGAAATATCCGATACAATAGCCCGAAAAATATCCGAAAAGCTGTATGATATCCTTTCGGTTCGCCGTTACGCTCACGGAGAACGGATCATTATCGGTACGCTTGCCGGATATAATCCCCATTACGCGAGCTTCGGCAAGCTGACAACCGCCACGCCCGACGGACGCTTTGACGGCGATGCGTTCATGGTAGGCACGGGTCAAGCAAACGGCAAAGACCGAAACGGACTTGCGGCATTGATGCATTCGATAGCACAGTCTGACCCGACACATATTTTCTGCGGACCCGTTGTCTGCAACATGCGTATCGAAGAAACCGTTATACGCAACGACGAGCAGTTCGAAAAGTTCTGCCATATGGTCGAAACATATTTTCGCTCCGGCGGAATACAGGTACAGCTCAATTATGTTTCAAAGGAAGAGCTGTTGGCGGCACGCGCCACACCGCAGGAGTACGGCTCGCTAAAAGTCCGCGTATCGGGATTTTCGGCAACGTATGTCAACCTTGACGAACGGATACAAGACGATATCCTGCGCAGAACAATAACAAAATAGCCTTTCCTTGCGTGGACGGAGCCCCCGCGGAGAATGGGTACAGAGACGGAGTCCCCCCCAAATGGGGTCAATGTTTCTTGTACGCTGACGGAGTAATGCCGGTAGCTTTTTTGAAGCAGTTTGAAAAATAACACACATTTGAAAATCCGAGCTTATCGGAGACTGTCGCAACTGAGTTTTCGGGTTCGTCAAGCATAAGCTTTGCACGTTCTATGCGCAGGGCATTACGGTATTCGATTATGCCGTAGCCGGTCTCCTCCTTAAAAATACGCTTTATGCTTGAAAGCGAATATGAAAAACGCCTTGAAATACCGTCAAGCGTGATTTCCTCGGCGATATTTTCGTGCAGATACATGATTATATCGTTAGTCAGCGTCCTGCGCTGAGTTATCAGCTCGTAAAACTCACCGCGCTTATTTTTATCGGAGCTTGCGGAATCCATGAGCGAAAGTATCAACAGCTCGACCGTGTTTTTGATAAACTGTTCACTCGCCCTGTTTGAATCCGCACGCTTGTCCATCTTGCCGTCTCTGACGATTTCAAGCGGTGCTTTAGGCAAAAAAACATCACCCGATTTTTCGGCAATATCGCGTATATACTGCTTCTGCCGCGGCGAAAGCAGTATTATTTTATTATTGAAATAGCTCATTTCGGCATTTCGGCACTGAAAGCAAAACACCGTCACCGATGTGTTTTCCCGGTAAGGCTTTATTGAGTGAAATTCCATAGGCTTGTGACACACCATTTCGCCTTCTTTGAGTATGTATGTTATTTTGTCAGCCGTGATGCACGCCCTGCCGCTGTTGACGTACACAAATTCCCAGCCCTCATGCTTTTCGCCCTCATATTCAAAGTTTTCGGGAAATGCGTATTCGAACGCACTGACAAGATGCGTCACCTGAATTTTTGCCAAAAGCTCCGTCCCTATCTCATTCATGACTGTTTACCTCAAAATAATCTTAAAAACCGCACTTAAACATTTATGAGCTTATTTTATAAATTTTCAGCCCGATTGTCAATAGCAAATTCACCGAAAATATTTTATAATTGAACTGTAATTTTGAAAGGAGTTGAATTTTATGAACGTTCTTGCAATAGGTGCGCATCCCGACGACGTTGAGATCGCCTGCAGCGGTACGCTCGCAAAATGCGTAAAAAGAGGCGACAAGGTCACCGTATGCCATGTATCGACCGGCAATCTCGGTCATGTCATCATTCCGCCGGACGAGCTGACGGTCATTCGCGCCAACGAAGCCAAAAAAGCGGGAAGTCTTGCGGGAATAGAGGTCATTTCGGCAGGCTTCAACGATCTCGATATTTACGACAACAACAAAGAAGCCCGCGAAAAAATAATCGACGTTATCCGCTACGCCGATCCGGATTTCATAATCACCCACAATCCCGACGATTATATGCCGGATCACACAGCCGTATCGCGTCTTGTGTTCGATGCGAGCTTCGCCTCTACCCTGCCCAACTACACAAGCTATCCGCACCGCTACAGTGCGCAGGACGGCGAGCCGGCAAAGCTTGTTCCGATCTATTATATGGACACGCTTGCGGGAGTGAATTTCGTGCCCGACGAGTTTGTTGACATAACCGATTTTATTGATCTGAAGCTTCAAATGCTTGAATGTCACGAAAGCCAGCTTGTTTGGATGCGCGAGCATGACGGGATCGACTTTGCCGACATGGTAAAAACCTGCTCAAAGTACCGCGGCTATCAGTGCGGCGTGGATTACGCCGAGGGATTCAAAATGTGCAAAGCATACTTAAAAGGCACGGCACAGCGTCTTTTGCCGTAAAAATATAAAGGAGTTGTTATATTATGGATTTCATGTCTACACAAAAGGGCTCGATGCTCGAAAACTTTTATCCCGTCGGCTGGGACATGCAAAAAATAGATGATTGCTGTGAAAAGGGCGCATCAAGAGAAGATTTTTGGAATAAAGACTTCACTCCCGTAGAGTGCAGTGATATCCACGATTTTGATACCTTTATGGGTCACGAGATCGCAATGCAGATAAAGCTTACGCGTGATGAAGGCAGAAAGCTTGCGATGATCCTGCCCGTAGGTCCTATGGGAATGTACCGTTGGGCGGCATATTTTTTGAACGAATGGGACGTAAACTGTGACCATGTCACCACGTTCAACATGGACGAATGGGCTGACGGCGAGGGCAACACGCTCGACAGCTCGAATCCCGCATCGTTCGAATATTCGATGAAAGAAGCGTTTTTCGGCAAAATAAACAAGACCGTTCCCGAAGCACAGCGCAATTTTGCCACAAAAAACAATCTTCCGACATATCCCGACAAAATAGCACAGCTCAAAAAAGACGGTGCAAAGCTCGTGCTTGTGTACGGCATCGGCAGAATGTGCCACATAGCATTCTGGGAGCCGACATTTGCGACCGATTACGCAGACGAATCCGAATGGAAGCAGGCGAAGTACAGGCTCGGCGCAAAGCTTCATCCGCTGACGATAGAGCAGAACGCGCTTACCAGCTTCAAGAGCCGCACGACGCTTGTTCCCTGCACTGCCAACACGATCGGTCCCGGTCTGTTTTTGCAGGCAGATTACGCTATCGGCGGTGCTGACGGCGTTCTCGGCAGAGGCATGGGCTGGCAGGGCATGAGCTTTTTGACAACCCTGCATTACGGTCCCGATATGCACATAACATCGACATTTATGCCGACATTGCCCGGCAAGCTGTTCTACCTCAAGGAGCTTGCAGGTCCGCTTACACCCGAGTGCAACTGAGTTTTCGCATATGAACACGGGGATGGGCTTGCTCATCCCCTATGTTCAAAGCATATCCCGTAACCGCTTGCGATGTTTGTTGCAGGAAAATGTCAAGCATGGATCGCCACGCATCCTGCGGATGCTCGCAATGACACGATGAAGTTTTTCGGAATAATTATTTTGTTTCCTGCCCGTGCTTTGTGTGCGTACAACGGTGCGTCGGGGACGCCGCACCCTACGCGCATAAATCAAGTATTCGGACAAAAAATTCGCTCGGCAACGTTCACGCCGAGCGAATTTTTTATAAAAAGCATTAAAAGTTTTTTGCCGAGCTTTTTTTCAAAAAAGCTCGCAGGGTGCGGGACAGCGTCCCGCGAAAAAGGGGTGCGGGACAGCGTCCCGCGAAAAAGGGGTGCGGGACAGCGTCCCGAAAAAGAGGTTTGGGGCAGCGCCCCAAAAGAGGGGGACAGCGTCCCCCCGCATATCTTCGGTTACAGCTTATAGTTTTCGCCGTATATACCGCCGAACACGCCTTTGTCTATAAGCGCCTTATTGTCCTTATGTGCGATCAGCCACTTGTTCTTTTTGAACAGCAGTTTATCCTGCGGCTTGAAGTCAAGCACGGTGTTCGTGTCCTTCTGAAGTCCCACAACACAGCCGAAGCCCTCTTTTTGCGTTTCTATCGGGCAGAAGTGGAGCGTTGTTGAATAGACCTCTATCGCCTCTCCCTTAAGCACCTTGAACGCCTTGACCTTTGCGGAATCGTATTCACTGTTCGCATCAAGGTCGCGCACGTCGCCAAGCAGAAGTATCAAGTCGGTAACGGCGATATTGACCTCGGAGCATTTATGCCACTCAAGGGCGTTGAGCGTATCGTTGTGACCGTAGCAATAGCCGAGCTGCATCGGAAGCTGTCCGAATATCTCGCTTTCAAGTGTATCTCTTATCGTAAGCTTTTCAAATTCATCGCGGGACGGCTCATATACCGAGCCTTCCGCAGGCATCACCTGCTTGCTTCCGAGCGCGATTATTTCGCTTGCGTCGATGTCTATTACTCTTCCGAACTGAGCAAATTCCTTATCTGTAACTCTGTAAATCTTCATTTTTCAAGCTCCTTAATAACATTTTCGGCGGTGTCGATTATCCCGAAATCCGCAAAATCGAATATCGGGGCTTTCCTGTCCGTGTTGACCGCTATCACGGTTTTTGAATTTTTCATGCCGACTATATGATGCACCTGCCCCGAAATGCCGAACGCGATATAGATATCGGGGTTTACCGTCTTGCCCGTCAGCCCCACCTGATAAGAATACGGCATAATATCCTTATCTACCGCACCGCGCGATGCCGCGAGCCCTGCACCGATATCTTGGGCGCATGCGGCTATTCTCTGCGCATTATCAGCGGCGCCGACACCGACGGCAAAAATCATGCTTTCGCTTTCTTCCTCCGTGCGAACTGTCGCCATCGCGGGACGTGTCTTGCATCTGATGCACGCGATCACATTGCCCGAAAACGCCGGGCGGTACATGTAAAGTGTTTTGCCGTCCGTTTCAAGCCTTGTGCAATCGGCGCAAAGTCCTGTTTCAAGCATCACCGCGACACGCGCGGAAACCTCCTTGCTCCGCGCATCCGATGCCCACAGCACCGCGTCGGGATCGCCTGCCTTGATTTTTTTTGCAATATCCTCGGCATTTGTCATTTCGATAACGGTGATGTTTTCGGTGACAGTCTCTGCAAACTTTCGCGGCTTTTCGCCGATGATCCACACATTTGCAAGCTTGCTTTCACTTTTTTGCGGCTTCTGCTCTTCTGCTTTTCTGAGCTTGGCTTCGGCAATGATATTCTTTATATCTTCGGCTTTTACGAATGCGCATCTGCGCTTTTCGGTATCGTTTTCAAACGTTTTTACGACCTGTGTCGGCGAACCGGCAAGCCCGCAGCGAAAAGCATCAGCCGAAATATCATTCGCGTTCAAAATGCGTAAAGTGCCGACTTTTGAGCGCATGCGCGGCAGACGCAGTTCGTTGATGCGCTC
>JAZRXI010000038.1:0-17515 GCA_045600145.1 Clostridia bacterium | reverse complement strand
ACATATAGCGGAACATCTGCGGGCGTGTTTTCTTTGAGCCATAGCTTTTGCTTTTCAGTCAAGTTTATCGGCTCACTGCGTAATGCACCAAGCTCCAACGCATCGGCAATGCAGTCGTCAAAGCGGATGATTATGTCGCCTTTGGTTTTCTCGTTGAATATCGGGACTTGTAGCTTCGTCAGTTCCTTTCTTCGGCAAGCCGGAGCAATGCCATGTTGACGGTTTTCTTTTCGGCAATGTCGGTAAAGTCTGCCGTAACAAAAACTTAAAGTCATGTTTTTACTCCTTCCGGAAAATCGTCCGAAGACATTCGGGTAATGCATATTTAACCTGTTTATTTCACAACGTTTTTTAATAAGTTATTTAATCGTGATTCTGTTGTCAACGGTGTAGTATTGTGACAAATCTCCGCCGAGTTTGCCGATATAGTCTATGAGCACCTGGTAGTCGTCGATCGCCTCGTCAATGACGAGCTCATGGTCGGCAAGAAAATAGAGCATTCCCGAGCCGCCGTTTTTAATCATATAATTGTGGCTTGCTACCGTGTAAGTGGCATTTACGTCTATCGGCACGTATTCTCCGTCTTTGAGTACCTTAACGTCGCAGACACGCCGCTCTTGCCCGAGTCCCGTGAAAGCATCGTTTTCATCTGTTTGTACGCTGCTCTCGATGGAGGTATCTATCGTGAAGCTCAAACCGGAAACCTGCTGGAAGCTGCCGTCCTCACCCCACGCCTCTCCGTCTTTTACGTAGTCGCTCTGTGTATAACGGTAGAAATACTCAAGCATATCAAGTATTTCGGCACCTGTCACCTTGACGACACACAAGGAGTTGCCGTAGGGATTGACCGAGATGATGTCCCGGTATGTAATATTGCCGTGCACAAGGTCGGCACGGATCCCGCCGCCGTTGCACATACCGATATCGGCTTCGCTGATGATGCGATAGGCATCTGTCACGAAATCACCGATGGCGACCTCCCGTGAGCGGACCATACGGACCTTGTTTTCATCGCTGCACAGAAGATCATTGTCAATATGACAGACGACCTTACTCATCTGTTCCTCAAATTGAGCACGTATCTCTGTTATCTTATTTGTGATTGCGTCGTCTTTTTTCTCGTAATTATCAATATACCCGACAGACGCGGTACCGTCCTTAGTCAATACAAGTTTACCGATATTGGCAAGTTTTGTTCCCGTGGAGGAGAGAAGTACGTCCTCTCCGTCTTTATTCTGACCGATCCAGCAGGATGCCTCGGTATGCGAGTGAGCATCGAGGACCACGTCGATGCCGTTTGTGTTACAGATCAGGTCAAGGGATGTATAAGGTGCCTCTGTCTCGGTATCAGTGCCGAGATGGGAGAGGATCACTACAAAATCCGCACCGTTTTTCCGGCATTCATCAACATATTTCTGCACGTTGTCATAGAATTGATTCGGACTCTCGTTGCAGAATTTATAAACAAATTCGCCGTTTTCCATAAAGTAAACGGGAGTGCAGGAATAAATGGTCCACGGAGTCGAAACGCCGATAAATGCAACCTTGGTCTTGCCGTAGGTTTTTATTTCATACGGCTTGGTTTGCTCGCTTATCCAGTCTTCTCCGCTTCCCGTGTAGGTAATGTTGCAGTTGAGAAACTGCGCCTTCGAGAGTCCGATATTCTTCTTAAGCTGTTCGGTACCGTAGTCAAATTCGTGATTGCCTATCACGGCGAAATCATAGCCGACGGCATTCATAAGGTCAACTAAATATTCACCCTTCGATACCGCGCTCTCGTAAGCGCCCTGCGTGAAATCACCGCAGTCGACAAGCGTGACGTGCTTGTACTTTTCTTCCATATCCTTTTTATATGCAGAAAGACCGGCATAGCCGATATTTTCATCAATTCCGCAATGGACGTCGTTGGTAAACAAAACGACGATGTCTTCGCTTTTTGTTTCTTTTGCATTACACGCTGACATAGTGAATAAAATCGCTATGCAGAGTAGCGTCGAGAGAATTTTGTTTTTCATGGTTTGTTCTTCTTTCTGTACTACATATAGTATATTATATCCACCAAGGCGAATATCAAAGGGGGTAAAGATTTCGGATAATTTTTCCTATTCTTTCTCATAATATTTTACATCAAATTCTGTAAAAAATCAATAAAAAAAACTTAGACCAAAACCGTTTTTTTTCGTGCCAATAGATAAGTGGGCGGAATGTTTGAAAAAATTTTGAAAAAGTGGCCCCTTTTGCCCTTACTTCCTGCCTACCTATTAGAGGGACCAATAATTTAAACGGAAAAATGAGGAAAAACAAATGTTTAACACAAGAGAATACGAAAAAGATTACTCGACCATAGTATCGGATTTCAGCCCGTTCCGGGAGTTCATGGAAATTATGGATGCAATCAAGATGGTCACCGCCGCAGAAAATTCTTCCGCATACGGATTGACCTTTTGATTCCGAAAATATTTGCAAAAAATGACATGACAAAACAGCGTAGAGTGACTACGTGTTGATTGATTGTGCCGTGCCGTCAGGATTGTCGCATCAACCGTCATCGTTGTCAAGTCCTTTCCGTGATTTTTCCGCAAAAAGGGTATAAAATCCCCTACCCATAGATATACACAAGTGGAATATCATATTTTTATTATAAAATCAAGGATTTCAGCCGATTTTCTGCGATTTTCGGCAAAGAGTTCGAATATATTTCAAATATTTCGCTTTTTCGCAAAACATCCCCGTCTTGAAGCAGAGTTTTCTGCCTCAAAACGGGGATAATTTGTGTTATTCGGGCAACTTGAACCTCGCAACACACTTGCTTGATGTGCCTTCTTTCCGTTCCAACACCTTGCCGGAGAGTAATAAGATATACGACTTGCCGAGAGAGGAACTGCCTAAGCTTGCTTTGATGTTGGTCAGCGGCAGAACGCACCATTCACTGTCGGCGGGTTTGTTGGCAAGATAGTATTCAAGCAGGGTTTCGGAAACATTCATCGGGACTTCTTCGGGAGTGTTTTCTTTGAGCCATTCCTTTTGTTTTTCAGTCAAGTAAATCGGCTCACGGCGTAATGCACCGAGTTCCAACGCATCGGCAATACAATCGTCAAAGCGGATGATCTTGTCGCCTTTGGTTTTCTCGTTGAATATCGGGACTTGTAGCTTCGTCAGTTCCTTTCTTCGGCAAGCCGGAGCAATGCCATGTTGACGGTTTTCTTTTCGGCAATGTCGGTAAAGTCTGCCGTGACGAAAACAGCACCCGCTTCTGCTACTTCGATCCTCTTTCGTATTTGTTTTGTGTAATCCGGTCTTTTCATTTGTTCCGCCTTTCCTTGATAAAAATACTACCCGTTATTTTCTACGAACGGTCAACGGTGACTAAAATAGTATGTATTATTTTCTACGAATAGGCAGGAGACATATTTTCGTCATAAGGAAAGAGGGAGGGGTATTATGTCTGGATACCAAAATGTCTGCTGTTCATTTGTTATAGATTCGGTTGTAAATACACATTGCAACAGTTCGTTCGCATAATGATGTTTTGATTTTTGCCCTTGCTTTTGCCCTTATCAAGATTGACAGCAAGGATAATATGATGTAAAATCATATAAGAGAAAATAACAAGCACATTGCGAAAAACCCTTTGTTATCAATACATTTAGAGGTTTTTATTAAAAGACTATGCGAAGCGATAACTGCTTATAAAAGCATAGTTTTCAAATTCTGATTTGCCGGGACAAAAGAAGCGACCCGCTGAAAAATTTTCCAGCGGGTCGCTTTGACTTATGCCATAGCAAGCATGGGAGAAATATACTTTCCCGTCAAGAAGGGAACATCTTTGTCGGGGGCGGTGAACTTGTCACCGCCGTTGACGTGCAGGGGATCGTTCCATTCCTCATGAAGCTGTATCAGCTTCAACGCCGCTCTCGGCAAGCTCTTTTATAAGCTGTTTGTCGTATTCTGTCGGCTTTGCCGATATGAAAAGCGGATAATTGTCCAAATTATATATTGCCTGACCGCAGAGATAATCGCGCACCCGTATGCGGCGCAGATATCCGTGATTGCTTTTTTCGGCATATGCTATTGCGTCGATCCGTTTTTGCTGATAGTTTTTCAATGCTTTACTGCCTTTCTGTCTGCGATACCCGTTATCACTTAAATGCCTTGAATGCCGAAAGCTTAAGTATCGGCGCACCCTTTAACGAGTTGATGAATACTTTTACATAGCGAGCCGTGCCCTTGGCAACGTCGAATGCATTGCAGAAATCGCCGCCTATCGTAAAGCCGTTAAAGTACGGGCGTTCGTTCACTATCTGCCAATCTTTGCCGTCAAGAGAATAATATACTCTGAATTGCAGGAAGCGGGGTTCTTCGTTCTTCGCTACAAATTCGATATAACGAAGCTCTTCCTCTTTGCCGAGATCAAGCACGAGCGTCTGCGATGTCTGCTCCGCAAAGCCGCACCAGTATGTGTCGGGGTCACCGTCGATGAGGTTCGCTATCGGATGCTCTTCGTTCTGCGAGCTTGCCGACGCCGCAATGAACTTAACTTCATCTTCGGCTGTAACGTCGGTGGGTGCAAACGGCTGATCAAGTACGGGATATGTTTCGGTCTCATATGCACCGAGATCGTAATCGTTCAAAAGCAGTACCCAATCGCGAGCTGACGGCTTCTGCGGTATCGGCATCGTGCCGTCGGGTGAAACGACATCGGGCAGGTCGATGAACTTACCGTGGATCGGGTCGTACCAGCGTACCTGATACTTGACGTTCGGCTTAAGTCCCGTAAGCATTCCCGTTTCCGCCGCCGCAAGGAATCTGTTCTCGGGCGTGAAGAAATAATAAACCATAACATCGTGGTCTATGTGCGAGATGGAAACATACTTGCGAAGCTCAAATGCGCCGAATTCGTAGCCGAACGACGGTTCAAGCTTGCCCCAGCCGATGTACTGATAGAAATTCTTCATATATGTCATTTCGGCAGAACCGGGCTTATCCATGCCGATGTACCACGGTTCGGGTGAATATCCTATCCAGCCCTGCTCGGTGGTCTGGTTCCAGCCCATAGCCCATACGCCCGTAACGCCGTAGGTGAAGCCTGCGCAACCTGATTGGATCGCCTGCCATGCACCTATTCTCGGAGCATCGTAGCCGTTGAACGCGCCGCAGGTGATGTCCTCATATTGACACTCTGTTTCAAGATACGGCTTAACTTTTTCATTGTCACGGTAGCTCTTATAGAAGCTTCTCGGCTTAAGAGAATCATAGCCGCCGTGACCGCCCTGCAGTATCCACATCTGATGCCACGGCTCGTTATCAAGCGTCTTTGCACGCTCGTCCTGTGCTGCCATGGGATACATATGCGCACCGTTCGGACGCTTGAAGCCGTCGTACTTGCCTACAAGTGCGCCGACACTTCGCCATGTTGCGAACATTTCGGGTCCTACGGTTATTTCCTGACCGGTTATCCATACGATGGGATAGCACGCGTAACGCGCAACGCAGTATTTTGCAAACGACTGTATCGCCTTTGCATCGTTGTTCATTCTTGAAAGTGTGTTAGAATGTACGCCGAAGCCCATAGCCATAGTGATGCCGTTATTTGCAAGGTATTCTATCATGACATCCATCGTTTCGTTGAATGCCTGAGGATTGATTTTTGTATATTTTTCAGTCCACCAATGATGAACGTGTTTGTTTCCGCCGCCGTCGGATTCCGCGGAGTCGAAATATGTCTGATATACCGTAAAGCCCTTCTTTATACGGTCATCTGCAAGATGCTTGAACTGATTGCCGCAGTTGCAGCCCGGATAGTTGCATTCGTGCAGACGCTCATAATCCGCCATCTGCCAGTGGGTATCACCGAGCCAGAAGAACGGTGTGCCGTCGGCATATGTCAAAAAGCGTCCGTTTTCGGGAATAACGACATATCCGTGCTTTTCAAGCTCTGTAGCAGGTTCCGCATATTCTACCGCTATTTCTCCGCTGTCGCAGAGCGAAGCGTTGTCCTTGTCGGAGCAGGTAACGGTGTATTTCCATACACCTGTTTTTTCGGAAGCAAAACGCACCTTCCACTCGTTTTCACCGTTCCAGAAGCCCGGAAGCGTGATAACGGTGCCGTCCTCATGTGTAAATACCGCGTCGATATCCACATCCATGAACGGGTTTTCGTAGGTTTTGTCACTGTGAAGCACTATTTCACAGCGCTTGAATACGTTCACTTTAATGTTCATTTGATTTTCTCCTTACTTTATCGGGGCATCAGCCCGTGATCATTGAAATTATACCATATCGGCAAACCGATTTCAACCCCTAAAAGCAATTTATTTTTCTGTTTACAAAAATGTTGCGCAGATATATAATGTGTATATAAAAAATAGGCAGGAAAAACAAAATGTACAGAATAATTGAAAAGAAGCAGCTCAATCCCACGGTAGTATTCATGAGCATTGAAGCGCCGCTCGTCGCAAAAAAAGCGGAGCCGGGGCAGTTCGTGATCCTGCGCGTTGATGAGAACGGAGAACGCATACCGCTGACGGTGGCGGGCTATGACAGAGAAAACGGCACTGTTGATATAATTTTTCAGGTAGTCGGCGCAACGACAAAAAGGCTAAGTGTTCTGAACGCAGGTGACTTTATTTGCGATTTTGCGGGGCCGCTCGGCAGAAAAACAGAGCTTGACGGATTAAAGCGCGTTTGCATCGTCGGCGGAGGCGTAGGCTGTGCGATAGCGTTGCCGATAGCGAAAAAGCTTCACGAAGCCGGCTGCAAGGTATATTCGGTGATAGGCTTCAGAAGCAGGGAGCTTGTTATACTTGAAAATGAGTTTTGTGCTTGTTCCGATACGCTTCAGATCATGACCGATGACGGTTCATACGGTGAAAAGGGTGTCGTTACCTCGCCGCTCAAGGCAATGCTCGAGGCAAACGAAGAATTTGACGAAATAATCGCGATAGGGCCGCTGATAATGATGAAATTCGTTGTCGAGACAGCAAGACCGTTCAATGTAAAGACGGTAGTTTCCATGAACCCTATCATGATAGACGGAACGGGAATGTGCGGCGGATGCAGACTTACCGTCGGCGGCAAAACGAAATTCGCCTGCGTTGACGGTCCCGATTTCGACGGCTATGAGGTCGATTTCGACGAAGCAATGATGCGCGGACGCATGTACCGTGACTTTGAAAAGCATGCCTATGAAAGCACATGCAATCTTTTCGGAAAGGAAGATAACTGACAATGCCGGATATGAACCCGAAAAAGCACGCAATGCCGTTGCAGGATGCGCGTGTGCGTGCAAAGAATTTTGAAGAGGTCGCACTCGGCTACGATGAGGCAACGGCACTTAAAGAAGCGGCACGCTGTCTTAATTGCAAAGCGATGCCGTGCGTGGACGGCTGTCCCGTAAAAATACATATTCCGGCATTTATCGAAAAGGTGCGTGAGGGAGATTTTGAAGCGGCATACGGTATCATCAGTAAAGCTTCGTCGCTTCCTGCCGTGTGCGGTCGCGTTTGCCCGCAGGAAACGCAGTGCGAATCGAAATGCGTGCGTGGCATCAAGGGCGAGAGCGTCGGCATAGGCAGGCTTGAACGTTTTGTCGCCGATTGGCATAACGCTCACAATGCAGGCAATATAAAAAAACCCGAAAGCAACGGGCACCGTGTGGCGGTGGTCGGCTCGGGGCCATCGGGACTTGCGTGTGCGGGTGACCTTGCAAAAAAAGGCTATGACATTACGGTGTTCGAAGCGCTTCATCTTGCAGGCGGCGTGCTGGTCTACGGTATTCCCGAATTTCGTCTTCCGAAGAAGATCGTGAGCCGCGAGATAGACACGTTGAAGGCACTTGGCGTAAAAATAGAAACGAATGTGATAATCGGCAAGACCGTCACAGTTGACGAGCTACTCGAAAGCGGCTTTGAAGCCGTGTTCATCGGCTCGGGCGCGGGACTTCCGCGATTCATGGGCATCGGGGGCGAATCGCTCAACGGTGTATACTCGGCAAATGAGTTTCTTACGCGTAGTAACCTCATGAAAGCGTACTCCGAAAACGCTTCGACACCCATAATACGTGCAAAGCGTGTGGCTGTCGTCGGCGGCGGCAATGTTGCAATGGATGCCGCCCGTACTGCATTGCGGCTCGGCGCGGAAAAAGTTTATGTGATCTATCGCCGTTCGCTCGAGGAGCTTCCTGCGCGTGTCGAAGAGGTCGACCATGCGCGTGAGGAGGGCGTTGATTTCAAGCTTTTGAACAACCCTGTCCGCATCATCGGAAACACCGATAAAAACGATGTAAAATACGGTTTTGTCAAGCAAATCGAATGTGTTCGCATGGAGCTTGGTGAGCCTGACGAAAGCGGAAGACGCCGTCCCGTTGAAGTCGCGGAAAGTAATTTCACACTTGATGTCGATGCGGTAATCATTGCGATAGGCACTTCACCCAATCCGCTTATCAAGGATACCACGGCGGGACTTGAAATCAACCGCCATGGCGGAATCATCGTTGAAGATAACGGCAAAACCTCAAAGGATCGCGTTTACGCAGGCGGCGATGCCGTAACCGGCGCCGCGACCGTTATACTTGCGATGGGCGCGGGAAAAACCGCCGCCGCCGCGATAGATGAGTATATCAAGAGTAAGTAAAGCGATTCTGCGGGGAACTCCGTTCCCGACGTCCTGTTTGCGCATAAACAATAAAAACATCACACAATATACAACAGCTATCCCATATTGTGTTATTGCGATAAGCAGGAAAGTGGTACAATAACGAATACAAAAAACACAGTGCCTGCATAAAAGTTTGCATAAGGCACTGTGTTTGTTTTACTTTGCGTGAAGCGCAATAAAAGTCTTTCGCTCCGCTTTTCTTCAAAAAGGCGGACAAAAGTTGCACGGGAACGGAGTTTCCCGCAGTTATTTCAGAAAATCAGCAACGGTCTTGTCGCCGTAAACGCCCTGCCAATCACGGTCAAATCCCGCAATGGCACTGTCTGTCATCGGGTGAGCGATAGCCGCCTTGAGCAGATCAAGAGAAACCGTAGCGCTGTGTGAGCCTGCAAGAGCCACATTCTGTATTTGCTGAACATTTTTGAAGCTTGCGGCAAGCACCTTGCATTCGATGCCGAAATTGTCGAAGGTCTGTACGATATCGGCTACGACCTGCGCACCGTTGCCGGAAATATTGTCAAGCCTGTTAACGTACGGTGCAACATAGCTTGCGCCCGCTTTTGCGGCAAGCAGAGCCTGCTGAGGCGTGAATATCGCGGTCATCGTTACGCCGATGCCGAGTTTTTGAAGCATCATTGTAGCCTTGAGACCTTCTTCTCCTATCGGGATCTTTACAAAAAACGGGTCGCCGAGCTTTGCCTTGAGCATCTTTGCTTCCTCTACGATATCTTCTGCCTTCTTCGCCGTTGTCTGAACATGAAGCATCATATCTTTGCCGATGATATCCCTTATTGAAGTAACAAGCTTCACGAAATCCGTTTTTTCTTTTGCAACAAGCGACGGATTGGTGGTAACGCCCTCAATGGGATAAAACTCCACGGCACGGCGTATGTCATCAAGATGTCCGCTGTCAATTAAATACTGCATATTTTCTATTCCTTTCTGTTTATATCAAAATTCGTTTTTATCAAAGTATTCCTTGCCCTTGCCGAGACGCATCGCCTCGTTAAGGAGCGCGTAATCGAACACGTCTACCGTCGGAAGCTCCGAGCAGGACATAACGCCGATTATTTTTTTATCGGGATTGTTCTTGGCGTAATAGAACAGGTCGGTGATGTTCTGTCTGGTCGGAAGTCCCGAACCGACAAGCAAAAGCTCGTTGTCGAATTCGCAGAGCTTTTCAAACGCAAGCTGGGACTTGGAACGCATGTCACGCCCCATTTCATCCTCGGCAGGCTGGATGCGCTCGCTGTAGCGTGCCGCTATGACAACGTCGCGCGGAAGCATCTTCGTGAATGCCTGAGGCTCATAGCCGAAGTAATCGCCGTACATTATCGGCTTTGCGCCGTTTGCACGGCAGGCATCGAACATAGCGTATACATCACGCCAGAACGCTTTCGGTCCGCGTACTACGCATGTGCCGTAAAAACGCTGATAATCTATCGTTTCATCGGCAAGTCCCAGGTGGAAATATTCGGGCTTACCGAACAGCTCACATACTTCGTCGATAATGTTCTTGCAGAAATCGCGGTAAAGCTGAGTGCCGGCGCTCTTGCCGTAATTGCCTGCCCAAAGATCGTGCGCGGCTGAAAAATCAAGCTTCGGGATAGCCGTTATGCCGAGCGCACGAAGCTTATCGAGCATTTTTTTGAATTCGGCTTTGTCAATGCTGCCCTTTATCGCAAGATCGGGTGCGCAATCATATTTGATGCCCTCTGCGAGATCGAGTATCACCGTATCAACGCCGAGCGCGGGTAATTCGTTTATAATTTTATCCCATGCACAGCGGTCAAAATAAACGAAATCGCGTTCTTTGTTATAGTATTCGCCCATAACGAGCTGAGTATCCTTATCGAACCACATATTATGACCTATGCAAAGGTCAAGCGCGACCATTTTCATTTTTCAGACCTCCTCGGGAAAATATTTTTTGCGTGCCGCAAGGAATATCTTTGCTTCGGCAAAATGCGTATAAATGTCCTCGTCACCCGTGCGATACCACGGTGCGGTGAGAATGCCGAGCATATGCTTTGAGCTGATCTCTTTTTTCCATACGCAGAGCGAATCGTCAACGGATGTGTAATCGTAACAGGTCGAGCATGTGGGGATCTGGTCATAGCCGTACTTTTCAAGAAGCGACGGCGCGGCAAGCTGCTGGAGCTTATAATCGGGTGAACCCTCAAGATTCATTATCTGACCGTAATTATATGTTGAAACGACGATATCCTTTGACATATACTTGAAAAATTCGTCAGCATGAAAATGCACAAGTCCGCCCCATGCCCACGGACGCACGCCGTTGGCGGTAATGTGTTTCACGCAATCGTTGAAGGCGTTCCAATACACATCGCCGAAGCGGTACGCCGAATAGCCGAACGAATTCTGCATATGTATCTCGCGGCGGCTCTCCTCATCGTAGCCGAAGTGGAACAGCGGCGGCTGAAACAGCTCACATGTTTCGTCGATAAGGTCTTTTACCACCTTATCATATGTCGGTGTGCCGAGCATTCTTGAATAATCGCCCATCCATTCATCATGTGTGGATGCAAAATTGAGCTTTGGGATGCATGTGATGCCGAGCTT
This sequence comes from Clostridia bacterium, assembly GCA_045600145.1. GTDB lineage: Bacteria > Bacillota > Clostridia > Christensenellales > QALW01 > UMGS1322. The sequence goes on along the minus strand of JAZRXI010000038.1, from coordinate 6,277 downwards.
CTTAAGGCGTTCTATTTCAGCCTTCATCTCCTGTTTTGTCCATGCGCCCTTGCAGGCGATCTCGGGATGAGATTCAAACTGCAAGCCCTCGCCGATGTCGATAAGCAGTGTGTTTATGCCCGTTTCCGCGGCATAATCGGTAATTTTGCGCCATGCGTCGCGTGAGGTGTACAGCTCGGTATAGTAGCGCGGATCATTCTTGTTGAATCGCACGAGCGAATCGGGACCGTGCCACATATTTGCGCCGAGGTAGATCATATAAGCCCAAATCATTTTTCTTTCTCCTTTTTCGGAATATTACAGTCTAATTATAATTTGCGGCGTGCCAAATGTCAAACAGTAATAGAAGCAATGTCACAAATTGTCTGTATTTTAGTGGTTATTGTCTTTGAAACGCAACATTTTTGTGCTACAATTATATTGTAGAACTGTATTTCAGGGGGAGCGTTATGAAAAAAGAAGCTTTTGAAATGGCAAAAAACTCAATTATAATTGAACAGAAGGCAGTCAGTGATATGATGCGTTGTGTTCAAAGCGAGGCATTTGCGCAGGCTGTCGATCTGCTTGCACATACTGACCGTGTCATGACATGCGCGAGCGGCACATCGGGTATCGCCGCCAAAAAAATGGCACATACGCTTTGCTGTATCGACATCGGCGCGATGTTCATGCCTCCGTGTGAAGCCGTTCACGGCGGACTCGGTGCGCTCAAGGAAGGAAATGTCCTTATAGTGATATCGCGCGGCGGCAAAACTGCCGAGCTTGTACCCGTAATAGAAGCATGTGCCAAGCGCGGCGCGAAGCTGATTGCGATAACCGAAAACATGTCGTCGCCGCTTGCCGAAGCCGCCGACATCGTTCTCCCATTATATATCGAGAAAGAAAGCGACAAATACAACATGATGGCGACATCGAGCTATATGGCGACCGTTGCCGTAATGGATGCGCTTATAGTCGCCCTCATGGAAGAAACGGACTATAAAAAAGAACAGTTCGCTCCGATCCATCCGGGCGGTGCTGTCGGCAAGATGCTGAACAAATAATTGTGCTTCGCGCGTGCGGCAAGGCATGGCGTGAACGGTATATTCATTCAAACGATAATCTTAGTTAAATTTCAACTAAAAAAGGAGATTTTATACATGTATAAGGAATTTAAGATCAAGCCGCCTTTTTTCGAGATAGGTCCGAAAGCATATCTTTACGGTGACGACATGCTCCGCCTTGCGAAATTCATCGACAAAATGGCGATAAAGTACGATGTTGACATAATCGTTACTCCGCAGTACACCGATCTGCGTTTGCTTGCGGAAAACACCGAACGCATCCTTGTTTTTGCCCAGCACATGGATCCGTTGCCTGTCGGCAGAGGCTTGGGAAGCGTTTTGCCTGAGGCGGTCAAGGCTGCCGGTGCGGTTGGCGTAATGCTGAACCATGCCGAAAAAAAGCTTGACATGGAGACGATCAAAAAGACCATCGAGCGTGCCGATGAAGTCGGCTTGGGTACTATCGTCTGCGCCGATACCGTTGAGGAGCTGACCGAGATCGCAAAGCTTTCGCCGAACCTTGTTGTTGCCGAGCCTACCGAGCTTATCGGTACGGGCAAGACGAGCGATTCAAATTATGTTACAGAAACGATACGCCGCGTGCGCGAGATAAACCCCGATATAATGGTACTTCAGGGCGCAGGTATCTCCAACGGCAAGGATGTTTACAACACGATCAAGCTCGGCGCGCAGGCTACCGGCTCTACGAGCGGAATAATCAAGGCGGCAGACCCGTTCGCCATGACAGAGGAAATGATTTGTGCGCTCCGCACCGCTTGGGACGAAGTGCATAAGTAAGAGTGACGCGCTTTCGCGGGGCTCTGCCCCGCACCCTGCCGTCTTTTCTGTAGAAAAGTCGGACAAAAGACTTTTATTGCGCTTCGCGCCGTGAAAGCCCGCATATGCGGTTTTGTAGGGTGCGGCATCCTTGACGCACCGCAGGCATAAAACTTTTACAAACAGCAAATAAAGTGCAAAGCACTAAAAAATATCAGGAGGAATTTTTTATGGAATTCAAAGTTTTTCAAAAGGAATTAGAGCTTCAGTCAAGAGGATGGATACCGACGTTCCATGACATTTCAAAGGAAGTCAAGGAAATCGTTGCGGCATCCGGCATCAAAAACGGTACTGTTACGATCGTATCGCATCACACCACCTGCTCCGTAATGGTTCAGGAATGCTCGCACGATATTGATTCGTTCGATCTTGAGTATCTTCAGCACGATCTGCTTGACATCATGCGCAAGTTCATCCCCGATTTCACCGAGGAGCATCAGTACCGTCACCCCGGTCCGATCCACGCTCAGTACGGCAGATATGTTGACGAGCCCGGCGACTTCAGCAGCATGAACACCGACGGACATCTTCGCAGTGTGTTTTTCGGCAGAAGTGAAGCCATGACCATCAAGGACGGCGAGATCGACGGCGGCAGATTCGCTCACATTTACTTCATCGACTGGGATCACGTGCTTGCGCGTCACAGACAGGTAAACGTTACCGTTATGGGTACTGCGGAGGATGTAGGCGACAGAAAGTGGAACAACGGTGAGGTCATCGACACCCGTCACAAGTTCACCGAGGAAGAAAAGGCTTACGATCTTCACTACGATCTCCAGCTCAAGAGATGATTTCGGAGGGCTTTTATGGAAAAATATAAAATAGCGGTCATCGGCGGTGACGGTATCGGTCCCGAGGTCACCAACGAAGGCGTAAAGGTATTAAAAAAGGTCGCCGAGCTTGACGGCGGTATGCAATTTGATTTCACATATTTCCCGTGGGGCTGCCGTTATTATCTTGAAAACGGCGTAATGATGCCCGCTGACGGTATCAGCATCCTTAAGGATTTCGATGCCATTTATCTCGGCGCGGTAGGCTATCCGGGCGTTCCCGATCACATTTCGCTTTGGGATCTTTTGCTCCGCATAAGACACGAATTCGATCAGTATGTAAATCTTCGTCCCGTAAAGCTTCTTCGCGGCGCGGAATGCCCGATAAAGGGCATGACCTGCGATGACATCAACATGACCGTTATCCGTGAGAACAGTGAAGGCGAATATGCAGGCGCGGGCGAATGGCTCAATAAGGGCAGAGCCGATGAGCTTGTGCTTCAGACAGGCGTGTTCTCGCGTATCGGCGTTGAGCGTATCATCCGCTATGCGTTTGAGCTTGCGAAAAAGACAGGTCAGTCCGTAACAAGCGTCAGCAAGGGCAACGCGCTCAACTATTCGATGGTATTCTGGGACAGCGTATTCAAGGAAGTTTCCGAGCAGTATCCGACAGTTCCGACATCGTCCCTGCTCGTTGACGCGGCAAGCATGTTCTTTGTTAAAAACCCGAAGCGCTTCCAGGTAGTTGTTACGTCGAACCTGTTCGGCGATATCATCACCGACCTCGGCGCGGCTATCTCGGGCGGCATGGGACTTGCGGCAGGCGCAAACCTCAACCCCGAAAAGAAATATCCGTCGATGTTCGAACCCGTTCACGGCAGTGCGCCCGATATCGCAGGCAAGGACATTTCCAACCCGCTTGCGGCTATTTGGTCTGTAAGCCAGCTGCTTGATTTCTTCGGTCATGAGGATTGGGGCAAGAAGGTCATCGACGCTATCGAAGCATTGCTTATCAAAAAGGAAGGTCTTACTCCCGATATGGGCGGCAAGGGCACTACCTCCGATGTCGGCGACGGCATAGTAAGAGAGCTTTCACTGCTTAAATAAGGTGTAAAAATGTATTTTATAAAAAACGCCGATATCGTACTTGAAAACGGCATCCTGTGGGACGGCTCACTCATCACCGACGGTGACAGGATAGCCGCAATAGGTAAAAAACTTGACGTACCCGACGGTGCGACCGTCATTGACGCGCACGGTGCGTACGTCGGTCCGGGCTTTGTGGATATCCATGTTCACGGCGGCGGAGGAGCGCTGTTCTGCGATGACATATCTGCCGCAACGGAGCATTTCCTCAAGCACGGCGAAACGACGATCCTGCCGACACTCTATTACAATATGACGCAAAAGCAGCTGCTTGACGGATTTGTCACCGTGCGCGATGCAATGGAGAAGGGCGGAATTTTTGACAGCATTGCGGGAATCAACATGGAAGGTCCGTACATGAATCCCAAGTACGGCGCTATGCCGGAGAAAAACGTGTGGCGCGGAGAAATAAAGCGCGAGGAGTACATGCCGCTTCTTCAGGCAGGTAAGGGACTTGTAAAAATATGGAGCATTGCGCCCGAGCGTGAGGGCATCGAAGGGTTCCTTTCGGACCTGCGGAGCATTGACCGCGACGCGGTGATATCGTTCGGACACTGTGAGGCGTTGCCGTCTGAGGTGCGCATCCTGCGCAAGTACGGCATCCGTCTGCAAACACATTCGATGAACGCAACGGGCAGACTTGAACGCCGCAGAGGTGTGCGCGATTTCGGACCTGATGAAGCATGTATGCTCGATTCGGATATTTACGCCGAGCTTATCTGCGATTCACAGGCGATACATGTCGCGCCCGAAATGCAGCAGCTGCTTTTGAAGAACAAGACAGTTGACAAAGTGGTACTCATCACCGACTGCAACGTGAGCAACGACAAGATACCCGAAATGTACAAGGATGTGCCCGATCTGCTGTTCGACGTGAACGGCAGGCTGAACGGAAGCAGTCTTACGATGAACACCGCGTGCAAGAACATTATGACGCATACATCCTGCGGCATCGCGCAGGCATTCAATATGGCTTCACGCAATCCTGCCCGCGTGGTAGGGCTTGACGGTGAGGTCGGCACACTTGAGGTCGGTAAAAAAGCCGATATCGTCTTTGTGGACGACCGCTTCAATGTTTTGAACGTGATGCTTAAGGGAAAAATGATTTGAATTGCGGGTTTGCGCGGGGACTCCGTCCCCGCACCTCTGCCCGCTTTTTGAAAAAAGCGGGGCAAAAACTTTTGTTGCGCTTCGCGTGTTTAATATCGCGTAGGGTGCGGCATCCTTGACGCACCGCTGTGACAAAATCACAGGAAGGAAGCAAAGCAATCAGAAAAAAACAGAAAGGAAAGATAACATGTTAGACGATACATTTAATTTCAAATCGGCAGGTTGGGTCCCGTTCAAGGATAAGGAGCTTATGGACAAGCTTGCCAAGATGACTCCCGAAGAGCTTGAAAAGCATCCCAATCCCGACGTACATATCAAGGTTCTTGAAAACTACGGCTCGGTCGTATTAGCCGAAAAGTTTATGTACATCAAGGAATCGTTTGAGCAGAACAAGAAGTTTTCGACGATATTCGGCAACCCGAATCCCAATTCGCACATGCCGCTTGCCGAAATGATAAACCGCAACCGCATCAACTGCAAAAACTGCATTTTCGTTACAATGGACGAATGGGCTGACGAAGACGGCAACATCGCGCCGCCCACCTACCGTTCGGGCTTCACATATTCATTCCTGAAATATTTCATCGGTAAGATAGATCCCGATCTGCGTCCGCCGGAGGAGAATATTCTTTATCCCACGACAAAGAACATCAGCTATTATTCCGATCTTATCGACGAAAAGACCGACGGCGGAATAGATTATTTCACATCCGGCCCCGGCTGGACGGGACATATCGCTTTCATTGATCCGTGCCCCGAGCTTATCCATATCGACGGTGACCGTTTCAACAGCAAGTCCGAGCTTGACGAATATCTGAATCAGCCCGCGCAGATCGTGACGCTTCATCCGCTCACGATAGCGCAGAATTCACTTCACGGCGTATTCGGACAATCGGGCGCTTGCGGCATGGTACCGCCCCGCGCGGCGACCATCGGTCCGCGCGATGTGCTTCACGCAAAAAAGCGTGTTGAGGGTCACAGCCTTACGACCGGCGGTTCGTTCTCGTCGTGGCAGAGAATGACCTCGCGTCTTATCACGCACGGTCCTGTTTCGCCTTATGTTCCCGGCTCGATATTCCAGACGATGCCGACCGATATCTATCTTTCAAAAGCCATCGCAACGCCGTTCGACGTTATGGAAACCACGGGTTATTAAGCCATGCAGTATCTGATAGGACTTGACCTCGGCACGACCACGGTCAAAGCTTCGCTTTACACTATCGACGGTGTTCCCGTTACGCAAACATCTACGGAACGCATCCTGCTCACACCCGAAGCCGGGCATTACGAGCAGGATGCCGCTTCATGGTACACGGATTCGGCAAAGGTCATAAGCCAAGCCGTGCGTGAATCGGGTATCGCGCCCGAAAG
>JAZRXI010000037.1:0-4815 GCA_045600145.1 Clostridia bacterium | reverse complement strand
CCGTATTCGCTTTGCCATTTGGGCTTCGGTGCTTTGTGGTGCTTGTTTGCTCTTGTCTTTCCGTTTGTCCGCAAATCCGGCTTCTCTGTCTGCACAGTTCATCACCGATTGCCGGAAATTCTCAAGCCGCTTTTCGCCGAGCTTTTCCGGATCAATCCCTGCTTCTGAGAATATCTCTCTTGTGCTTTTCCCCCTGTAATATTCTTCATAGGCATACCGCTTGAATTCCTCGGTAAAGATTACATTCCATTCTGTTGCACGCTCAACACATTTGTGCTTGTTCAGTTCCTCGACTAATTCTTTTGGCAAAGGGTATCTTCTCATTTTGTATCCGACCTTTCCTACTTGACCGGTTACATTTTACCATAAATTCGGACTTTTTTCCACTGTACGGTTTTCGGGGTTTTGAGTTCCTTTTTCTGTCCGCTTTTCGGGGACGTTACCTCATTACCCTAAAATCACTGTGTCCGTTTTTATGGGTACAGTTTAGAATTAACTCCTAACTCCTAACTCCTAACTAATAAAAGGTTTTCAGTTTTCAGAAAATCGGCAACATGCTGAAAACTGTAAACTGAAAACCGTAAACTCAAAAACCCACGATTTGACAAGTCGTGGGCTTTTTATATCTTCGTCTTGCAAATATGCCAAATTTATGCTATAATACAGAAAAATAATGCGAGGTGTTTGCTTTATGAGTTTGGGGGAGTCTATCCGCATCGCCAGACAAAAGGCATTTTTTAATCAAGAGGAATTTGCAAGGAAACTGAATGTTGCTCTTTCCACCGTCAACCGTTGGGAGCAGAACAAGGTGCGCCCGAACGTGAAAGCGATGAAAGAAATCAAGCGTTTTTGTGAAGAAAACGGTATTGACTATGAAAAAATCGAAACACAGTGGCTTTACGGCAGTGAGGAGTGAGAAGCATTGGAAAAAGAAATCTTCAGAAAGAAAAGTCTGGATAAACTAAAATCTCCCGAAAGTCTTGATGAAAGTATCAAGGTCACAAATCCGGGGGTATGGCTTATATTGGCGGCGGTCATTCTGCTGCTTGTCGGTGCTTGTATATGGGGCGCTTTCGGTCATATCGACAGTATCACGCCCGTTTCCGTCCGGGCGGAGAACGGAACTTTAACGGGCACTATTGAAGAAGAAAATATCACCTCGGTCAAAACGGGGCAAACCGTTCGCTTTACGGAATATGAAGCGGCGGTCGAAAGCATCGGCAAAGAAGACGGCGGGTATGTTTTGACACTTACCGCAAAAGAAACGGTGCCGGACGGCTTTTATGACGGGAATATCGTCATAGGCAGTTTCAAGCCGTTTTCCTTTATTTTTAATTGAGGGTAATTATATGGCGAAAAATATAAAACAACCCGTTTCAAAGGGCATTGCCAAAGTACCCGTTGTGATGCAGCTTGAAACACTCGAATGCGGAGCGGCATCGCTTTGTATGGTTTTGGCGTATTACGGAAAATGGATACCGATCGAGCAGGTGCGTGAGGACTGCGGTGTTTCCCGTGACGGCAGTAATGCCATGAATGTCATGAAAGCGGCACGGTACTACGGACTTAAAGCAACCGGCTACCGCTATGAGCCGGAGCAGTTAAAGGCAAAAGGTACATTTCCCTGCATCATCCATTGGAATTTCGATCACTTTGTCGTGCTTGACGGTTTTAAGGGCGGCAAGGCATACATAAATGACCCGGCAAGAGGTACTTACAGTGTGTCTATGGAGCTTTTTGACGAATCCTTTACGGGTATTTGCATAGAGTTTGCACCCTCCGAAAAGTTTGTGCCCTCCGGCAAGCAGAAAAGTATGCTTTCTTTTGCGGCAAAACGGCTTACCGGCACCGGTGCTGCAATTATCTTTACTGTGCTTGCGGGAATGATTGCGGCACTTATTGCCTTTATTCAGCCGGCTTTTTCGAGGATTTTCCTTGACCGGCTGCTGACAGGAACGGACAAAAACTGGATTATGCCGTTTTTCCTGTTACTTGCCGGGTTTAATATTATCGAAATACTGATGTCCGCCTTGCAGGCGGTCTATGCCATGCGGATAAACGGAAAAATGGCGGCGATCGGCAATGCTTCGTATATGTGGAAGGTACTCAAAATGCCGATGCGGTTTTTCTCGCAGCGGATGGCGGGCGATATCCAACAGCGTCAGCTTTCCAACGCCGTCATTTCGGCTACACTTATTAACATTCTCGCACCGCTTCTTATCAATGCGGTGCTGATGGTGTTTTATCTTGTTGTTATGATAAGGTACAGCATTCTTTTGTCGCTAATCGGCGTTTCGTCCATTGCCGTCAATATCATCATTGCGCGGATTATTTCCAAAAAGCGTATCAACATCACCCGTGTTGCCATGCGTGACCAGGGCAAGCTCGATTCCGCCACCGTTTCGGGAATTGAAATGATTGAAACCATCAAATCCTCCGGTGCGGAAAACGGATTTTTCAAAAAATGGTCGGGACATCAGGCAAGTGTCAATTCGCAGAAAGTGAAGTGCTTAAAGCTCGACCAGTATATCGGCATCGTTCCGCAGTTTATTACCATGCTTTCCAATTTTGCCGTTCTCTTTATCGGCGTTTATCTCACTATTAAGGGGCAGTTTACCGCCGGTATGGTCATGGCGTTTCAGGGATTTCTTTTGTCCTTTATGACCCCTGCGCAAACGCTTATCGCCTCCGGTCAGGTACTTCAAGAGATGCGTACTTTGATGGAACGTGTGGACGATGTTATGGAATACACGGAAGAAACCGTTTTTGACGAAAATACTTCTTCCGAAAACTGCGTAAAACTCACCGGCAACATTGAGCTGAAAAACATCGTTTTCGGCTATTCTCCCCTTGCCGAACCGCTTATTAAAGATTTTAATCTTACCTTAAAGCCGGGCAAAAGCGTTGCCATTGTCGGCTCTTCGGGTTGCGGGAAATCTACCGTGTCTAAACTCATTTCCGGTCTTTATAAGCCGTGGGAGGGCGAAATTCTCTTTGACGGCAAGCCGATGAGTGAGATACCGAAAAATGTTTTCCGTTCCTCCGTTGCGGTGGTGGATCAGGAGGTTATCCTTTTTGAAGATATCGTTGCCGCCAACATCAAAATGTGGGATGAAAGCATTGAAGATTTTGAAATGATACTTGCGTGCCGGGATGCACAGATCCACGATGTCATTATGGATCGTCCGAAGGGCTACCGTCATAAGCTTGTTTCGGGCGGAAAAGATTTTTCCGGCGGGCAGAAGCAGAGAATGGAGATCGCCCGTGCTCTGGCGCAGGAGCCGACCGTCATCATTCTCGATGAGGCGACAAGCGCACTTGATGCCAAAACGGAATATGACGTTGTCCGTGCCATAAATGAGCGGGGCATCACCTGTATCGTGATCGCTCACCGCCTTTCCACCATCCGTTCCTGCGATGAAATTATCGTTATGGAGCACGGCGTGATAAAGGACAGAGGAACACATGAGGAACTTATGAAAAAAAGCGAGATCTACCGTAATCTCGTGACATCGGAATAGGAGGTGCTTTGATGAGTTGGTTTGAAGAACAGCTTAAATACCGGGAAGATTCCGATAACGCCGAAATTGCCCGTGCCATTGATTCCATAGCCAATGCCGTTATGGGTAATCGGCTTCGTGAAACACTCAGTCAAAACGAACTTGCCGATTCCGCAATAGAGGAAATCTTAAAATTTTATCATTGCAAGCCGAAAACGGATGAAAATCTGCCGCCCTTCAAGACGGTGGATGAGCAGATAGAATACCGTATGCGCCCCTTCGGTATCAAAAGCCGCACCGTCACCCTTGAAAGCGGCTGGTACCGTCATACGGCGGGTGCCATGCTCGGCACGTTAAAAGAGGACGGCTCCGCCGTTGCGCTGATTCCCGAAAAGGTATCGGGATACAACCTGCTTGACATTAAAAGCGGCAAAAAAGTAAAGTTAAACCGCAAAACCGAAAAACTGCTTGACAGCGAAGCGCTTTGCTTCTATGAGCCGCTGCCGCAAAAAGCCATGACCGTAAAAGACCTTATAAAATTTATGGTAAAGCAGTTAAGTGCTGCGGATATCGTGCTGTACTTTGCCCTGTTTTTGCTTTCCGCACTGTTCGGGCTTCTGACACCGCTTTTTACAAAGTGGCTGTTCGGCGATGTGCTGAAATCGGGCAGTATCAGCATCCTTATTTCCCTTGCCGTATTTGCCGTTTGCTTTTCACTCAGCCAGTTTTGCTTTAAGTGCTTTCAGGGGCTTATCAACGCAAAAATCGGCATTAAAGAGGATATTGCCGTAAGTGCGGCGGTGATGAACCGTATTTTGAGTCTGCCGACCGGCTTTTTCCGTGATTATTCCGCCGGCAACCTTTTCAGGCGGTTTACCGATTTACAGCTCATTTTCGAGACACTGTTCACGACCGTCGGTATGACGGTGCTGACCGCGGTTTTCTCGCTGATTTACATTATAGAGATCATCACCCTTGCACCCTCTTTGGCACTTCCGGCAACGGCGTTTACCTTTTTAACGCTGCTGATGTTGGTCATACATACAGTACTGCAAATCAAGATTACCGAACGGAAAATGGATCTTGCCGCCAAGACGAGCGGTGTGACCTATTCCGCCATTTCGGGAATACAGAAGGTAAAACTTGCCGGAGCCGAAAAGCGCGCCTTCTCCCGCTGGGCAAGACGCTATTCACAAGAAGCGGAACTTGAATACAATCCGCCGCTCTTTTTGAAACTGAACAATGCAATTTTCATTGCCATTACCCTTATCGGAACAATGGTTTTATATGTAACGGCACTGAATAATAATGTGAG
>JAZRXI010000036.1:0-23893 GCA_045600145.1 Clostridia bacterium | reverse complement strand
ACAGAGCAAAATGAAAACTCATCACCGAAAAACACGGCAAAAATGTTTTGCCCCGCAAGCGCAAGCGAATGTTGAAGATTGGCAACCGTATGGTCGAGCATCCCGCCGCACGCACCGTAAATGTAAAATTCGCGTGTTCCGCGTTCAAGAGCGTACCTGATAGCATATCCGATATCGGTATCGTCTTTTTCTATCGGCAGGCGGATCACGTTTTCACCGTCGGGTACAAGCCCGAGCGAATCGAAATCGCCTATGATGACATCGGGCGAAAGTCCGAATTTTTTTATGCTGAGTATTCCTTTGTCAGCGGCAATAAGCATGTCACCGTCATTTGGAGGAACGGGCAGAGAATGCACATCAAGTGCGCCGAAAATAAAACAGCGTCTCATTTTATCAACCTCTTTATTGTATCGGTTTTGAATAAGATATATGACCCCGCAACGGTCAGAATGTATTCGGGAATCATGTAGATGCCGTTGTAGCAAAGCGAGTATATATATGTGTTTCCGCCGAAAAAGTCATAACAGCGGAAGAAAATCACGCCGGAGAGAAAGTGAAAGATGAACCGCGCACCGAGTGCGACGGATATACCGCATATTATACGCTTTATGCCGCCGCGGAACAGTCCGACAAGGCTTAGTGAGGTGAATGCGAAAATGTAATCAAAAAATATCGCACCTGCAAGTATTTGCGGCGTCAGCCCCCAACCGAACACGCCGCCGAGAAACATCTGTATTATGCCGAAAATCATGCACGGGATGACGGAATACGGGAAACCGCATACGAGCGCAAGCACGCACATCGGAACCATGCTGAAAAGCGTTATCGAACCGCCGAGCGGCATCTCGAATTTTATAAGACTGAGTACCGTTGAAAGCGATATCATTATTGCCGAAAGACATAATTTTTTGACCGATGACATATGTTGTACTTCCTTATAATCCATACTAAAATAAAAAAGCCGCGGAAAACTCTTCTGCGGCTTTAACTTACCATCGGTATTATCCTACGGCGGCATTATCCGCATCAGGTTTCAGGTCGAAGCAAACGGCTTCCTCTCAGCCTGAGTAAATCAAGCTCCCTTATTATTCTGCGATGTTGCTTTGACATTATACTATCATTTGATTGCGGATATGTCAACGATTTTTTTTGACGCTTTTGCAATGCCTGCAACAAAAAAATGTATTTTTTCCGTCAGCCATGGATACTAGGTTTTTGTTTATGTACTGTATTTTGGTGAAAGAACTGAAACAATAATCAGCCGGAGAAGTATTCTCCGGCTGATTTGATGTCAATGCTTAAAGCTATTACTTCCAGCTATACGGTGATCTCTGATAAATCGCCTGGTTGATAGCGGTAGCAATACCCTTGAAGTAAGTGCTGGCGTTGGTAACCTGATTCAAGATATCATCCTCGCCCTTACCAAACAAAGCCTGTGAAACCTGCGTAGCCTGACCGATCGTGCAGGGAGCCTTTGAGTACATGAATACACGGAAGTGTTCCTTGCTCGATTCTACAAGGTCAAGGTTCTTTGCAGAAGCTTCGTCACGGGTGAACAGAGTCTTTTCGGACTCATAAAGAGCCTTAGCTTCGTCGCTGTTAGCATCATAGATGGGCGTATAAAGCTCACAAAGGATCTGAACAGCGCCCTTAACGTTACCGTTTACATCACGGAATACGCAGTAGGGGTTAAGGTGCGGATAGAATGAATAGTACTTATTCTCGTTAGCAACGTTATCGGGTCCCTTCGGCCACGGAACAAGACCGTAATCTTCTTCCATTTCGGCAATCGCCTTAAGCGGGTTAGAAGAATAACCGTTGTAGAAGAATGCTACCTGACCTGCCTTGAAGTGTTCAAGGGGATCGGTGGAAGTTGAAGTATAATAGGTGGTCTCCATAACATTAAGGGTCTTGGCAAGCTTAACGAACTCGTCATAAGCGTTCATAAGTCTTTCGCCCTTATCACCGGTGAATACGAAGCTATCGTTTTTCTGACCGTTTTCAAGAGTTTCAAGACGAACGAATTCAGTACCGTTGGAGTTTGCAAGTGACCACATTACAAGCGCTTCGTTACCACGCTCGATACCCCACTGACCTTTGCTGCCGTCTGTGGTGTTGATAAGGCACTCCTCAAACTTATCCCAAGTCCACTCGCCGGAATCAACCCAGCCGTAAATCATATCGGCAGGATAGCCTGCGGCTTCAAGGAGCTTCTTGTTGAACACAAGGCAGTTACCGCCGCACTCAAAGTGAACGCCGATTTCGATCGGAATGAAGAACCAAAGCTTATCGCTGTATTCGCAAAGGTCATACTGCGAATATACGTTGAACTTGTTCTCGTCCATGAAGTTATAAACATCGGAATGATCCGAAAGGGGTGTAAGGCACTGACCCGTAAGATTCTGATACAGATATGTATCCATCATCGTATGGAGTCCGCCTTCCTTCATGCCGGTGATTTCCGGAATACCCTGGAATGCCGACTGAAGCATGGCACTTGTGCTTGAACCTGTCACGAATTCGATAGTAATACCGTAGTCGCTCATGATTCTGTCAACTCTTTCTCTCATCTGCTGATCACGTTCGTTATCACCGGAATAAGGGTTGTCAGAGTTGTACTGCCATGAATAGAAGCTGTACGTCTCACCAGTCTTGGTGAAGTTGCCGCCCACTTGACCGCTGTTGCCCGCAGGTGTAGGTGTTGCGTCGCCGGAAGCGTTTCCGCCGTTGCCGGTATTGCCGCCGCATGCTACTACCGAGACAAGCATCAGCGCAATGAGCGAAGCTACAAATAAAAATTTGAAAGCTTTTTTCATTGTGAGATTTTCCTCCTTAATATTTTTGTGCATTTCGCACTTTACTCATAGATTATACCACTAACTTTGAGGTAATTCAATATTTTTTTTCATCAGATTATTAAAAAACTGTAAAATTTAACTTAACTGTGTATTTTTTTATTGAAAAATTTACCATTTTTTTTATTTTTTGCGTTTTTCGAGAATATTTTGCGAGAATATGAGTACCGGAATCCCGAATATCCAGCATACCATTGCTTCACTTAATGCTATGCTCGCGGCGACTGTTATATATGTAATAAACGAAAATTCAAAGCTCACAAGCGTTGCGATCGCGCCGACAACGATCCCGTTTACGATGACCGGAGCAAGCGGTAACAGCCATACGTTTTTCATTTTACGTACTATCAGCGCCGCGACAAGTGTCGCAAGTGTACCGAAAATCATATCTATAATGCTTCCGCCGAAAATGTTTGCGATAAGACAGCCCACCGTCAGCCCCCAGACAGCTTCCGGCATAATAAACGGCAACAACGTGAATGCTTCCGAAACGCGGAACTGTATCGGCCCGAAAGAAATCGGCTGAAATATTACCGTAATAACGGCGTAGAGCGCGGCTATACATGCCCCGCGCGTAAGATATCTTACTGTATTCATAAAAATCTCCAGTAGTTTTATTTCTGACTTGCGTCACGGCAGGATGGTCACGAACTGCCTTACTTATTATTATATCACTCAATCTCAGAGCTGTCTATTAAAAACGCAAAAGTTGCAAACTCCTTGTAAAACCAATTTGATTTGTGTAAATGTGTGGAAATATGTTGACTTAATTTGGAATATGTGGTATACTGCACGATGTTATGAGAGGTGTAGCGATATGTTCTCAAAAGAACGGCAGGAAAAAATCGTTGAAATTTTAAGCAAAAAAAGCTCAGTTACAGTTACCGGACTTGAAAAGCTGTTCGGCGTATCGTCGGAAACGGTACGGCGTGACCTGCTTGCACTCGAAAAGGAAAAAAAGCTGTTGCGCATACACGGCGGCGCTATGGGAGTCGTGCGGAGCAATCAGGATAAAACATTCATTGAGCGTCACGGCGAGTATGTCGAGGAAAAAAAACAAATAGCGGTCTGTGCGGCATCATTCGTCTGCGAGCATGATTCGATAGCTGTCGATTCCGGAAGCACGGCGACATATTTTTGCGAATATCTTTCTGAAAATTTCACGAATCTTACCGTTGTCGTGACATCACTGAGACTGTTTGAGATATTGAACAAGAACAAGGGGTTCAGAGTGATCCTTTGCGGTGGCGATTATTTTGCGGATGATACAAGCTTTTACGGTCCGCTTACGGTACAAATGATCAAATCGTTACATGTATCAAAAACCTTTCTTGCGCCGGTGGGAGTGTCGTTGAAGTTCGGGCTTACCGATTTTCACACACATTCGGCGGAAATCCAAAGGTCGCTTTATGATATAGCCGACAAGGTGTTTGCCATAGCGGATCACAGCAAAATCGAAAACGGCGCGATAAATATAGTAATGAAGCTTGATTCGAGCTTAACCGTAATAACAGACAGCGGTCTTGATGACGGCGTATATAATATGTATATAGAAAACGATATTGATTTGATTCGGGGGGAATAAAATTGGACAGCAAAAAGAGGTCACGTTTGTTGATAATCGCGGGAATAGCGATATACTTTGCAAGTTATGTGACGCGCATTAACTTCGCTACGGTGATTTCGGAATTTATAACGGCAGAAGCCGTAAGAAAAACAGAAGCGTCGATAATACTTACTGCAATGTCGATAACATATGGCTTCGGACAGCTCGTAAGCGGCTATCTTGGTGACAGACTTAATCCGTCACACTTGATTTTTTCGGGGCTTATCACATCAACGGTCATGAATATCCTGCTTCCCATCGTCGCACCCAATATCGCTGTTATGACCGCTGTTTGGGCTGTAAACGGAATTGCACAGGCATTCATGTGGCCTCCGCTTATCAAGATACTTATTGCAACACTTTCAAACGACGAATATCTTCACGCCATGCCGCTGTTCGGAATAAGCACCGGCGGCGGTACAGTTTGTGTTTATCTTGTTGCACCGCTTCTCATAAATCTGTTTTCATGGCGCGCTGTATTCGTATTCTCGGCGATATTCGGTGCAGTAGCGTCATTTGCGTGGCTTATCTCTTCACGCAAGCTGCTTGCCGGCGTAGAATTTGATTACAGCAAGGTGCGCCGTGACAAGCGTCTTCGTCAAAGTAATGTAAAAATACCGATACTGCTTATGATCGCAATAATTATTCCGATCGCGCTTCAAGGAGCGCTCCGCGACGGCATCACTACGTGGGTACCGAGCTTCATTGCCGAGACCTTCAACCTGAGCAATGACAAATCGATCCTTACGAGTGTCATACTTCCGACATTTCACATACTTTTTAATTTCGTAGTATATAAATTCTTAAAGCTCATGCGGAATAATGTTTTTGCATCTATCACAACATTATTTATGTTGCTTGCACTGTTCTGCACGATGCTGGTTATTTTCGGTACGCAGGCACTGTGGTTCGCACTGCCGCTTCTTGCCGGCGTTTCGGGCTTCGTTCACGGCACGAACTCGCTTCAGACCTGCTGTATTCAGCGGTATTTCCCCAAAACAGGAAATATAGCCTTTATTTCCGGATTATTGAATAGTGCTGTGTATGTCGGCAGCTCGATATCTACATACGCTTTTGCGGCAATAACCGAAAAATTCGGCTGGAACATGACGATAGTTTCATGGGTCATTATAGCCGTTGTCGGTGCCCTGTTCAGCATCTTCTGCAGTTTTGAATGCAAGAAAAAAGGCTTCGAGTACGAGTAAGACACAAAATCGGGGAGACTGTTTTGCGGGGACACAAGAAAAGATTCACGGGGACTCTGTCCCCGCAAAAGCTATTCCTCCGTCTTATTTTTATACATATTGCGGTATTCGCGCGGTTGCATCTCGGTTTGAGAAAGAAACGCGCGATTAAACGAACGTATGGTGTTATAGCCTACTGCAATACCTATCTGCGTTACCGAATCATCGGTTTTCGCAAGACGTTCTTTGGCATCGTTTATTCTCAACATGTTTATGTAATCGTTAAAGCTTATTTTTATCTTTTCACTGAACAGTCTTGAAATATAATATTTGCTTGCGTGAAGCTCGTTTGCCATTGCATCAAGGCTGACATTGTCGGTATAATGCTCAGAACAATACGAAAGTATCGATGAAAGCATATCGGTATTGCCGTTTTTGACGTTTTCGTATGTAAAACACGGCAGTATCTCGCCTAAAAACACATTCAAGTATCCTTTGCATATCTCCTCCCGATATTCAGAATTACTTGTGTATGCCTTATATATGCTTTTGAAAAGCATCCGTATGTTTTTCGGCATCTCACTTTTTCTCAATACAGGGCAAACAGGGACATTTTTAAGCAATACTTTTCCGAAATCGGCAAAAAACTCCGTCGAAAAGATTATAAGATAGCTTTCTTCTTTATCGAAAGTCCTGTAGTAATGGACTTTATTAGGAAATGCAAAAAAAAGATCTCCGGCTTCGAGTATATATTCCTCCGAATCTAGGTATGCTTTTGTTGTGCCGTTAAGCACATACACTATTTCTGTTTCCTTGTGCAAATGCGCGCTGCATCCGAGATATTCGCGCCTTTGAATGTTGATTTGCTTCTTTTTATATTCATATTCAATGCTCATAAAACTGCCTCCGCAAGCGTCCAATCGAGAAATACCGCAAGAATTGTCTTGTTTTTATCAATATTCGTCTTGAATTATACCACTTTTTGTCTTATACTACAAGTGATATTTTATGGAGGTATGAAAAAATGTTTATAGGTCTGCAATTATATTCTCTCCGTGACGCGCTTGCCGCCGATTTTGAAGGTACGCTCAAGGCTGTTCACGAGATGGGTTACGATTCCGTTGAGTTTGCCGGCATCTACGGCAAGACCGCGGAGGAAGTAAAGGCGCTTTGCGCAAAATATGAGCTTACTCCTATTTCGGCTCACGTTTCGATCGCCGAAATGGAAAGCGATCCCGATGTTTTCAATAAATACAAGGCAATAGGCTGTAAGTACATTGCTATGCCATATCTGCCAGATGAGCTTCGCCCGAAAAACGGCAATGCCGATGAGCTTATCGAAATGGCAACAAAGCTCTGCAAGCTGGCAAAGGACGCAGGGCTTCAGATGCTCTATCACAATCACGATTTCGAATTTACCCGTCTTGACAACGGCGAATATTATCTTGATGAGCTTTATGCACGCATCCCCGCCGACCTGCTTGAAACCGAGCTTGATACCTGCTGGGTAAACGTTGCCGGCGAAAATCCCTGTGAATATCTTAATAAGTATTCCGGACGCGCTCATGTTGTTCACCTTAAGGACTTTTTCAAGAAGGGTGCAAATGTTGAAGGTATGTACGAGCTTATCGGCATCAAGTCCGTTAAACCCGCCGCCGCTGATGAGACATTCGGTTTCCGTCCGGTCGGTCACGGTATGCAGAATATGCCCGCGATAATAGAAGCCGCTAAAAAGGCAGGCGCAGAATACCTTATCGTTGAGCAGGATCGCCCCACTCCCGGCAAGGAGCCGATGGACGAAGTCAAGCTCAGCCGTGAATACCTGAAATCAATAGGTTACTAATATAGCACTATGCTATTATTTATAGGAGGAAATTACCATGGCAATCGCAAATCTTAACGATTTCGAAAAAGGAATGATCAAGGAAGATGTCATTGATACTTCCAAAAAAGTCAAAATCGGTATCATCGGTACAGGCTGGATATCCGAGGCTCACATCGCAAATTATCTTAAAATGCCCGACTGTGAGATAGTTGCCGCCGCCGATCTTATCCCCGGCAAAGCCGAAAAGCTTCTCAAAGGAAAATTCGGTCTTGAAGGTATCCGTTATTACAACAGTGATAAGGAGCTTATCGACAACGAGCCCGACATCGACGCTGTTTCGGTTTGCACCTACAACCGTCAGCACGCAGGTCCCACGATCTATGCTCTTAAGCACGGTGTAAACGTTCTGCTTGAAAAGCCCATGTGCGTTACGCTTGAAGAGGCAGTAGAGATTTGCAAGGCTGAAAAGGAAAGCGGAAAGATCCTTTCGATCGGCTTCCAGCCCAGATTCGACGAGAACATGAAGATGGTTAAACGCATCGTTCAGTCAGGCGTTCTCGGTCAGATCTATTACATTCAGACAGGCGGCGGACGCCGTCGCGGTATCCCCACACCTTACGGCACATCGTTCATCGAAGATTCTACCGCAGGCATCGGCGCTCTTGCCGACATCGGCTGCTACTCGCTCGATATGGTGCTTAACGCTATCGGCTATCCCACTCCCCTTACCGTTACAGGTTACAAGAGTGATTTCTTTGGTAAGAATCCCAAGTATATGCCTTGCGAGGAATATGCCAAGAAGTTCGAAGTTGATGATTTCGCCGCGGCATTCATTCGCCTTGAAGGCGGCATAATCCTTGACTTCCGTATCGCATGGGCCATGCACATCGACACTCCCGGTGATACCATCATTCTTGGTACCGAAGGCGGTCTCCGCATTCCTTCGACAGATTGCTGGAACGGCTCCATCGGCGGACCTCTTAAGATCTATCACGATGTTGCCGGCGAGCGCGTAGAGACCTCTATCGCCATGAAGACCAACGAGCATGACAACTTCTACAGCAAGATTCGTTCGTTCCTTGATGCCATCAAGACGAACGGCAAGGCTCCTATTTCTTCGTCCGAGATCATCAAGAATCAGGCTATTATTGATGCTATTGTTAAATCCGCTAACCTCGGCAAGGAAGTTGAAGTGCATATTCCCGAAATCTGATAGAGAGAATATCTATTAAGGGCACTTGATTATTCAAGTGCCCTTTTATGTGGTGGCTCTGCCACGTACCTCTGCACGCTTTTATGAAGAAAAGCGTGGCAAAAGATTTTACCTGTGCTTTGCGCGGAATACAATTAAAGTAATGCCTGCCAAAATCTTGCGATTTTGGCAGGCATCCATTGAAATGTTCGCTTTTGCGGCGAAAGCATTCAGCAGACATTAAAGTAAACAGTAACAAAAAACGCAGTGCCTGCGCTATATTTTAGCATAAGGCACTGTATTCTTTTTGTTTTGCGCGAAGTGCAATAAAAGGTTTGCCGCAATTTTACAAAAACGCGCGGGATCAAGGAGAGGAGCCCCACGGAAGGGAAACGGGGACAGCGTCCCCGCAAAACAGATCATTGCAAAAATTACAGCAGTATGCAGATAAGTCCGCCACCGCCGTCGTTCACGACGCGTTCCATAGTCCGCTGAAATTTTGTGCGTGCAAGCTCGGGCATATTGTCAAGCTTTGTTTCGATGCCCTCCATAACAAGCTCGTGCAGACTCTTACCGAACATATTGCTTTCCCAAATGCGTGTCGGGTCGCTTTCAAATTCGCCCATAAGATAATTGACAAGCTCTTCACTTTGCTTTTCGCTTCCGACTATCGGGTTGACTTCCGTTTTGATGTTCACCTGCATAAGATGCAGGCTCGGTGCACTTGCCTTCAGCTTTACGCCGAAATGTCCACCGCGGCGTACGATTTCCGGTTCTTCAAGCGTCATTTCTTCCATGGACGGCGAAACTATCCCGTATCCCGTTTCGCGCACCTGTCTGAGTGCTTCGGCAATGCGATCATACTCCTTTTTCGCGCTTATAAGGTCACGCATAAGCGCGATAAGATGATAGTCGCCTTTTATTTCGCATCCACATTCCTCGCCAAGCACCTTGTAGAATAAATCAGGCTTGACGGCAAGGTCATATGTGACAGCACCCTCGCCGAGCAAAACGGAATCAAGCTTGAGCCCGTTTATGTTCTCGCTCGGCTCAAAGCCTGACAAAAGCTCAGTGTAATCGCGCATTTTTGACATTTTACCGTTAAGAGTGAACGACGAGAATATCTCCTGCATCAGCGGATGCTCTGCGGGAAGCGCTTGTATCCATTTCGGAATGCGGACGCGCATTTGCCGAAGCGGAAATTCAAACAGTACTCGTTCGAGCAGTGCATGGATATCGGACAGCTCAAGCTGTGAAACGTCCTCGGGAACAACGGGTACACCGTACTTTTCCTCAAGCGCAAGCTGAAGCTTCTGTGAGTCCACGGAATAAGGCTCGGTGGTGTTCAAAACGACAATGAACGGCTTGCCGAGTTCCTTGAGCTCACCTATGACGCGCTCCTCGGCTTCTATGTAGCTTGAACGCGGTATGCCTGTGAACGAGCCGTCGCTGGTCACTACTACACCGATAGTACTGTGATCGCATATCACCTTACGGGTGCCGATCTCCGCCGCCTTTTCGAACGGCATTTCATCGTCTGACCACGGAGTGCGTACCATTCGCGGCATATCGTCCTCTGTGTGTCCCAATATTCCGTCGATAAGATATCCGACGCAATCGACGAGGCGCACGTTAAATTCGGTATGCTCATCAAGACTGATCCTGACAGCCTCGTTCGGAACGAATTTCGGCTGTGTTGTCATGATGGTTTTGCCGCTTGCACTTTGCGGCAGCTCATCGAGAGTTCTCATTTTTTCATTTTCATCCGTTATGTTCGGCAACACCTGAAGATCCATAAACTTCTTGATAAAGGTGGATTTTCCGCTTCGTACCGGTCCAACTACACCGATATAAATATCGCCGCCTGTGCGCTGTGAAATATCCTTGTATAAATCGAACTGTTCCACAATTTTTCCTCCTCACCGTTTTTAAGCACATTAACTTTTATGTTGCGCACGCTCATAATATGACGGTTTTTCACTTAAAATTTGCAGTAGTTTTTATAAACCTTTACATTTTACCGTTTACATTTTTTCTGTTTTGAGTTATAATTGATTAAATAATGCGATAATAGGGGTGTGTATGCGTAGATTTCTGTGTTCAAAAGAGAGTATTTCCGACGGACATATTTTTTTCGACAGGGATGAATCTGCTCATATGAGCCGCGTTCTGCGTCTTGAAGCAGGTGAACATATCATCGTTTCGTGCGGCGACGGCATTGATATGGAATGTGCAATTGAACGTGTCGGTGAAGCGTGCTGTGCGAAAATAATTTCATCGCAGAAAAACGCGAACGAGCCGGATATCAATATAGCATTGTTTCAAGCTGTTATCAAAAACGAAAAAATGGATTATGCCGTTCAAAAAGCCACAGAGCTCGGAATAACAAGAATTTATCCTGTGATAGCCGAGCGCACTGTAGTGAAAATAGAGGATGCGAAAAAAGAAACGAAAAAGCAAGAGCGTTGGCAGAAAATCGCATATGAGGCATGCAAGCAGTGCGAACGCGCGTGTGTGCCGACGGTCGAAAAGGCGATGAGCTTTAAGGACGCTATGATCGAATTTGAAAAATATGAGCTTAAAATAGCCGCATATGAGGATGAAAAAACAGTAAGCATCACTCAAGCCGTAAAAAAAGCCGAAAGCGTTGCGTATTTCATCGGTCCCGAGGGCGGGATAACCGATACAGAGCATAAAATGCTCGAAAACGCGGGAGCCGTCAGCGTGAGCCTCGGCAAACGAATCCTGCGTGCGGAGACCGCGGCTGTGGCGTGCGGCGCGGTGATACTCGCACTTATGGGTGAAATGAATGTATAAATGTGCGCTGACAACACTCGGTTGTAAGGTCAATCTTTGTGAGACGGAAGCGCTCGCACAAAAAATGAAAGAATACGGCTATGAAATAGTCAGTTTTGACGAAAAAGCCGATGTGTATATAATAAATACTTGCTGTGTGACTGCCGAGGGCGAACGAAAATCAAGACAGACAGTCAGAAAAGCGTCGTCGCTCAATCCCGATGCCGTGATAGCGGTCACGGGCTGTGCGTCTCAAAGAGTGCCGCAGGAGTTCAAAAATCTCCCGAATGTAAGGATAATAGCTGGTAATGCGCATAAAAACGAGCTTCCCGAAATGATAACCGGTGCGATCGACGAAATCCGCATAAGCGATATGTCGCATTTTGACAAATATCTCGAAATGCCCGACATATTGAACGAGAAGACTCGTGCTTTCGTCAAGGTGCAGGACGGATGTAATAATTTCTGTTCTTATTGTATAATCCCTTATGTCCGCGGACGCGAATGCTCGCGCAAGCCGGAAAATGTACTTAAGCAGTGCGAGAGGCTTGCCGAAGAAGGTTTTTCCGAAATCGTGCTGACGGGAATACATCTTTCGTCATATAAAAGCGGCGATTGCGATCTCGGAGAGCTTACCGCCCGTGTGTGCGATATCGACGGCATAGAACGTGTACGGCTCGGGTCACTTGAACCGAATGTGATAACGGATAAGTTCCTTGATAAGGTCATGTGCAAAAGCGAATTTTGTAATCAATATCATCTTTCACTTCAATCGGGCTCTGATACGGTGCTTAAGCGCATGAACAGAAAATATACCGCAGCAGGGTATGCGGAAGCCGTTGAAAAGATACGCAGGCGTTTCCCCGATGCGGCGATATCGACGGATATCATAGTCGGCTTTTGCGGTGAAACGGATAACGAATTTGCCGAAACGCTTGGATTTGCAAGAAAAATCGGTTTCGCGTGGGTACATATTTTTCCGTATTCATCGCGTGAGGGCACGGTGGCGTCAAGGATGGGCGATACACTCAGCAAGGCTGAAAAAGCCGCACGTGCATCGAAGCTTTCCGAAATATGCGTGTGCGAGGGAAGAAAATACCGTGAACGCTTTATCGGCAGTGTGAAAGATGTGCTGTGCGAAACGGATGACGGCAACACGCAGCTCGGACTGACGCGTGAGCATATCCCCGTGGAGTTCGCTGGCAACGGGCTTTCTGGCACGACGGTAAATATAAAAATAACCGGGGTCACGGAAAACGGGCTCCGCGGTGAAAGGATATAATTATGGAAAACTGTATTTTTTGTAAAATAGCAAACGGGGAGATCCCATCAACAAAGGTTTATGAGGATGAAGCAGTGCTGGCGTTCAAGGATATCAACCCTGCGGCACCCGTACATATTCTCGTGATCCCCAAAAAGCATATCGAAAGCGTCATGGGACTTACGGAAGCGGACGGTGAACTTATCGCTCATATTTTCAAGGTGATACGCACCATAGCCGATGAACAGGGACTTGACAACGGATTCCGTCTTGTGAGCAATGTCGGAGAGGATGGCGGGCAATCGGTCAAGCATCTGCACTTCCACATTTTGGGCAAGAAGAAATATGCCGAGAGCTTCGGCTGATAAAAGTAAAATGCCCGACCGTAAAACTGAGTTTTGCGATCGACTGCATAAAATTAGGATGTGATTTGTTTTGGAAAACAATCCACGTGTGATGCCAAACGATATTGAAAGTGAGCGCTCGGTACTTGGCGCTATACTTCTCAATGCCGATTGCATCAATACCGTTTATGAAAAAATCAAAAACGGAGAGTATTTTTTCCGCACGAATAACCGCGAGATATACGAAGCGATGTGTGAGCTGTTGAAGCAGGACAAGCCAATAGATATCGTTACGCTTTCAAGCGAATTGCTGAAGCGTGGGAGTCTTGAAAATGTCGGCGGCATAGCATATCTTACGGAATTGACGGGCGATGTGCCGAGCGTTGCGAATGTGGGACATTATGCCGATACGGTGGTTGAAAAATACAAGCTCCGCAAGCTTATCGAATCGCTCAGCGAATCGGTTTCCGAGTGCTATGCGGCAGAGGATGAATCAAAGGAAATAATAGAATCCACCGAACGTTCTCTGTTCAATATAGCGATGAACAATGAAATCTCGCGTCTTGAACACGTCAGCGAAAGCGTAAATGATGTTTATGAGGAGATACGCGAAATATATATGAATCGCGGGTCGATACGCGGTGTGCCGACGGGCTTTTACGAAATAGACCAGATGACGGGCGGATTGCAGAAGGCAAATCTCATAATAATTGCTGGACGTCCGAGCATGGGCAAGACTTCACTTGCAATGAACATGGCAGCTCACGCGGCAATGGTGGAAAAGAAAGCAGTGGCGTTCTTTAGTCTTGAAATGAGTCGCAATGACCTTATGATGCGTCTTTTGGGCACTGCCGCCGGAATCGACGGAAACAAACTACGTTCGGGTGAGCTTGAGGATACGGATTGGGAACGCATAGCCGATGCAATGGAGCTCCTCAACGCCTCCAAGCTTTATATTGACGATACGGGCGCGATAGGCGTTGCCGAAATACGAAGCAAGTGCCGCAGGATAAAAGATCTTGAGCTTGTTGTAATAGACTACATTTCACTTATGGCGACGGATTCTCATGAAAGCCGTCAGCAGGAGGTAGCCGAGCTTTCAAGACAGCTCAAAGGACTTGCACGGACGCTCAATGTTCCCGTAATAGTACTTTCACAGCTCAACCGAGGTGTTACATCGGGAAGAAAAGACCATGTCCCGATGCTTTCCGATCTTCGTGAATCGGGAGCGATAGAACAGGATGCCGACCTTGTAATGCTCGTTCACCGTCCCGGGTATTATCAAGATACCGATGACGAGGAGGTCGACAAAAACCTTGCTCAGATAATCATAGCCAAACAGCGTAACGGTTCAACGGGCACTGTGGAGCTGACGTGGAATCCCGCGCTGACACAGTTCCTAAGCCGCTCATACCGTGAGGAATAACGGAGGATTTTATGATAGAAATAGAGAATCTTACAAAGCTGTACGGCACCAAGCTTGCCGTGGATAATATAAGCTTTAAGGTGAAAAAAGGTGCCGTGGTCGGCTTTTTGGGAAGAAACGGTGCGGGCAAAAGTACCACTATGAACATGATAACCGGCTATATCTCCGCAACAAGCGGCACGGCACGGATAAACGGGTATGACATTCTCAAAAATCCGCGTGAGGTCAAAAAGTGCATCGGATATCTTCCCGAGCATCCGCCAATATATAAAGATATGACGGTAGATGAATACCTTAAATTCGTCTGCGCCATAAAGGATGTAAAGGCAAGCTCGGTTTCAAGTCATATAGAAGAGATTTCGGAGCTTGTAAAGCTTAACGAGGTAATGAAGCGCCGTATAGGGAATCTTTCAAAGGGATATCAGCAGCGTGTCGGCATGGCACAGGCACTTGTAGGAAACCCTGAGGTGCTTATCCTTGATGAACCGACCGTCGGCCTTGATCCAAAACAGATAATAGAGATACGCAGGATGATAAAATCGCTCGGCAAAAAGCATACGATAATCCTTTCATCGCATATTCTGCCTGAGGTCGCAGACGTGTGCGAACAGGTAGTAATAATAAACGAAGGCAAAATAGTTGCGCAGGACACGCTTGCAAACCTGCAGGCAGGGATCCAGGAGAGCGCCAATATGGTAGTGCGTGTTTCGGGAAGCGAAGCCGCCGCGACTAAGATACTGCGTTCGCTCTCGGGCGTCAAATATGTCGAAGGTCTCGGAGTGCGCGAGCCCGACACCGTCGATATGCTTGTCGAGACCGATAAGGCGACGGATATTCGCAAACCGATGTTCAATTCCATGGCAAAGGCGAATATGCCGTTGCTTATGATAAAATATGTCGATGTAACGCTTGAGGATATTTTCTTAAAGCTTACCGGCACGGAAAGGGAGCTTTGATTATGTGGGCAGTTTGTAAAAAAGAGATACAAAGCTATTTTTATTCACCCGTAGGATATGTTTTTATAGCGATATTCATGCTGATAAGCGCGATAATTTTCTTTAATGTGAACCTTGCTGCCAACACATACGGCACGGGATATTCGGGAATAGCGGATTATTCTACGGCGCTTCAGAACATGACGATATACTTAAGCTTTATAACGCCTGTTTTGACGATGCGCATTTTTGCCGAGGAGCGCAGAAACAAGACAGATCAGCTTTATCTCACATCTCCGGTCAGCATAACGTCGGTTGTAATGGGAAAATATATCGCAACGCTTGCGGTGCTGTTCATTGCCATGATACTTAACCTCATTTTTCCGATAGTAATAGCGATATATACTTCCTCCGGCTCGCTCAGCTTCGGGATGCTCATTGTGCAGTATATCGGCTTCTTCCTTATAGGCGCGACGTTTATATCGATAGGCGTATTTGTTTCGTCGATGACAGAAAGTCAGGTTGTTGCGGCAGTAGTCAGCTTCGCGGTAGCGTTTGTCATCTGGCTCGGAAACAATACGCTTACGAGCCTTGGAAGTGACTTTTTGAGCAGTGTTGCGTCATCACTTAATATGCTGTCACGCTATCAAAGCTTCGCCGACGGAATAGTCGGCTTTGCACCGATAGTATATTATGTAAGCGTTTCGGGACTGTTTATATTCCTGACGGTACGCGCGATAGAACGCAGAAGATGGACGGGGGTATAAGAAATGGATAAGCGTAATCTTAAATACGGCGGATTCTCCGTTGCCATTACGGTGCTTGTGATAATAGCGGTGCTTGCGGTAAATATCCTTGCCGCGTATATCGAAAATACCAACGGGCTCAAGGTGGATTTTACCCCGCAAAGCTCATATACACTCGATTCGAATGCTACTACGGCTATAAACGACCTTGATAAAGATGTTGTCATTTATACGTTCATTCCTGCGGGTGCACCGAGCTCATACAGCGGAATGACGGAAAACATAGTCAAGCTGTTTGACGGTGCAAGCGGAAAAATAACCTCAAAAAATGTCGATCCTATCGTCAATCCGTCAAAGCTTGAGCAGTTTTCTACAAACACCAAGGAGCTTGCGTCATATGCTGTCGTCGTAGCTCAAAAGGATGACGAAAAAAATTTCCATGCGTTCAACGAAAGCGAGCTTGTGGAATACAACAGCAGAACGTCAAAGAATTATTTTGTACTGCAGCGTTGGATAACGAGTGCGCTGATATATCTGCGCACAGGCGTGAGACAGAATGTTTATATTCTTACGGGTCATGGCGAAAAGCTCGATGGTGATACTGAAATTCTGATAAACAGAATAAAAAGAGAAAACTACAACGTCGAAGAAATCGACCTGCTCAAAAACACTCTCAAGCAGGGCGATATCCTTATAATGCTTGAGCCGAAGAGCGATATTTCAAAAGAGGAATATGACAGCATCATATCGTTCCTTGATGACAGCTATGGCAGAATGATGCTTGTTGCATCGCGTCTTAAAGACGATACGGGAGAAAAACTCAAAAATTACAGCAATTTGCTTGACTATTTCAATATTTCGATGAATGACGGCGTCGTTGCGGAAACCGACAATAATCATCGCGGCGCAGGCTCGGCAAAGCTGATAGAGCTTGCTGCAGACCGTGACCATGCCGTATCCGCGGCAGTGCGTTCCGCGAATGAGCCGGTGTGGGTCAGTGAAGCCACGGGATTTTCATATAAATACGGCACGGGAGTGACTGTCGGTACATATACCGAAACATTCTCGGGAATTTTGACCAGCTATGCTTCAAGCGTGCTTGTTCCGTGGGAGAACGCCGATGATTTCAAGGCAGCCGAATACGAAAAAGGCGTCAACAACATCGCCTGCGCGTACGAGCGCGTAAATGAGGGTATAACGGGAACCATTGCCACTACCACGACACGCATACTGCTTTTCGGCAGTGATACGCTCGCAAGCGGTGATTATCTCGGAAATTCGAACATCGTGCGCAACGGAATAAATTGGCTTGCGGGCAGAGAGGCGGCCGATACACTTGTAAATCTCGGTATCGACCTTACATCAAGTTATGTTCAGATGAATAAAACACAGATGAACATTTGGTTTGCCGTGCTTGTGGCTTGCGTTCCCGCAGGAATAATGGTACTCGGAATCATAGCATGGATCAGGAGGAAAAATCTCTGATGGATGAGAATATAAAGCCGACGGACGAAATCGAGGAGCTCGAAAAATGCGAAAACGTCGAAACAGGAAACGTGCCTGTGCCTGACAATAATACGTCGGACACCGATGCACCGGAGCTGTTAAGCGTGGAAAAGAAAAATAAAAAGAATCATAAATTCGGTATGAAGAAAACCATAGTACTGCTTGTGGTCGCAATAGTGCTTGTAACAACGCTTATTGCCGGATATATGATCTTCGCGCCGGACAGCGATAATAACGATGAAAATGTCGTCGTACTGTATGACTACGAGCTTTCGGATGTTTCCGAAATAAAGATACTCAACAATGTTTCACACGATGATATCACGATAAAATCGTTTATGAACGGTACGACTGTTGAGTGGAATATCGAAGGACAGAAATATGATGACGTAAATCAGGGCAAGGTCGGCTATATAGCTCAGTTCTGCAAGCATCTTGAAAGCAAGTATGTGCTTGAATATGATGAAAGTAAGCTCGGCGAATATGAGCTTAATGAACCGCTTGCAACGGTCAATATAACATATGCCGACGGAAGCTCGCACACCGTGCGTGTCGGCAAGACCTACGGAAGCTCGGAGGGCGCATATGTGACGGTGGATAACGATAAGCATGTGTATGTTGTATCGGTATACGCCCACAACTATTTCCTGTTTCCGCTTTCTACGCTTCTCAACCTGCCATCGCTTTCAAAAACCTCGTTGAGCTCGCAAACACTCTATCTCATTGATAAAGAACGTAATGTAACGATGCTTTCGTACATTCCGGGCCCGCTTTCGGGAACGGAGGCTTGGTATCTTATTGAACCGACGATATCCGAAACCAACAGTGATTCAATTGATGCATTGTTTGAGGGCATAGGCAATGTTGCGCTCAATTCGTATTATTGTGAAGCTGCGGGCGATGACCTTTCGGTTTACGGCTTTGATAAACCGGTATTTGAATTACAGAGCTATGATGATAACAAGCTGCTCCTTGACCACTTTGTTATCGGCGGCAAGACCGACGAAAGCGGTGACGAGTATTACTGCGCGCTGTTGCACGAAGACGATGAATTCAATACATCTCCCGTATACACCGTAAAGGCAGACCAAATAACATTACTTGATTTCGATGCGGTCGATGTTTCAAGCCCGTATCTTACGGCACTCAATATTTATTGGTTGCGTCACGGCGTCTTTACGATAGACGGCGAAACCTACGAGCTGACGATAGACCGTGTGCAGAAATATGATGATACCGGCAAACCGTTAGAGGCTACCGAAGACAAGGAAGCAACAAAAAACACATATTACATCAACGGCAAACAGCTTGATGAGCTTCAGTTCAAGACGTTCTATTCCAAGGTGCTGTTCCTTTCGATCGAGGGACTTGTACCCAATGATACTCCGAAGGGTGAAAAGCTGTTCTCGTATTCGCTTGAGGTAGTTATACCCGTTACGGATTCCAAAACGGGCGTTTCATACGATAAAGAGGCAGTATACGAAGGTGCGTATTACAAAATTTCCGATACGTATGCTGTTTTCAAAAACAATGAAAGCGACAGTGCCGTGTTTACGGTGCGTTGCCGTTCGATAGATTCGGTAAAGGAAGCTATGCAGCTCTTGCTCGAAGGCAGAATGCCGACAGCATAAATACTGTCGGCATACGGAGCTTACAAGCCGCCGTCGGGAGCTGTAGCTGCTGTGAGTTTTCCGCCGCTACGAGTTTTACTGCTCGTTAGGTATGACAGCCGAAGGCTCATTTTGCAAGCGTGCCGCCGCCGCTTCATGACGGGATATTATTGTCCTGTAAGCACTGTATTTCGGCTTTTCGGGGGCTTCCTTCTTTTGGATCACGCTTTTGTTTTTTGGTGAAAAACTGTTGAATCCGCGCATATTTGATTCTCCTTTATTCTTTTATCTGTTAAAAAATATGCGCTCGAAAGGAGTCTTATGACATTTCCAAAACGCCTTGCCTCAATATTTACCGTTGTTGTTCTGCTTTGCGCATGTTCAAATGACTACAGCGGACTGAAAAAACCGCTTCTCGGTGCTCAGCCGGAGAAACAAGTGATTTCGGACGGCGGGGTCGCGTCGAGGCAGGGCGAATGGGTATACTATATAAACGGAGATAATTTTACACGCGGTGAGGGCGAACGCTTTCACGAATTTGCGGGTGCCCTGTGCAGGATGAAAACGGACGGTACGCAAAAGGATATCGTTGTAGACCGTGATGTTTCGCTGTTTAATATCGACGGAGATAAAATATATCTCTGTGTTTATGAAGGTACGAGCTGCGTCGCAAGTGTAAATATCGACGGAAGCGATTATAAGGTGCTGAAAACGGTAGACGATATCTATTACGGCGGTAGTTATGCCTATCAGGACGGAAAGATATATTATACGAGAGATTTCAGGCTGTATTCACTTGATTGCGCCGGCGAAAAGGAAACGAAAATAACCGATTTCAAAATATACAATTTGCGCGCGGGCGGCGGACGGGTATTCTTTACGCGAGAGGAAGATGAAAACATCGGGAATCTGTATGAGCTGTCCGATGACGGTTTTCACGAAATAACAAGCACTCCGGCGTATTTGCTTTGCGCAGAGAAGGACAAAGCTTTTTACTATATGCTCGGAAACGGAACGGTGTACGAATATTTTTCGGGCAGTGCGGAGCCCGTTGTTTACGGGGGCTATACAGAGTATGCCTTTACGGATGATACATATTACGTATCGGCTTCGTATACAGATGAGAACGATAACGAAATAAGCGGCATATATGCTATTCCCTCCGGAGGCGGACAGAAAAAGCAGATATCGGAAAACTACGGAAGTTGTATGGCGGTATGCGGCGATCATCTGTATTATATCAATAAAACGAAGCTTAATTATCTTTATCGCTGTGCGCTTGACGGCTCGTGTGATGAATGCGTTTGCGAAGAATTTATTCTCGATAACGATACACTTGATGTGCTTGATAAATATATTTATTTCTTTTCGGACGGAGACTATGATCGTATTTACCGGATAGATACCGATACGCTTGAGACAGAATGTGTTGAGCTCGAGGATGTTTCCGTGATAGGATGAAGCAAAAAAAGGAGAAGTTTTTATGAAAAAATTCATTGCCGTTTTTTGTGCGCTCGTACTGCTAACGTCAGTCACGGGGTGCGGACACAAGCTTGAAGGAGGTCAACCGGACGCTGAGGTCATCTCTAACGGCGGGATAGCCGTTAAGCAGGGAGATTGGCTGTATTTCATCAACGGCAGTATGCCGGATAAGGCGGGCGAAGCAGTAAAATACGATAACCGCGCACGCATATACAGAATAAAAGCCGACGGCAGTGAATGTGCGCCGATAACCGATAAAAAAGCGTTTGGCATGTACGTTTGCAAAAGCTTTATTTATTACACATCACCTACGCTTACAGATGTAGTACTTTACCGCATCGGCATTGACGGAAGTGACAATAAAAAGCTGTTTACTTTTTCTGATAAGGATTTTGTGGATTTCGGCAGTAACGGTGTCGCTGTTGCGCACGGTGAGAGCATTTTCTATTTTGACTACATTTCGGGCAAAAAGACGGAATTTGAGGTCGGAAGCAAATCGAGCGGACTTCGCATAAGCGACAGCTATATATATTTCTATGCGCAAAATGTCAAGGGCACAAAATGTATAGATATCAAAACGGGCAACATTGAAATGCTGTGTGAAGAAAACGGGCCGCTTCTGTATGTTGATGACACCAATGTGTTTTTTGCTTCGGCACGTGTGCCTTACCACATCAATGCGAACACGTTCCAACTTGATCAGATAAGCGAATCACTTTACAGAAGCATATTGCTTAATTATAAAAATTCGGCAATAATATGTATGGCAAGCAATGAGGAAGAAAAAGGACTTTATCTCCAGCCAATGGAGAATATCGCCGGAGAAGCCGTCGAAGAGGGCGGCAACCGCGCAAGGATACTTTTGCACAGCAAGAGCGCTTCCGCGTACTGCCTGAACGATGATTATATATTCTTTGTGGAAGAAGAAACAGGCGATATCTATCGCATGACATATGAGGGAAAGGATAAGCTCAAGCTCGGAAATATGAAATCGGTGTTTTCACTTGATTCCATTGACATAGTCGGCGACACACTATTCCTTTTCGACAGCGTCGAAAGCGGGTGTGCGTATATGGTGCCCGCCGACGGAAGCGGAGAGCTTTCACTTATCATCAGGGAGGAATAATATTGAAAAACGCACTTTTGACGATAGTTACGAAACAGCCCGGGACGGACGATGATCTTACTTTCACTACTCATACCGAATGTGAGGAGACCGATACCGGAATAAAGCTATGCTATGAGGAGACTCTCAGCGAGGATGATCCGGTGGTCAACACACAACTCACGATAGGTGATGACAGTATAATGGTAGAGCGCTCAGGCGATACCGGCAGTGATATGTTCTTTAAGAAAACAACGACATTCGAAACGCAGTACCGCATCATAGGCGGACTTTCGATGGATATGAAGATATTCACGACGAGCCTTGACATAAACAAAAATGATAACGGGC
This sequence comes from Clostridia bacterium, assembly GCA_045600145.1. Classification (GTDB taxonomy): domain Bacteria; phylum Bacillota; class Clostridia; order Christensenellales; family QALW01; genus UMGS1322. Next base: position 1,669 of record JAZRXI010000036.1, on the reverse strand, counting down.
TGAACGCAAGTGTTGATTATCAGCTTTTTATCGGTGGTTCAAGCGTCGGCAGCCTCGGCATGGATATCACGGTACAGTATATATGAGGTAAATATGAAGCTTACGACAGAAAAAGAAACCGTTATATTACGTGGCCCACGACCCGAAGATTCGTTTTGGGGACCGTATCAATTTCCACGCCCGTTTTCACGCGGCGATGGCAGAATTGCAGTGTCGGTCAATATCGGCAAGGATGATATCCATTCGGATTCCACTGCGTGGCTTGAAAGTCTCGATAACGGACTGACGTGGAAGGAAACTGATGCTTCTGTTGCCTGCGAATGCGGCTTGCTTCTTCCTGACGGTGACAGACTGTTTTTTCCGCAGGAGACGGCGCAAAAACTCGACGGATACGAATTTCCCGATTTTTCGTATCTCACGCCGGGCTATGATTTTTCGAAAAAAGCGAGCGGTAAGCATATGCCGATGCAGGACGGAATGACGGCTTGGTTTACGGGCGCGCTGATAAGAGCGTACAAAGCAGAGCGTCTGCCCGCTCCGCTCGATAAAAAAGAATGGACTGTAAAGCGTATAAAATGCGGGGAAACGGAAGCCGTGACCGAAAAAGCTCGGCTTGATTGGCCGTATCTCACCCGCGTGGTATTTTCTTACGGAAACAAAAACGAGGGCGCTATGAAGTCTATCCAGCCACGCGGAAACAGCAAAATAGGTCCCGACGGCGCGATATGGGTAAGCGCGTTCTCCGGAGAAGGGCATATCGACCCGAATACTGGATTATACAATCCCTATTATTCCGCTGAGTTGTTCCGCTCCGAGGATAACGGAAAGACTTTTGTTCAACGTGCGCACATGGAATACCCTGCTGACGGAAGTTGCGATTACCCGTATTTGAGCGGTGGCTTTTCCGACAGCGATTTTGAATTTCTTGATGACGGCTCAATGATATGGTTCCTCCGCTCCGCATGGATGGCATCAACAGGATATGAATGGGCGCCGATGTATGTATCGCGCTCAAAGGATATGGGGCGCACATGGTCAAAACCGAAAAAATTCGCGTTTACGGGAATATTGCCGCGTCTGTGTAAATTGGAGTGCGGCGTGATACTTTTGTGCTATGCACGCCCGGGTATCTTTGTTCAGGCCACGGAGAGCCATGACGGTGTTGCTTGGTCTGAACCTTTAACCGTCATGACACCGGATGACCGCAGTGCACTTGCAAATGTAAAACCCGATGTTATCCGCTTCCACGATTGGGATGGCGCCTGCAATAATCCCGAAATGATCCCCGTAGGCAAAAATGAAGTTCTCCTGTTTTACAGCGACTTTTATTACCCAGATGAGTATGGCGTCAAACGCAAAACGATACTGTGCCGTCGGATAAGAGTGGAAATGTAAGCGCCAGGACGCTTCCTGCGGTAAACATGCACGGGGACGCTGTCTCCGTGACCCCCTGCCTGCTTTTTCGAAAAAACGGGATAAAAAACTTTTATTGCGCCTCGCGCAAAGTAAAAAGAATACAGTGCCTTATGCTAAAATATAGCGAAGGCACTGTATTTTTATTACTGCTTACTTCAATTGTATTCTGCGCGAAGCGCAAGTAAAGTCTTTTGCCGCGCTTTTCTACAGAAAAGCGTGCAGGGGCGCGGGGGGCAGAGCCACCGCATAGGGG
>JAZRXI010000035.1:0-8912 GCA_045600145.1 Clostridia bacterium | reverse complement strand
TACCGTGTTTTCGGTGTCGGTGTCAAGGGCACTTGTGGCTTCGTCAAGCATTAAAATGGGCGAATCGCGGAGCAGGGCACGGGCGATGGAGATACGCTGTGCCTGTCCCGTTGAAATGCCGTGTGCGTTTCCGCCGAGGTGCGTGTTTATGCCGTCCGGCAGGTCTTTCACAAAATCCCACGCACAAGCGGTTTTGAGTGCTGTGACGATTTCCTCATCGGTGGCATTTTCTTTGACCATCCGCATATTTTCGGCGATCGTACCGGTAACGGTGGTGCTGCCCTGCGGCACATAGGAGATGAGCCGGCGCAAGTCCGCGTTTACCGGCATTTCCTTACCGTTCGAGCCGATGAGCGTCACGTCTCCGCTGTCGGGGGAAATAAGCCCTAAAATCATACGCAGAAGCGTTGTTTTGCCCTCTCCGGAGGAGCCTAAAACCGTGACTATTTCGCCGGGACGGGCAATGAAATCGCCGCCTTTGTAAATCTGTGCGTTTTCGTTATACGAAAAAGCGACATTGTTAAGGCGAACAGTAATACCTTTGCTTTCGGAAAGCTCGGCCAAATCTTTCTCGTTGTGCTGTTCTGGAGCAAGCTCTGTAAGCTCTCTGACTCTCTGTGCAGATACCGCACTGTTTAGAAGCCCCGGGAAAGCACTAATAATGGAGTTGAAACGGCTTGACACATTACTGCGCTGAGACAGGAAAAAAGTCATGTCGCCGTAGAGCAGTTTGCCGACGGAAAGACGGTAAAGACAATAGCCGAAGGCGATGACTCCAACCAGCGTGGATGTCACCGACATGATAATATTGGAACGGATCTCGATTTTGTTGTAATCCAGATTGCACTCACGGTATTTTCCGTGCCACGAGGACATCTGCCGTTTATAAAAGTCGCCCACGCCGAAGGATTTTATCATATCGTAGTTGGCAAACGTATCGTTTTCAAAGGACATCATGTCGGAATTGAGTGCCGTGACCTTTTTCCGCTGTTCCTGAAGCTTTTTCATGAGATAGCGTGAAACGGCAATCAGAACGGGCGCGGCACATACGGAAATCAGAGCCATAACAATATCCATCTGCCACAGTATGATAAAGGTAACGACAAAGGTGTAGACATTTACGATGATGCTCGGAAGCCAATTCACCGCATTTGAGGCGATCGTCTGCACATCGCTGTTGAAACGGTTCAGAAGATCGCCTGTCTGAAACTCGGCAATATCCGACCATTTTGAGTCTATCACCCGTGCGAAGATCATCTCCTGAATATCGTTGTTGACATGGATCGTGATCTTTGCACAAAGGCGGCTGACGGCGGCATCTGCCACGATGTCAAGCGCAATACAGACACCGTAAAAAACCGCAATAAGCACAAATCCCTGATACTCGTTTGCCACAACGGTATTGATGAGCATTTTGCAAATGTATGAGATAAGCAGTGACGTGCTTGAAACGGCAAGTCCCATCAGCGTATAGAGAATGACAAGCCCTTTGCGTTTGCGCGTGAAAGCGAAGATCCATTTCCAGTCACGGAACAGCTTGCGGAACACGCCGTCACCCGGACGGTTCTTTATTTCCTCAAATGCTTCGCTTTTGAAAAGTTTATTTATTCCGGAGTATTCGTTTTTGATGATTCTTCACTTCCATTGCTTTTGGATTTTGATTCGTATGACAATACTGCGTTAATATGCTCTCTGTTTAGTTTATTTTCGATAAATATGCGGCGAATATAGGCATAAATAAAAAGTACCATAAAACTTAAAACAGCAACGATAATGCCAATAAATGCGGCTATTTCGTAAACGGACTGTTCGTTTTGTGATTGAACAAATTTCACCAAGAAATAGTAAATCGGTGAACTGATAAAGAAAGGTATCATAAGTTCATATCGTGACAGAAGCTGTAATGCTTCAGACCGGATTCTCAATCCGGAAGAATTGAATACAAACACACAAACGGCAACGGCAACAAGTCCCATGCCGAGCAAATGGCTGACATATACCTTGGTTCCGGTAACGGAAAGCAGAATGTATTCCGCAACAGACAGAACAAAACCCGCAAGAATGATGATACAAAAATGTTTCGTTTTCAGATCGGCAAAAAAATTCTTCTTGCGGTGGATAAAGCATCCGATCAGAATGTACGGTAATGCCCTTGTAAAAAAGTTTCCGCTGATGTAGGTGTGACCGAAAAAGTTAAAACCGATAACACCGGCAAGCTCGCCCGTCAGCACCGTAACTATAAGGCAGAGAGCCGCTATGTAAATATCAAATTTCAGCAGTTTTAACTTGTAAATCGCATAAATGATGATATACGCATATAAAAGTGCCTGCACATACCATATCGGAAAACCGATAGGCAAATTGAAATCACCAAGCAAAAAGAAATTTACCCAAAATGCTTTTGATGTGATTGCCGTAACGGTTGTATCCCATTCTGCAAGTAATGATAAGCCGAGATATACCGCAAAGAGGATAACAAGGCAAATTGCCGTCCGCCCCACCGTGCGGAGGATTCGTTTTTCGATATTCTCGCTCTTACGCAGAACAAGATAGCCCGAAATAATATAAAGTGCAGGAAATGAAAAGCCGAAAAGGGCATTATTGATGTCACCTAAAAGCAGATATATCCCATAGGTATAAAGTATGGAACACGCCATAAGGAGCAACCGCATTTTTTCGATTTCGGGGCGGTAATATATATGTCTGCGGTGACGGTGAGTGTGACTGTGTTCACCTTCGCCCTCAACCTTTGTTTCGGTAATTTTTGTTTCTTCCGTTGTTACCATTATCTTCGACCTTTCAATACACGCCTTGCCACACGACGGGCAAAGCGGTAAGATTTCTTTATCGCATACCGGCAAGTGAGATTTTTATTTTATTCTTCATATATCAATATTCGGAAGAACGATGCCCGAAGTATCTTCTGTGCCTGCACTCTGCGTATCGTCCGATTCGGTTGAAGGTGCAGACGGCTCGGTATGTTCTTCTGTCTGTTCGGAGGTATTGCCGTTTGTATCGGGAGCAGAGGTAGTGTTTCCGCCCGATTTTTTTTCGTTCTGCTTTCCGCTGTCATTCGGTACGGAGATAACAACTTCCTCGCCGACATTTGATTTATCGGAACTTTTTTGTTTTCCCGTTGTTTCCGCCGCCGTTTCAGATGACTTTTCGGTGGAAGCATCCGTTTCTTTTTCCGAAACCTCATCCGGCTTTTCGGTATTCGGAGTGCTGTCTTCCGTGTCCGTCTCGGCATCGTTCGGTTTTTCGCTGACCGAAACGCTATCTGAAACGCTATCCGCAACCGGCTCGCTTTCGGTATCCTTGTCGCCGCCGCAAGCCGTCAAAGCCAAAACAAAACAAAGGCATAGCAGTACGGTCAAACACCGTTTTGCCTTTTTTAATTGTTCCATTGGATTCCGCTGTAATTGTCGCCGCCCGATTCGGTCGTTTCGGATGATGTGCTGTCATTGCCGCCGGATGTGGTATCGCCGGAGGGCTTACCGGTTTCGGAAGAATTACCGCCGGTCTGTTTTCCCGTATCGCTTGAGCCGGAGGATTTTCCCGAATCTTTTCCGGCATCCTTTCCGCCCGATTTTGCGGAGCCGTCTTTGCCGCTGCCGTCGGTTTCGGTACCCGTAGTATCTTCCTGCTTGTTATTATCCTTGCCGAATGTGATTTTTGCTTCTTCGGGAAGAATGATGCCGTCGCCGGTATCCTTGTCACCGGTCTGTTTGGTTTCACTGTCGCCGGATTCGGTACCCGATACGGTCGGTGTACCCTTTGTGTCTTTGCTTTCGGCATCATCATTGCCGCCGCAAGCGGAAAGAGCGAACACCATAAAGGCACAAAGCAGAACTGCAAGAATTTTTGTTACATTTTTCATTTTGTTTTTCCTCCTCGACATCAATTCCGGGTCATACCGCCGTAGCTTGAATCTTCATCGGACGATGTGGGCTTTTCGTTGTACTTTACCGTTGCCTGATAAAATTCATACAATGCTTTCACGGAATTGATGTTTTTCTCGTCGGTTTGCCCGACCACCAACTTGCAGTAGGAAAAAGCCGAAAGGGTTATGGATATATTTCCGTTTACCTCTACGGTAAATTCATCATCAAGATCAAGGGCACTGATACTCTCAATGCAGATGCGGTAATTGTATTCTTTCAGCGTGTATTCTTCGACCTCGACCGCCTCGCCGTTCACCGTAACAGTCGGCTTTTCGGTCAAAGGGAAATAGAGGTTGATGTCGGTCGTATAACCAAGGCGAAGCTGAACGCCGATTTTTGTCAGAGAAGCATCATGCTTTGTCCAATTTGCCTTGTATGCGTCAAACACACTATTGTCTGTGGTAAGCTCGCCGTGCTGTGCGGTTTCGGCGTAGTCCGTACCGATCTCCCAACCGTTATTGTCGGCACATTCTATCTGTGCAAAATGACCGTAGTTGAGCAGTGTTCTGACAACATCCTTTTCCTTTTCGGTAACGCTCTCATCCTCTAAAAGCACCTTGCCGTATTCCTCAGCCGATTTGGTTTTGGATGTAATGGCGTTGCCGTCCTTGTCGCAGACGGTAAGTGTTACCGGCTCGGAAAGCTCGATGGATGAAAGATTATATTTTGCAAGGTATCTGCCCTCGGCATCCTTGCCGCATTCGCTTATCTTGTATGTCACGGTGTCGCTCGTGCGGGAGGTGAGAACAAAACTGCCGTCAAGGTATCTTTCGGGGACAACAGTATGGAATGTAAGTCCGATCTCTCCTGTCAGCACAAGGTTCAAAGCGTTGATATCCACGCTTTCGCCGTAAGCGGCGTTCACGACAACACCGTCACGAACCGTTACATCGGTTTCCTGCTCGGCATAGATGTCGGCACCTTTTTTGGCGGAATTGCCCTCAAAGGTCGCACCGTTTACAATGACACAGCCGCCCCGCTCACAGTAAATGGCCCCGCCCATTGAATTGTTCGCCGTCAGTTTACAACCGGAAATAACGACCGGCTCATCCGTTGTACCGTCAAGAATGAGCGTTCCGCCCTTTTCCACACGGATAAGACCGCCGTATGTATTCACCGCAGTTTCGTTGCCGTAAATGACAGAATATTTCACCCTCAGCACACCGCCGTTTTTTATGGTGAAAAGCGGTGCGTTTTGCCCGGTATATGCAATCCGGTTGACATTCGGGTTGAAGTCATCCTTGCCCAATGCAAGCGTGACATCCTTTGTTACCTCAATGCCGGATTTAATTGTCTGATAGTCGGATGTCTTGCCGTCCTGCGTAATGACAGAGCCGGTATCGCCCGCTTTACTGAACGCATCGGCAAGGGTAGAAGCGGATTTGCCGTCCACTCTGAACTGCGGATCGATTCCGAACGCAAACGCCTGTATCGTGCCGAAGGATAACAGCAATGCGATACAGATTATGATTGAAAGTATTTTTTTCATACAAACCCCCTGGGTAGTTTTTAGTTTTTAGTTTTCAGTTTTCAGTTTTCAGTTTTCAGTTTTCAGAATAAGAGTCGTCAGCATTTTGCTGATTTCATTGAGGAGTGAAAGTGCTTGTTCAACATCTTTATCATGCAGCATTTTCAGCTGTACGCAAAGCAATAACTGCGTTTCGATTTCCATACAAGAACCGTTTGCTATCGACAAGAAATGCGAAAAATCCTTAGAGGTTTTCCTGCCATGTCCTTCTGCAATATTTGACGGTACGGATACTGCCGCACGGCGCATTTGGTCAGACAAGCCGTACAATTCGGTTTTCGGCAATTTTTCGGTGAGCTTATAAATAATGCCTGCCAAAGCCATACTTTTTTGCCAAACTGTCAATTCTTTATAACTTCTGTATGCCATACTCCACCCCTGAAAACTGAAACCAAAAAGCTGAAAACTAAAAACTGAAAACTGAAAACTGAAAACTACACCGCCCGTCCGCCACAAGACGGACGGGCCTCGCTCGCGCTATTACTTTGTCAAATTCCAAAGATTGTTTGTGCCGTTACTGTAATCCGGGTTATCGTGTGCGTTGCCGGAAGTGGTTGTGGGATTCGCCTGGTTGAAGATGAAGGTATCGCCGCCACCGGAGGTGGTGATAACATCAGCGGTTTCAAATTTTATAAATTCGATTTCGGGTTTAAGCATTTTCTTTTTCATTGTGTCTCACTCCTCCTTTATTATTCTTCCGCATCGATCATTTTGACGATATCGCCGGCAGTAGTTACACCGATATTGCCAGAGACAAATCCGCCGTCGCCAAGTAAGATCGTACCGTTATCATAATTTATTGTAAGTTCGATTTCGCTGTCGGCAACAAAAATCAATTGCGAGTCATCTGAGGATCCTAAAGGAGCGGTATAATCGTTACCGCCGAAGGAAAGTGTTGCAGAATCTAATCCGATTGTCAGAACCGCGTCATAATTTTCACTTCCGTCGTTGATCGGAGCAGACCAAGCGGTGTTTCTGAGTTCTACCGGAATTTTTGCCAACTGCGGATCAAGGTAAAGCGCATCAAGCATAAATTCGGTATCTTCGTAATCGTCACCGTTATATACTCTGTAATATCCGAAACCGGTGATGCTTTTATCGGCATTATCCGTGCCGTCATTATCAATGATGATAAATGCGGCATAGTTTTCAAGTCCCGGGGTCACGCCGGCCTCGATTTTAACCGTTTCATTTCCAACCACATTATAGAACCAAGTGTAAGCACAGTCAACCTTTACCTTAACATTCTTGTATCCGTCAAAACCGACAACCCAAATGTAATCGCCGATGCTGTCGATCTGTTCTTGGGTAAGCGGAATGATGGTTCTGCCGATGGTATCGCTGACTTCGCCGCCGATGATTTTACCCTGACGAGCCATCAGCCAATCGTCGCTCTGTCTTTCGTAAATCATGTTATACTGTGCCGTTGAAAGCTCGGCAAGACCTTCGGTGGCGGCAGCGAGTGCTTCTGCGGCTACAGTGATTTCTTCCAGATGTGTGATATCAAGACCGCTTGCGATATTCTTTGCAGCTTTCTTTGCCATATAGAATTTTGCCCACGATTCCGCCGTGAAAGCAGTGGAATCCGTGATTTCATCAGCTGCGGAAATCGCTTTGTATTTAAGTCCTTCGAGTATTTCGTTGATCCTATTCGTAGCTGTATCAACCACATCCTGCTGTTTTATCGGAATATCTCTGTCGAGTTCGCAGAATTCACTCCAAATATTTAAGAGGCCACTAAAAGAATCCTCGGTATACAATTCCTCGTGTTCGTATGCTGCCTGTGCAGCAGTAACCGCTTTATCATACTCCTCGTAGTTTGCAAGAACCGGGGTAAGATTATCCATGGCATCACGAATAGCCTGTGCCGCATTGTCAACATCCTCTTGGGAATCTTCTGCGGAAAGGTTCTCAGCGTCTTCCCATAAGGTCTTACCTTCTTCTACTGCAGATTCAAATTCACCCCAGTTTTCGTCAGTTTCGTAGTCATTTTCATCTACATTCTCTGCATCATTTAAAGCACTTTCAAGATCGGAAACATTAGCTTTTTTAGCAAGAACTTCCATTGCTTCGGTGAGAAGAGAGGTAAGTTCATTGATTTCTTCCTGATTTGTTATGGATTTTTGCTCATGAGGATCCATTGCAGCATCAATGGCATCCTCAATGCCTGATTCATTCCATGATGAATCCGTGTAATCATCGGAGACTAAAGCATAGGCAGTATTATATGCATCATCAAGTCCCGACCAGTCCAAAACTTTAATACACGCTATTTCCTCTAATAAATCTTCTTCAAGTGATGATAAATATTCATTACGTAAAGATAAATAGTCATCAAGTGTGGTTTGTGCTACCAAATCCTCGTCTTCGCCTGCTGCGATTGTTAATGCAGGGTTAACCGAAACCGAAAGCTCACCGTGATACATACAACCATCACCGCCGCCGATTCCGACACCGCCACCTGCGCCGGTAGCTGTTACCGCACCGCCGTTGATCGTGACTGATCCGCCATTGCCACAGTTACCGCCGCCGATTCCGGCACCGCCATCTTCGCCGATAGCCGTTACCGTACCGCCGTTGATCGTGACTGTTCCGCCATTACTTCCGTTACCGCTACCGCTGCCGATTCCGGCACCGCCACCTACGCCGATAGCCGTTACCGTACCACCGTTGATCGTGACTGTTCCGCCATTACCACCGTCACCGCTGCCGATTCCGGCACCGTATTCTCCGCCGGCAGCTTCTACCGTACCGCCGTTGATCGTGACTGTTCCGCCATTACCACTGTTACCGCCGCCGATTCCGGCACTGTATTCTCCGCCGTTAGCTATTACCGTACCACCGTTGATGGTGACTGTTCCGGCGTCAGTTTCCTCGCTTCCGCCGATTCCGGCAAAGTTTGCTTCATTATTGTATGCATCCAATACACCTGAGCCGTCTGCCTGACCGTAGATATACAGGCTTTGACCTGCACCTACTTCAATACCGGCTGAGGCTTCAAGCCTTGCATCGTCTTTTAAGATGATGTGTGCCGTGCCGCCCGTTGCCAATTCGATTCTGACATTTACTTCCACATTACCATCAACAACATACCAGCCGCCGTCTGCCAATGAAGTGGTTGATTCTGTCATCAGTGTATAATCCGATTTGGTTTTTTCCACCAATTTTTTGGTACTGCTGTCCCAATCCATGTACTTGACCTCTGCCGTTTCGGCAAACGCCGTCAAAGTGCCGAGGGGGATCATACAGGCAAGCATGGCGATTGCAAGTATGATGCTGATTAGTCTTTTTTTCATAAATTGAATCATCCTTTCAAAATAGTTTTCAGTTTTCAGTTTTCAGTTTTCAGTAATTTAGCCGGTTTACAAATAGCCGTTTTCTTAAAACTTAACACTTAAAACTCGAAACTTGAATTCGAAGCGAATTACCGCCCGCTTCAT
>JAZRXI010000034.1:0-12464 GCA_045600145.1 Clostridia bacterium | reverse complement strand
ATAGTCGCGCACGAACAAATAAAAATAATCGTGCAATTTTTAGAAAACCTCTTGCAATCATTCAATAAGTGTGCTATACTATCATAGGCGAACAGAAAGGTTTGTACGATTACACGCTGATACGATTTTGATACTAAAATTTGTACAAGCCCATACAGCTCGAACAGATGTTCGTGTATTTCCCTTAAAAATACGGGAAAATGAACAGCCACAAGCTATAAATAAATGTGAATTTGGCGAGTGGGAATAAATCATAGTATTTTCACCACATCATTCCATTCTATAAAGAGCCAATCTTTTAGTGAGATAAAACCAAACAGAAATAAAATGAAGACCTTGTAAAGCCGGAATCGGATCTTACAGGGTCTTTCTTTTATGCGAGAGATGACATTGTAAAGCCGAAAAAGCGTATTTTCAGCCGTTTTCTCGTTTTTTGAGCAGGTAATATCAATGCTTACTGTTTCTTAACATCATATATTGCCGCATCAGTTAATTGATTGTAAAACCGACATGATTTCGTCATGTGTCAAAACGCCGTGATTAAATCCGACGTACACGTTAGGAAGCGCGTCAACGGTGTATACCGTTTTTTCCGTGTTCGGCTGAAAATCCGTCAATTGGATCGAAAATTCATCAGCGTGATCAGACATATCTGCATTATTCTTATCACCTGTTGTATAATGAAGCCTTAAAAGATGATATTTTGTTCCGTCCTTCATAGTCGTCTCGTAGATAACGGCGATCTTGAAATGATAGCCTTCCGGAATTTTTTTGGGAAAATGCTGTCCCAGCCCGGTAGCTTTTGCCTCGGACTCATTTATTTCATTCAGCGTTGCATCAGCGACATCAAAAAGATTTCTGTCAGCAGGATAAACGGCAACACTGGCTATTATAGGATCAATTCCCTCCGGCATATTACCTGCGCGCATCTCATTTTCACCAACGCCCGCGGCTGAAATATTATTCATGTTGCCTTGTATATGTCCGTTATTATTGATAGATAAAATTGCAAATACCGCACCGACGATCAAGCAAAGGCAGGCTGCCGCAGTACCCCATTTGACCCATGTGTTTCTTTTTACCGTGTAGACTTCAGCTTCCTCAATAAGCTCGTGATCTATATGCTCCATAGAATAAAGCATTTTCATTTTTTTCATAGTGTATAACCCTCCTTAATCAAATAAACACGAAGATTTTTGCGTGTTCGAAAGAGTGACGATTTCACCTTGCTTTCGCTAATGGCGCATCTTTTACTTATTTCCGCTATAGAATCCAAATAAAAATATCTGCGCACAAAAATCACCCGTTTTTCCTGCGAAAGCGTATGAAGATAGTTGCTGATCGTTTTACCGAGCTCTTCTTCGGCGATCCTGCTTTCGACATTTTCCGATGCAGGCAAACACATTTCCATTTCTTCGCTCAGTTCCGCAATGTATCCGGCACGCTTCAGGCTTGTACGTTCACGGCAACGGTCAATAGAAATGTGCCGAGTGATACGGGCGAGAAAAGCATAAAGGAATGTTCTCGGTTCATTGGGAGGGATGAGCTTCCATGCCTGCAGGTATGTATCATTCTCACACTCCTCAGATGTCTGAAAATCAGAAGTAATACCCTTGGCTAACGTGCGTAACCGAGATCCGAATTTTTCGGATGAAAATTGAATTGCACTTTCATCACGTTCTAAATAAAGCTGAACGATCTTATCATCTTCCAAAATCTCGCCCTCCTTCCATGGATCGTTTTGTAATACCTTCACCATATAAAGCGGATTTTTGATATGAGTGGTTGCACTTTTTTGAATTTTTTTAAAACGGCAATCCGATCAAGAACTGCCACGCAACAAATCCAACTGACGATGTCGTGTCGGAAGTTATTTGGCAGACATTTTTTCGGCTCTTTCCGCTTCTCATAATGACATAACAAGGTAAAATAACGCAGTGCCTACGCAAAAGCTTGTATAAGGCACTGCATTTATTCTGCGCAAAGCGCAATAAAAGTTTTTTGCCACGTTTTTAGCGGGCATGTTCAATAGGCAAAGCCCCGTGCAGGGATGCGGAGACATCTCATTCCCTGTCGTGAAGCCCAAAGTCTACGGTATAAGCACGATATGCCCATTATCGTCAAGCTCAAGTCTAACGCGGCTCATGACGGGTATTTTTGCCTTTTCAAGCATTTCGGCAGGTATCTGCATCCTGCCCGCACGGTCTACAACAACATACTCGATATGCGTTGCGTTGTCACCCGAATGTTCAAAATCAGAGTTGCCTTCCGATCCGCCGCGTTTCAGATACTCAGTACTTGTACGTCCGTCGCGTATCTTTATTACTCTGTCGACCTTGGCGGAAAGCTTCAAATCGTGCGTCACTATAACTATAGTTACGCCGAGTTCTTTATTTATCTTTCGGAAAAGATCAAGTATAAGATTTGCCGTGGCATTGTCTACCGCGCCCGTAGGCTCGTCGGCAAGCAGTATTTTGGGTTCATTGGCAATAGCGAGTGCAATGGCGACCCTCTGCTGTTCGCCGCCCGAGAGTGTGAACAGCTTAGCGTCCGCTTTATCGCCGATACCGACCATTTCAAGCAGTCTTTTCGCCTTTTCGTAATCGGGCTTTTTGCCGACTATCTCCATCGGAAGCACGATATTTTCTATCGCGGTAAGATACGGCAACAGATTTCTTGCGCTGTTCTGCCATATGAACGATACGGTATTGCGCTTATAAAGAAGCATTTCCTTGTCGCTGAGCTTTGCAAGGTCAAGTCCGTCAACAGTGATATGTCCCGCGCTCGGACGGTCAAGACCGCCGAGAATGTTTAAGAATGTACTTTTTCCGCTTCCGCTCGCGCCGATTATCGCAACAAGCTCGCCCTGCTCTATGCTCAGGTCAAGTCCCTGAAGCGCAAGCACCTCCGTATCTTCGGTTTTATATATACGCACAAGGTTTTCACACGATATAACAGCCATCATTCCACCTCCGTGATGCGCCCGTCATCAAGAGTATATACACGATCGGCAAGCGCCATCATGTTCTGATCGTGCGTAGTCATTATTACGGTAGTGCCTTCATCGTTTATTATCTTGTGAAAGAGCCCCATTATTATTTCCGAGGTGACACTGTCGAGCTGAGCCGTCGGCTCATCGGCGAAAATCAGCTTTGGTCGATGGACGATCGCACGCGCTATCGCTATTCTCTGTTGTTCGCCGCCGGAAAGCTGGAACGGCATGTGTCCGGCTCTGTTTTCAAGTCCGACAAGTCCGAGACAGTACATTATTCTGTCTTTATCGAGCGGCTTGTTCGCTATACGGAGCATAAATTCAACATTTTCGTATGCGGTCATCGAGCCCATCAGCGCAACGGACTGAAACACGAACGAAATATAATTGCGTCTCAGCTCGTCACCGTTTTCCTGCGTGATATCCGTGATGTCATTGCCGTTGATGTATATTCGTCCCGATGTCGGCTTGTCGAGCGTGCCCAAAATATTCATCAGCGTCGTCTTACCGCTTCCGGAGCGTCCTTTCAGTATCGAAAGCTTTTTCGCGTCAAATTCGGCGGAAATTCCCTTCAACACCTTTACTTCACCGTCTTGGAAGTCACGGCAAATGTCGGTACATTTCAAAAACGATTCCATAATATCACTCCTCTCCCAGCTTGATCGCCGACGCCGCGTTGATTCGCTTGAGCATCGCAAACGCCGCGAATGTACCTATAGCTATAAGCACAGCTATAAGTATTATAAGCTTGATGATGTCGATCACGCTGACCGCCACGGTGTACGGAGGCATATTGCCCATTGTCTCGAACGCCGATTGCAAAAGCGGCGCGAACATGAAGCCCGACAATATCCCCGCGCCGACGCCGAGCAGCACCGCCGCCGCGCAGAGCAATATCTGCTCCGTTATTATCATTTTATATATTTCCTTAAGCGACATTCCGAGCGCACGCATCGTGCCTATCTGGAGCGTTCTGCTCTTGACGGAAATAACCCAATAGATCGCAAAGCCTATGGCGCAGACTACTATGACCGCAATGAATCCGAGCGTAAGCGAACCGTTGGTCGCCTGCCGTACAGCGTTGATATCCGAAAGATACAGCTCACGCGCACCGTTGCGAATATTTGTCAGACGTGCAAAATTGTGTATCGCAAACATTTTAAGCTCATCCACGCTCTTATCTGTGTTCATCCACACCTGATACGGTTGGTCGTAAGCGCCGGCGACCTCCTCGACCGCTTGTGAATTGACTACAACAAGATAGTTCTTTTCGCCGTTTTGCGTCGGATAGTATGTCGGCCACGCATCAACTACAGCAAGCACCTCGGAGCGTATCACCGCACCTCCGCGAAGGGCATTATCCGGGCGGATGTTGACATTATCCCCCACCTTTACCTTGCCGAGTGCAGTCGCCGCGTTTTTGGATAAAATACAGCCTGTTGTATTTTTTTGAAGAAGTCCGAGATAATATGACATCGGCTTCGGCAGGATGCTGTCATCCCATGTTATTATTGAACCGAATTCTTTCGGGTCTATGCCCATGAATGTAATATTCTGCGAAATGTTCGAATTGTATCCCGTGTTGACTCTCGGCTCGTTACCGGTGATAACTCTTGTCGTCTTACTGTCCTCAAGCTCATCGAAAAAGTACGGACGTGCAAGGTAGTATTCGTTGCCCTTGGCATAGAACGTCACGTCCGAAATGATGTCGCACGGATATCGGTAGCGTGTGCTGTTATCGAGATTCTTGTTCAGAGTGCGTGCCGATATCGACGAGAACACGCCTATCGCCACGGTCAGCATAAGGAATATCACGATGAATTTCTCGCGCATCTCCATTCTCGAAATGCGGGAGCACGCCGAATATGTGCTTGCGTTCCATTTTTTTCTGCCGATTTTCACCGCAAGCTTGAGCGCGAGCGGATAAGCAAGCACGAACAGAAGCGCGAAAGCGGCAAAGAAGCATATCAAAAGCAGGTACGCAAGCGGCTGTACCTTGCCCGCGGCTGTTATAAGTCCGCCCTTTTGCATTACGAGCACATAGAACGAATACGCCGACACCGCACCGAACAGGAGTGCGGTCACAAGCAGAATAATGTTGCTCACGATCGGCGATTTCAGCCTTGAACGCTTATGTTCAACTATTTCGACCCTTGCCGCTCTGTAGACGGGAACAAGCATCGTAACTACGGCAAGTATTCCGGCTAACAGTGCGAACATTACCGACGAGAACGACAATCCGAGCTTCATCGGTGCGCGCTGTGCGAACTCCATAAAGCCCGAGGTTGTCCCGAGCAGCGAGCACAACAGCAGAGAGAGTGCCGGAGCGATCAACACACCTATCGCCGCAAGCATGCCGCCCTGACACAGATACAGCATTACTATCTGCCTTCTCGAAGCACCGCGCGAATTGAGCATGGATATCTCGTTCTTGTCGTTTTCAATAACGAATTTCGATATCATGAAAATGAAGAACACTATCAATATAAGTATCGGTGCATAGAACAGCACGAGCAAAATATTTACGGAATCCACATTTTGACTGTACATTATGTATTGGTCGACCGGCGGAATGGATGTCGTGGCATTGCCGCTCAGTCCCCAAAGTGCTATGTTTTTATTCAGCTCCTCAAGCGCCTCTATTGTTTTGTCGGTCTTGGTGAGGTCGTACTTTGTGTAATCGCCCGCATAATACCACGTTACCTTAGAGATATAATTCTGCTTTACGAACAGTTCATTATAGAACATATCGTAATCGCAGTAAAGCTCGGATCCGTTATCGGTATCTGCTATGGGATTCAGCGGATCTTCCTTGTAGTCGAACAAGCCGACGATTTTCAGTCTTGTTACGCCCTCGGACGATTGATTCAGAATATCCGCTTTCGTCGAGCCGAGCTGAAGCACGGTGCCGAGCGAATAGTGAAGCACATGTTGTGCCGCGCGGCTGAGCATCACCTCGATACAGCCGTCACTGTCGAAATCCTTTGACGGAAGCTTACCGGCAACAATATCCACCGCGTTGGTGTAATCTTCGGTAGCGCGCACCGTAACGTTATTTACGGTGTTTTTGAGGCTGTCGCGCTCATCGCCGACGACCATGCTTGCCGTCGAAAGCGTAACACTTTTTACCAGCGCAGGCATGTACATTTTTTTATAAAGCTCATTGTTCAAATAATTTGTGCAAAATTCAAAGTTTGCAACATTGGCACTGCTGTCCTTTTTGCCGACGGTGTTGCTTTCCTTGTCCGCCGTCTGTCTGAACGCGGTAAGCGAGCAGGATATTGTCACCGCGCCGGGGCTGACCGAATTTTCGTTTTGATATGTTTCAAGCTGGGTGACGAACATTCTGTGTGATATGCCCGCCGAATATATCGGGATCGTGCATGCGATAAGCACCGCTACAAGCATGCCCGCGAACAGCGAAAGCATCAGCAGTCTGTTGTTGATTATTTTCTTTATCGCAAGCTTTATCATCAGCGAAGCACCACCATTTCCCCGTCTTCAAGTCCGGAAAGCACCTGATAATATTCCGTATTGCACTCGCCGACGGTTATTTCTACATCGCAAAGCATACCTTTTTCATCGACCTTTTTAACGAGTGCGTTGCCGGAATCATCAAGCAATGCCACTGCGCGTTTGGCGACCATAAGACAGTCGGGTATCTCCTTGATCACTATTCGGAATTTGCCGGGATAAAGCTCCGGAACGCCAGTTAAATACGTATGCATAGCCAAAAATTCGCCGACGCCGTTTTCCGGACACGCTATGAGCGTTGCCTGTACCGTGACATTCCGGTTGTTCACCGAATATGTCACAAGACCTGTCTCCCCTGCCGAAAATCCGGGGGTCGTAGTTGAATCACTGTAAAGATACAGCATATTGCCTTTTTTATTGCCCTGAAACGATTTCTCGATCGTAAGTACGGCAGTAAATACCTCGGCAAGCTCGTATTTTTCAGGTGTCGGATATTCCTTTATCGGCGGCATTACACTTGCGAACTGTCCGCCGCACCCCGTAAACACAAATATGCAGCTCAGCAATACCATCGCCGCCCACATCAATCTTTTTATGGTCGTTCCCTCCCATCTTACTGTTATTTTTATTTTACTTTGAAATCAATAAGTTTTCAAGAAAAATAACATCTTTTAATAAAAACTTTACATCTATTTTTGTTTTTGTCTAAAATAAATACAGTGCCTTGTACGAAATATGCACAGGCACTGTGTTATTTTGTAGTTTTTCACTCACGATTTTGCTTAAAAAATCATCAAAGCTTTTTATCGCGCGAAAAACGCAACCATACAAATCAAATAAACGGGCGGCGGTCAAGCACAAGTTTGAGCGGGCGGCTCGTTATTATTTTTCCGGGCAATGCGCTTTGAAGCTCGGCGATACAGCATACCGCACCGAAAAGCATATGCAAATCATTGAAGCTTTCATCGTGTTCGTAATCAAGAGAAAACATAAGCTCAAGATATTTTTCGGCATATTCCTCCAGCGCTTTTTTTCCGTCATGAAAACGGTAAGGCGTCTGACGCATAGCACGAGAAAGCGAATACACAACGTCCACATCAATGAATGTGCATTTTGTTATAAGATAGCAGCCTATGGGGTTGTTTATTCCGTTTTCCATAAGATATAAGCATGAATCAATTATTTTTTCGGGGTATCTCAGCGGGCGGTGCTCCGCTTCATGATTGAAAATGTAATGAAAGCCTCCTGCCATATAGGCATAGAGCGGGGCTTTGCGCGGCTCGCCGTTCTTGGCATAATAGAAAAACCCCGTTTCACTGTCTGAATGTTCCCACATCCAATCAAAGTACATATTTTTCCACTCAAGTCCGATCATTCCGCTGTTCACGAGTGAAGGCAGTATTCCGGCACCCTTGTGCGACTGCGGCCACGGATTCTGCCAGTCGACCTCGTCTTCGAGCAAACGGTGCAAGCCCTCGCGGGTAGTGTACTCTTTAAGTGCGACACATTCGTATTTCGGAGAGGCATCAAAAAGCTCAAGCGCCGCCGTGCAATGTGCCGTGGTATGTATCGTATGATGAGTGGGCTCGCAAAACATTCCCGTTGCCGGATCCTGCATGCTTTGCAGGGCTTCGACCCACAATGCGCGTGAATTCGGATTTTTGGGAAACTTACCGATAGTGTAAAGTATGTTGGCGGCATCGGCACAGCCGTATTCGTTCAAGCCCGTATTGCGTCCCGTTCCGTTGTCCCATATCCATCGCGCGTACTTGCCTTCGGACAGCTTGTGGGTGTTTACACAGTTTTCTGTTTCATTTATCAAAGAATCGATATTTATAGTTTTCATAATACCTCACGCCATCGTTTCGAGCATTTTTTTTGAAACCTCGTATTCGCATTTTTCGCCGTTTGTAAACTTTCTGTATTGGTCGAGCATGTATTCACCCATGCGGGCGACTTCGTTGCCCGATGAGCCTGCTATGTGCGGAGTGAGGAACACGTTGGGCAGAGAATATAGCTTGCTTCCGCTTACCGGCGGCTCGGGAAGTGTGACATCAAGCACGGCGCAGGCATTCGGCTTTTCCTCAAGTGCGCGGATGAGATCGGCTTCAACGACCTGTGCGCCGCGCCCGGTGTTGATGAATGTGGCATCCTCCTTCATCAGTGAGAAGAGCTTGTAATCGTACATGCCGACGGTCTGCGGAAGATTGGCAACGTGGTTGGATATCGTCTGACACGTTGAGAATATTTCTTCGAGCGATACCTTTTCAACGCCCATCTCCTGCGCGAGCGCATCGGGCAGATAGGGGTCGTAGACCTTGACGGCGATGTTGTAACGGCTGAGCATCTTTATCACAAGCTTGCCTATCATGCCCGCGCCGATTATGCCGACTGTGCAATCGTAATTGCCCGGCATCGCCTGCGAATAGCGCTGTGCAAGATTCCGCGTTTCGGGTGAAACGGTACGCCTGCATGAGAGAAAAAATCCCTTATTGGCAAGCAGGATCTGCGCTACGGTGTATTCCGCAACGGGTACTGCGTTTGCACCCCATGCGGAGAATACACGCACTCCCGCTTCAAGAAACTCGTGCGCGAAGAACTGCACCGAGCCTGCACCGTAGAATACTGCCTTGAGTGACGGCAGATATTTCTTTATTTCCTCGACGGTGAATGTGTTCATGCCCCATGTGGAAAAAATAAATTCGGTATCACGGAAAGTCTCGGGAGAGGCAAGTATCTCGTCCTTTGTCACCACGCGTTTCTCGATGCCGAGCGCATCCTTGAGCTTTTGGCATGTTGACGGAGTGTAGACGGTAAAAATCGAATGCTCCGAGCCGTTAAAAATTGCTTTCATTGTTGTACCTTCTTTCTGTATTCAATTGGCGAAATATTCATTTCGCGCTTAAAAAGTCTTGAAAAATTAGAGCTGTCCGAAAAACCGGAATTATATACTATCTCTGTGACGGACATATCCGTTTCACTCAAAAGCTGACGTGCGAGCGAAAGACGGCACATCGTTAAATATTGCATGACGGAATAGCCTGTTACCTTCTTAAAAAGGTGCGCAAGATAACACGGGCTCATGTGATATTTTTCCGCAAGCTCTGCAAGCGTGAAATGCTCCTTGCAGTTTTCCTCAAGTGTGCATTGTATCTGCCATATCATTGAAATGCTCTTGTTGTTCTCCTGCGCAAAAAGATTCGGCGCGGTGCGATAAATAAGTATCAGCAATTCGGTCAAAAGCGATGTTTGACGAAGCAGTGAATACGGCTTTTCCGATGCAAACTCCTCGGTAAGGCGCAAAAATATTCTGTCTGCATCAGCCTTGAATGCGGATGCACTCAAAACATGACAGAAGCCTTCACGACGGTTGGATAAAAGCGTCAGCAAAGTATAATCGCGGACATAGCTTCCTGCAAGCAATGGCGATATACATAAATAGTACCGCTTGTAAACGCTTCCGATGACTTTTATCGAGTGCTGTTCAAGCTTGCTTATGAAAATCAGCGACGGTGCGTTAACGGTGTATTCCATGCCGCTTATCCTCATTGAAAGCGTTCCCTCACAGAGATAGATGATCTCGTAGCAGTTGTGCGCGTGCGGCGCAAAGCCGTTGATGATATCCGAATACCGGGCATCTTCGATTATTGATGAGGACAAAGTATCACTTCCTTACGATATATTTTACAAACGCCGCGCGGATGTTTCTATGTAATAATTGCCCAAAATACATTTTGCGGGCAATATTTACATAACCATTATAGCATCCGAAAATAAAAAAAGCAAGATTTACATAAAATTTAACAAAAAAGAGATTGAAAAACCGCAGGAGGTATTCTATTATTATAATTAACAAGTTTACGGGGTGAAGTAAAAATGATACGCAAGGTTTATACCGATGCAAATGAATTTAAGAAACAAAACGATGAGCTTGGCGGACTCCTGCCGTACAGCGATGATGTTTCGCCGCTTAAGGCGACACTTGAGATACAGGGACATACGGCTCACAACCGTCTTGCATGTCAGGCGATGGAGGGATGCGACGGCACACTTACGGGTGAGCCGGACGAGCTTACAATAAGAAGATACATGCGGCTTGCACACGGCGGCGCGGGCATCATTTGGTTTGAGGCAACTGCCTGCGCAAAGGAGGCACGCGCGAATCCGCGTCAGCTCTGGCTGAGGGATGACAACATTGACGCTTTCAAGTCATTGCTCGATCGGATGCGTGAGGAAGCCTTGCAGGTAAACGGCTATGCGCCGCTAATCATCATGCAGGACACCCATTCGGGCAGATACTCAAAGCCCAACGGCTATCCCGAGCCGATAATCGCATACAATAATCCGATATTCGAAAAGGACAAGCCTATAGATAGGATAATCACCGATGAGGAGCTTGACCGCGTGCGCGATATGCTCGTTGAATCGGCGCGTCTTGCGCATTTGGCAGGATTTGACGGCGTTGATATCAAGTGCTGTCACAGATATCTCGATTCCGAGCTGCTTTCGGCGTTCACGCGCGAAAACAGCCGCTACGGCGGGAGCTTTGAAAACAGAACACGTCTCTTGCGCGAAAGCGTGCAGGGCGCGATGCAGGTGACGCCGAATGATTTTATCGTGTCAACGCGCCTTAACGCTTACGATGGCTTTGAATATCCCTACGGCTTCGGCGTAAAGCGCGACGGCAGCCTTGAGGTCGATCTGACCGAGCCGAAGGAGCTTGTAAAAATACTTTCGGGCTACGGCATGAAGCTCATCAATATCACGATGGGCAACCCGTATGTCAACCCGCATGTGAACAGACCGTTCGCAAAAGGACCGTATGAGCATGAGGAGCATCCGCTTGTCGGCGTTGCGCGTATGCTGAACGGCATAAAAGAGCTTCACGGGGCAGTGCCGGAGATCGCGATTATTTCATCGGGCTATTCGTATCTCGGCGCGGCATCACCGAATGTTGCGGCGGCATATATAAAAGAAAACG
This sequence comes from Clostridia bacterium, assembly GCA_045600145.1. Classification (GTDB taxonomy): domain Bacteria; phylum Bacillota; class Clostridia; order Christensenellales; family QALW01; genus UMGS1322. Next base: position 1,017 of record JAZRXI010000034.1, on the reverse strand, counting down.
CCTTTGCGTTCGCGGGCTTCGGCAGAATGATTTTCGCAAACCCCGATTTTGCAAATCAGATACTTACCTGCGGCAGGCTTGATGAAAAGAAGTGCTGTATCGCCTGCTCGAAATGCACCGAGCTGATGCGTGCCGGCTCGACACCGGGATGCGTCATCCGCGACAGCCTTTACACAAAGCTTTACACGGAACTGAATAAGAGGTGATACTGTGTTTAAGACATGGCTTGAAAACAACGATGTATCGGCATTTGAATATTCGAAAATGATGTTTCCCGATGCGACCGACCGCAAATTCTGGGACGCGCGCTTTGATGCGGAGGCTATTGCCATCGCCGAGCGTTATCTCGGCTTCGATTGGCCGATAATCAAGGCTACGGATTTTATGGAGTTCAAAAAGAGCGGTAACCGCATCATAATGGAAAAACCGCATTTCAGGCGCAGACAGGCGCTTTGCACGCTCGTGTTTGCCGAGATACTTGAGAACAAAGACAGATTCATTCCCGACATCGTCAACGGTATTTTTGCGATTTGCGAGGAAACTTATTGGGGGCTTTCGGCGCACTGGGCTGATGTGTTCGGCGTACAGAATATCCCGCGTGCGAACGAGCCGTATGTCGATCTGTTCGCGGGCGAGACGGCGGCGTCACTTGCGTGGACGTATTATATGCTTTTTGATAAGCTCTATGCGTTCTGCCCCGAAATATGCGAAAACATAGTCAATGAGCTTGACCGACGTGTCGTAAAGCCGTACCTTTGCCACCGCGATTGGTGGTGGATGGGCTATTACGGCGAGGTCAATAATTGGAACCCGTGGATACTTTCAAACATACTTTCGGTATTTTTGATAACGGTGCGTGATAAAGCGACCTTGTACCGCGGCATCGAAAAAATGATGACCGAGGCGCAGGCATTTTATCGCAGATATCCGCTTGACGGTGCATGCGATGAGGGCTGTTCGTATTGGACGCAGGCAGGCGCATCACTGTTTGAATTTGCCGAACAGCTTTTTACGGCG
>JAZRXI010000033.1:0-12511 GCA_045600145.1 Clostridia bacterium | reverse complement strand
GGTCATTCGCAAAAATTATTTTATCATTACTCTTTTGAATGATAAGTGTATCTTTGTTAAATATACGGTATGAACGTCCGGTTGCTTTTACTGTGGTTGTATCTTTGGAGCTTGTTGTCAGACTGAGACCGCCGTTAAAGTGCATTGCTTTTTTTATCGAATAAATATAAAGTCCACTGCCGGCTATCCAGTTGCCGTTTTCATCATAACCGGATTCGTGACCGTTTTTACCTGCTGTTGGGTTTACTGTAACATACCATTTGTTTGTTACGGTATTTACCTCCATATATCTTTTCTTACTGTTAGGATAATTCGGGTCATATAAATAAACCTTCCACCAGCCTGATTCATTGTTTTTATTTTGCGGAGCTATCGGTTCCGGTTTGCGTGAGGAATCAATAAGCATTTCGTGTGCGCCGCCGTTATAACTAACTTGTATGAAAAGGTTTTCGTAGCATTCGCTGAAGATATCATAAAAGCTACCCACAGCACGAGCGCTGTTTGTCGTATCATCAAATATCTCTTGAAAGTATGGAATAATATATTCGGTGTTCACAGAGTTGTTTTTCCATTTGATGTTCTTTTGTGCGATTTGATATTGCTCAATAAGAATTTTTAACGGTTCATTTTCAAGTTGATTTACAGATTTGAAGAAATGATATTTAGTCATTTTTTTCGAACCTGAATACACATTGTCAAATCCAAAGTAAGGTGTCTTATCAAGCAAGCCGTCATCAAATAAGCTTGCGGTAGCACACATACCAAAACAATTTCCGCCCCAACTTCCTGTTTCTGCACTTTTCCATATCTGCATGCTGTAATTTTTATCCACTGATTGGTATATGTTAAGCGGTATTTTATCGCCATCTTTATAATTGAATGTATCCGGCGAATTACTAAAATAATACCCGTCTGTTTTTAGGTCAAACGGTGTCGGGTCGTTGGCGATCGAAGATAATAAATCAGTATAATTGTTTGGGTTTGATACGCAAGAGCAATGTACAGTTGTACCGCTCGGAAGTGTTCCTTTATATATATTATCCCATTGCTCTTTTGTGCCCTCAAAATACACATGTTTTAAGCTATCACATCCTACAAAAGCGTTGCTTGCAATGGTATTTAATGATTTTGGCAAAAATATTTCTTTTAACGAAAAGCAATTTCCGAATGCATACGAATCTATATATGTAAGACTATTTGACAATTTAATTTCGTTCAATTTGTAACAATTATAGAAAGCATGATTTCCAATATATGTTATGGAATTCGGCAAAGTTACTTTTTCTAACAAAAAGCAGTTATTTAATGCATAGAACCCAATAGAAGTAACTGTTTCAGGTATATCAACAGATAATAGTTTTTCACAGCAACAAAAACAATTAGTTCCAACCTGTGTTATTCCATCTTCAATTTTTGCATTAATAATACGATTTCTATACGAAGTCAAATACGGAACATACTGCCATTGAGAATAAAATCCCATATCGCCGCTTCCTGTGAAATTCATTTCACCTGATGATCCATTAATATACCAATAAACATTATCACCGCATTTGCCCGAATATATTATCGAGTCAGAATTAGTACTTGCAAACGTTACCATAGAAATCGACGACATAATAATAACGATTACAAGCAAAGAACCTATAAGTTTTTTCAATGAAAACTCCTCCATTCATATTGTTATTTATTTGAATTAAATATAAGTACAATAAAACTATGTATAAAAAATGCGTGGTCGAAAGCCACGCACGAAAAACGCAGCTTTCTGTTACCACACAGCTCATTTCCAAACAGGATATGATATCAAGCATACGTTTTTACCGAAAAGTATGCCTGCTTGAAAATATTAAGCTGTGTGGTAAGATTATCATACCATATCCGCCCGGATATTGCAAATGTTTTTTGCAAAACTTTTCTGCGACGTGTTAAATTTTTCTGCGGCGGGTTTTTCACTGTAAAAAATGTGAATTTCAAAGTTAGTTTGTGCCTCTTTGCCTGAGTGTTCGTCGTAGGGTGCGGCATCCTTGACGCTTTTGCCAAGTATGGATCACCACGCATCCTGCGGATGCTCGCAATGACACGATAAAGTTTTTCGGAATGATTACTTTGTTTCCTGCCCGTACTTTAATGTGTATAACGGTGCGACAGGGGATGCCGCACCCTACGGAAACATTTGCAGTGTATAAAAAAAGGCATGCACAACAAAAATCACCCGGCCGTCAAACGACAGTCGGGTGATAAGATGCTGTGTTATGTTTCGATACTAAAACTCATCCGGTTCAAGGATTATCGGCTTATCTGAATCTTCGGGAGTTTCCGGTATATCTGCGGCAAAATAGCTGTCGTATCCGTCCCAGCCGTCAAGGTAGCGTGAAAGGATCATTCTGTCCTTTGCCGTCACCTTGCCGTTGCCGTCGATATCAGCCGCTTCCGTATCGACAAGCGCATCGTAGCCGTCCCAGCCGGCAATGAAGCGCGCAAGTACCATTCTGTCATTCTGATCAACACTGCCATCACCGTTCACATCACCCTTTGCAACGTCTGCCGAGGCAAATACGTTGACCGAAGCAAGAATAACGGTAAGTACAATAAATACGATCACTGTTTTTTTCAACAAAGTTCATCACTCCTTAAAACAGATTTTTAATATCTGCCGGCAGATTAACTCTGCCGACAGAAATATATAATCCGCGATGCAAAAGAACAAAAAAAGTGCAAAAAATAAAGAAAGGAAACTGCATCGCAAGGATTAACGGTTATCGTGACGGTCTCACTCGAGACCGTCGTTTTTCTTCTTGCCGAATACCGCACACGCAGTGAATGTAAGCGTTGCCGCCGCAAGCACAGCTACCGGAAGCAAAATCGCGCTGTCACCTGTGTTTTCGGGATTCGTAAGATTCTTTATCGTAACATCATCGACCCAATATGTGCCGCTCTTATCGCCCTTGTACATCGTTGCCGACAAGTCGAAGCGGAGAATAAGCTCATACGCCTCGGTCTTTCCCGCCTTGTACTGCGCCTCAACTTCCTTTAAGAAGTCGTCGGTGACTTCCACCTCTACGGTATACTCTTCCCACTCGTCGGTGAGCGTCAGATACGGTGAAGCACTGACGTATGTCTTGGCGGTATGCGCCTGAGAATTAAGGAATATCCTTGCCCCGGTAACATCCGATGCCTTTGCCTTGAAGGTTATCTCGTATGTTGCCGCGCCGCCGCCTGCATAACCGTGTGCCTTATCATTGATTACCATAGGACCGAGATCGAACGCTATCGAACCGTAAGCATTCGTCGGGTTGCTGTATTTAACGGAATGTCCCTTGCCGCTTGCGGTATCGTCGGAAAGCTCGATCTTGCCGCCGCCCTGGCTGAAGATGTTCCAATTTTCAAGCCCGTTTTCGGCATCACCGTTGGTGACCTTCTTATATCCCGAATTTCCGCCGTCGGCAGTTATCTCGACCTTTACATTGTCAAATACTATTCCGCCGAGTGCTGCAGGTCTCTTTATACTGCTCAGGCATATTCCGTACCACGAATCCTCTGCCGCAAGCGCGGTTTCGGCATTGAGTGTGAATTTGCCCGAAACATTAGTAAAGCTATCGGAAGCGAATGTAACGCTCTGTGAAATATTCTTAAGTGAGCTGTCCGAAGCATTACCGAAGCGGCGCACGGAAAGCATTGCACTCTCAAGACTGCCCTTAACGTCCATCGAAACCGATACAGTGTAATTGTTGCTCTTGTTCTTCTGCGCGTAATCCTTTATGTACGAGCCGAGCAACCACATAGGTGATGTATATGCCGCGGCATAGCCGTAATAGTTCACGGTAAGCGTGCCGCTCTTTGCGATCTTGGTATAAATATGGCTGTCATTTACGTAGGTAAGATGCGGATGCTCCGTGACTGCCACTCCGTCATCAAACGTCGATATTGCCGCCGGAAGCACGCCTATTCTCTGAGGCTCGGACGGTGTTTCCTGCTGTCCGGGGTCTTCCTGCTGACCTGGTTGTTCCTGCTGACCCGGGTCTTCCTGCTGACCGCCCTGCTGTGTCACGGGAGTGATCTCAAGCGTGGCATTATCAAATATGACACTGCCAAGCGTTGCAGGTCTTACGATATTGCTTATGCACAGCGCATACCATGAATCCTCTGCCGCAAGCGCCTGCGCCGAAGTCAATTCAAATTCGCCCGAAAGCGTCGTGAACATATTCTGCTCGCACGCAACGCCCGACGCGACCACCTTGAATTTGCTGTCGCTTACCTCGCCGAAGCGACGTATCATAAGGTTTGCGCTTGTAATGCTTCCCTTGACATCAAGTGACACCTTGATTTTATACGAATCGGCAGTATTTGCCTGCGCAAAGCTCTTTATATATGAGCCGAGCAACCACATAGGAGAGGTATAGTCCGCCGCATAACCGTAATACGCTACGGAAAGTGCCTCGTTCGAAACAGACTTGCTGTAGATATGGCTGTCATTGAGATATACAAGATGTGTATCGCTCGTTACGCCGTTCTTGAATGTCGAAATGCTTTCCGGGAGCAGATTGTTCTTGTTTTCCGTCTTGGGCGTTATCTTAAGTACGACATTATCAAAGCGGATGCCGCCGAGTGCGGACGGTCTTACGATACCGTCAAGGCAGAGCGCATACCATGTGCTTTCAGCCGCAAGTGCCTGTGCGCTCGTAAGCTCAAACGTTCCGGCAAGCGTCGTGAAGTTATCCGCCGAGCAAGCTGTGCTTCCGCATACAGCAGCTAACTTGCTGTCAGTGGCTTCGCCGTAGCGGCGTACCGCAAGTTTTGCGCTCGTAATGCTTCCCTTGACATCAAGTGAAACAAATACGGTATAGCTGTCGGCAGTATTGCTCTGTGCAAAGCTTTTTATATACGAGCCGAGCAACCACATAGGTGTGGTATAGCCTGCCGCATAGCTCTGATAGTTTACATTAAGTGCGTTATCGACTATGCCCTTATTGTATATATGGCTTTCGTTAAGATACACAAGATGATCATGCGTCGTAACGCCCGTGCCCGAAGTAAACTCCGATATGCTTGCCGGGAGCAGGTTATCGTTTCCGGCAAAGGAGATTATCCCGATGCAGGAAAGCACCATTGCCGCGCACAGTAAAAGAGATAGTATTTTCTTCATTGTAAATGTCCTTTCCGAGATGTCTTAAAAAATATCTTCGTCGTTGATATCAACGTCAAAGCCTTCGCTTATATCACTCGCATACTTTTCCGCAGTCAGGCCGTATGCGTACATAGCTCTGACAAGTGCATTGCTCTCCCATTTCTGAGAAGCGTAAGAATATGCGCTGTAGGTAACGCTTTCAAGCGCCGTGTTTCCGGAGCCGTAAAGCGTCGCGGTAAATTTTGTGCCGAGCATTGATGCAAATATCGCATCGGTATATACAGTCGCGATACCATCCGTATCAACGTCATTCAAGGCATAAGTCTTGCTGTTGCCGTATTCATCACTGACAACAAGTGTCATCAGCGAATCAGGCGCGAATACCTTGAAATACAGCTCCACTCCGTTATCGAAGCGTAAGCCCGCCGCACGTATGAAATTGCCTTCACCCGCAAACACGGTTTTTTTCTTGATGCTCTCGGGCTTCGCAAGTGATACCTCATTCTGAGCCCATGCTACATTGTCTGTCGCAAGCTCGCCCATTTTATAGAAAGTATATTTTTGGGCTTCGGCGCCGTATGCAAGTATCGAAGCAAGCAAATTCTTAAGCTGAGTGAATTTGATATTGCTCATGCCGAGTTTTTGAGCAGTGCTTTCATGCTGATCAATACAATACTGCTTTACGCTATATCTTGCTTTGACATCTACCGTTGCGCCGTTTTCGATAAGCTCGGCGCGGATATTGTCTGTCATGCACTGCGGATTGATGCCGTCGAATGAGAATTTCCACAGTCCGGTCGCTTCGTCGAAGCTACCCGCGACCTCGCACACCGCAAGCGGTTCATCAATGCTACCCACACGTTCACGGGTAAATCTCATTGTCGGTGCCGCGTTTTCATCATTTATATACGCGTAGTATTCAAGTGAAAGCGTTTTACCGAGTGAAAGCGCCGCGCCCGCTATGGAATCAATGGCACATACCTTGAAATCATCAATGTATATATGCTGAGCATGTGTGCAGTTTATATTGATGTTGAGCGTTGAGGCACTCTTGAAATACTCGGGTATGCGAAGCTCGAAGCTCTGCTTTGACCAACTGTTCTGAGATACATTCGCAGCGTTTGCGGTAAACGTATATACGCCGTTATTGCCGATAAGTCCGTCAGCCTCGGCGGCTTCAGCGGCATTGCCCGAAAGCGTTGCCGATACGCTTGCGCTTATTTGTCCCGCCGCGGTCGAATAGCAAGCAAAGCTCAGCTCGTATTTTTTCGCCGGTGAAGCAAGCAGTTCTGTCAAGTCTTTTATATTCAGGCTCAGCGAGCTTACCGCCTGCGCACTTACGTTGCCGCCGCCCGCGACCGTTGCGGCTGTCGCGCCGATAAATCCCGACGGGATGCCGTTTTCGAAGTTGGTTTCGTAAATGCCCGTTTCGCAGTATGTGCCGGATTTCTTATAGGCTTTTATCGCCTTGCCCACGGCATCAAGACGGCTTGTATCTATCTGCGGAGTGCCGTCAGCATTATAGAGCTGATTGCCGTTCGCATCCACTTTCACGGTCGGGCAGAGCCAGCCGCCCTCATCATGCTCGTTCCATGCGTATATCGAAACGGTATTCGCGCTCGTATATGACGCATTTGACGCATCAAGCATATACCTGACGGCATTTGTCATATGGTTTTCGAGCTCCGCGGCAGTTGCCTTTGCGGCGTAACCGTTTGACGGAACGCTCATCCAATGTACTATGCCGGGTGTTGCCTGCTCGGCGTAATAACGCGGGCTGAGATCGTAGCCTACCGTTACGGTGGGTACTACCTGCTGTGTCGAAGCATTGTATATCCTGCTTTCGCGTGTTGTCCACTGTGCTTCCGCTTTTGACGCAAGCGAAGCATACGAAGAAAGGTTCGATACAGAGCCGGTGGCTTCAAACGCATAATCGGTCACCGCGTCCGCGCCTGAAGCATACATTTCCTTTATCTTAGTAGTATCGGAAACATTGTTATAGTAAACCGTGATATACGGATATCCGATATCATAGCCCTGATTTTTAAGGTCAAGGCACATATTGCGATAATATGTTGTTATTCTCTCTACCGTTTCCGGCTCCTTGGTATTTATGAAGATAAGCGGTCTGTTGCCAAGCACCTTCATATAATAGTCCTGCTTCAGCATATCGTACATTTCGATATGCTCGAATCTGGAGCCGCATGCGATTATCGCCATTTTTACCTTGTTGCGGTATTGGCTCGTCGTATGGAGAACTCTTGCGGCGCGCATGCCGTCATCGTACCAACCGTAGATGAAGTAATCTATACCCGCGCCTGCGGCGTAAAGTATCTCCTTATCGCATATCTCCTGAGTATAAGTCGGAAGTACGACCTGCTTGTTCAGTATCGACGCAAAGAACGGTGCGCGGTCAAGATATGCGCCGTTTTTAGACGAAAGCGTCTTTGAAACGACATACGCGATGCTTGTCGCATTGGAATCATTGCCGTACCACGCATCCCAGCGTACCGCGCCGAATGTGGGATCGGCACTCTTTTTAGAGGTATCGACCGTTATCGCGCCCGTTGTCGCGCTGTTGCCGACAGCTATATCGGCAGGACGTGTCTTTCCCGTTGCGCTTCCCTGATTTGTCAGGCTGACATCATCAAGGTAATAATTGCCCGTCGCGCTGAAAACAATATCCGCGGAAGCAATATTTGCATTCGGTGCACCATAGAGAGGCTTTGTAAATGAAATACTTGTCCAGCTTCCCGCGGGAACATCGACCGTGCCGCCGTCAAGGAACTGCGCACAATTGTCACCGATCCTAAGATACTTGACATAAACATGCACCTTGATAGCTGACCGTGCATACACCTGTGCATTCACCGTATAATCAAGCCTGTAGATACCACCCTGTATCTGCTGATAGCATCCGAACTGTTCAGCTACGTCGCAGAAAAGATCGCCCTGTGAAGCTTTGAGCATATAGCTTCCGCTTTTTGGTGTTACCGAATACTCGCTTGAAACACGCGAATGTGTCACGCCCGTGAAGCCCGAAATATCACTTGATTCAAAGCCCCCGTTCGTAACAAGCTCATTTGTAGCCGCGAACACCGTCAGTCCGGTTATTCCCATGACCGACAGAACTATCGCAACGCACAAAAGCAAGCTTACGATTTTTTTCATATTGTCACTCCTTTTCGATGATTTATTTTCACATAATGTCCCTATATTATTATGTTGTTCGGATTGTTGACATCATTGGTATTTTGGTTATTTTCGTTAGAATTGAACTCATCTTCCTCGCCGTCAAACGATCCGTTGCTTATGGTAAGGATATCGATGTTGAAAACATTTTTGAATATTGCCTTAGGTTTAATGTATGCCTTTTTTGCTGTTTTCATATGTTCGCTCCTTATTATTGCTGTTTGTACTGTGTTGCATAATATCCGTAATATCCGAGTGCCTTAGCAAGTTCGCCATTGGGAGAGGTTTCGTTGCACTTCCTGAGGATATAAGAGTTCACGCTGTATGTGACCGTTTGAACAGTACCACCGTTGCAAAGAAGCTGAACAGTATATTTGTCGCCAAAGCCCTTAGCAAAGATGGCATCGGTATAATAAACGTAATAGCCGTTTGAAAGCGACAAGCCCAAAACATTAACGGGTTCCTCCGTATTACCATTCCGCGTCACCTTAAGCGTAAGGTTTTGAACATCGTCCGGATTTACCACCCGGAAATACAGCTTGATAACGTTGGAAAACTCAAGTCCCGCGGATTTTATTTTGCTGCCGTTGGGGGTGCCACTGATATTCCTTACATCTTCCAGATTAGGAAATGGATCACCATTTTCTGCCCAAGCAAGCCCGGCTGACGCGAGCTTTTCGATATTATGTCCTTTATAGTTCTGTGCCGCACTGCCGTAAACGAGAAGCGATGCAAGAAGGTTTTTAAGTGTGGTATTACTTTTATCTTGCTCATAAGCCGTGACGCAGTAGTCCCTCACGCTGTATTCGTCTTTTCTTGCGATGACCTTGTCGCCCTTTACAAGCTCAGCCTTGATGTTATCAGCCATGCACTGCGGATTGATGCCCGTGAACGGGAACTTGTACAGTCCGTCTGCATCTCCGCCTTTTTCGGCTACATCCGGACACGGAACAGTTGTTTGCTGATCGTTGAAGGTGAAGCGCATCGACACACCTTTGGGATCAATGTCTTTCAGGTCGGCATAATAGTCCATCGTAAGGCTTGAACCAAGCTCAAGGTTTGCCTCTTTTATTCTTTTCGGAAGTATCTCGAATTTGATGTTGTCGAAGTCAACACCGGCAACGCTGTTATAAGGATCAAATGTCACCCCGTCAAGACACAGTCCGTACGATGTTTCATCGGCAGCGAGTGCCTCCGCCTTTGTAAATTCGCACGAACCGGAAATCGTTTTGAATTCGGTTTGTGAAAATTCTACGTCTTTCGTCGTGAATTTGAATTGATCTCCTCCGTCTGTTTTACGTATCGCAAGATGTGCTGTCTTTATTCTGCCTCGCACATCAATGCTTACATTTACAATGTAATTATCATAATCGTTGTATGTAGCATAGTTTTTGATATACGAGCCAAGCAACCATTCAGGTGAGGCGTAGCTCTGCGACCATGACGAAAAGTCAATATGCAATATACCGTTATTGATAGACGCAGGAGACGCAGGATTATAATAATTTCTACTGTCTAAATACTTAAGATGCGCATGTGCCGTAGTGCCGCCCACATCAAACGTCGATATGCTTTCCGGAAGCTTCGTTTCCAGCGGAACGATCGGAGTTATCGTAAGCGTGATATCATCAAAATAATTATATTTCCAGCTATGTCCCACAAGGTCATCAAGGCAAAGTCTGTACCAATCGTCATGTGCGTTCAGTGCTTTTTCGGATGTTAGTTTAAATGAGCCGGAAAGCATTTTGTATCCATCGCTCGGCAGTTGTACATATTGCTGAATGCGTACTTCATCATCACTAGCTTTATAGCCATGGAATTCACGCACGGCAAGGCTTGCTTGTGAAGGTCCTTTTACTTTCAAGGAAACATTGATATTATATTCTTCTGCCGGATGGCTTAACGCATATTGGTTTATATAGTAGCCCAAATGCCATTCAGGAGTGCAGAAGGGATCCGCAAATTGCCAATATACGCTGAGCACGCCATCCGCAACATCAGTCCAAATGGGACGGCTTTGCGTATTTAAATACGTCAAATGCTCATGTGTCGCCGTTGCCGTTGGATCATCAAACGTCGAAATGCACGCCGGAAGCAGATTTTCACTCGTTGTGGTTTCGGCAAATATTGTGATGTTAAGAGCCGATATCAGTAATACCGCGCAAATTATTAGAGAAATTATTTTTTTCATAGCATATTCCTCCTATTCAAGCGTGATCTTGAATGAACTCGGTACAGCTTCGTGAGCGTTATCGGTGTTTCCGCTATCTTCGCCGAAGAAGTCATCGTCTTCGCTCTCAAACTTTTCGACCTCGCTTGCCGTTCTGATATCTTCACTTTCAAAAAATGTTATTTCGGCAAGCGGCTTAGCATATTTACGAAGCTCGGCATCGGCATTATCGCGAGTTTTCATTTTTTCACCCCGCAAACGCTTCGGAATATGTTCCGTAATAGCGTAACGCTTGTACGAAACTCGACATGTTAGTGTCACTCCACTTGCTTGCGATATAAGAATTTACGCTGTAGGTTACGGTCTGTACTTCAGTTCCCGCTTTTACAAGCGTTGCAGTGAAGATATCGCCATAGCCGGTGGGATAAATTCCTTCGGTATAGTAAGCATATGTGCCGTCGTCTGTCTGTTCAAGTTCGGCAACGTTTACAACGTCAGCCGTTCCGTTACCGCGCTTTATTGAAAGCGTAAGATTCACGGTATCTGTTGCTTCTACTCTAAAGTAGATCTTATTTACGTTTTCAAAGCGCAAGCCTGCCGATTTGATCTTGTCAGCCGTAACATTTAAGGTACTGCTCTTGTCGCTTGCAGGAGCGGAAAGTGTGCCGTCGTTAACAGCCCAAGCAAGGTCTGCCGAAGCAAGTGTATCTGTCTTGTAAGCAACATATTTCTGAGCTTCACTTCCGTAAACAAGAAGCGATGCAACAAGCTTTTTAAGGGTTGTGCATTCAGCATCCGTAATGTTCAGCTCAGCCGCAGTCTTGCCGTAGAGGTCGATACAGTTCTGTCTTACGCTGTATTCGTCTATGCTTGCGATGACCGTTTCGCCCTTTATAAGCTCAGCCTTGATATTGTCGGTCATGCACTGCGGATTGATGCCCGTGAACGGGAACTGATAGATGCCGTTCTCAGCATCGTACGCAACGGGAGCGACCGATGTGTCCTTACCGTTATAGGTGAATTTTACGGAAATATCATTGATATCCGCAACATCACTTTCGTTTAAGAACGCATAGTAGTTGATCGTAAGATCCTTTCCGAGCGCGATATTTGCACCTGTGAAGCCGCTTGCGGGAAGTATTTCGAATTTGATATTATCAAAATAGATACCTGCAAGTGCCGAGGGTCTTACTATCTCGTCAAGGCAAAGACCGTACCATGTGTTTTCAGCCGCAAGAGCCTGCTCTTTTGTAAGCTCGAATGAGCCGGAAAGTGTTGTGTAATCAGTGGAATTGCATGCAACACCCGTCGCAAGATAAGTTGCGGGATTGTCATTTGCATTGCCGACACGGCGCAGTGCAAGGTTCGCACTGTCGATGCTTCCCTTAACATCCATTGAAACATTTACAATGTATTTGTCCGCACTGTTCTGCGTCGCATAGTTATTTATGTAATAGCCGAGCAGCCACATTGGAGATGTGTATTTTGCTGCATAGCCCCAATAGTTTACGCAAAGTGCACCGCCTGAAACTACCTTACTGTAAATATGGTCTATGTTCATATAAACAAGCTGATCGTGCGTTGTTACTCCGCCGACATCGAATGTGGAAATGCTTGCGGGAAGCGTTGTGGGAGGAAGCGGGATGCCCTCGGGAGTTATTTCAAGCACGATGTTGTCGAAAATGACAGATGCAAGTGCCGCCGGTCTGCTTATATTATTAAGACAGAGACCGTACCATGTGCTTTCAGCCGCAAGCGCCTGTTCCGCCGTCAGTGTAAACGTGCCGGAGAGTGTCGTGTATGTGCTTGAGTTGCAGACTACTCCCGAAACAAGCGTCGTGGGGTTGTAATTTGTTGAGCCGAAATAACGCATCGCGAGGTCGGCACTGTTGATACTGCCTCTTACATCAAGTGAAACCTTGACGATATAGTTTATTGCACTATTTGCCTGCGCAAAGCTCTTTATGTATGAGCCGAGCGACCACATAGGTGAAGTATTGGCTGCCGCATAACCATAGTAG
>JAZRXI010000032.1:0-25494 GCA_045600145.1 Clostridia bacterium | reverse complement strand
AGGGGTGCAGGGGAACGGAGTTCCTCTGCCGCATAACTTACCCGGCTTTTTTGTTTGCAAAGCTTGCGGGAGTACGCGGACGCATACCGCGTGAGCACCTTTTCCTGTGTACAAGCTCCACATGCTTTTCTTCCTGTACCTCGTCCTCACGGTTTTCGATTTTTGCAATTATAAGAGATATAGCCAGCCATACTGTCAAAACGATCAAAGCTCCCATTTTTTTGTCCTCCTGTTTCTTTTTACACGTATATCATACAGAAGAATAAGTACATTAAATGGGACTTATAAAAAGTTTTCAGGTTTCTTTGAGATTTTTTTCGACCAATTCTTTGAAATCATAGATAACTTCTTCGGGGGAGGTTATTTTTATCTCACCGCCGAACTGCATCACCCATGCAAAGAATACGGGGCTTACGGCTACCTCGACTATTGTTTCAAAAAAATCACCGTCCGGAGTGATAATGATGCTTTGTCCGAACCGATCGAAAACAGCACCGGCAAATTTGGCGGCACAGCGAAGCTTGACTTTCTTTGTTTCACCGCCGTACATGCCGAATGTCGTTTTTGCGTACTTTGCTATGTCAAAACGTTTGTCATCGGTGTATTCACGTTTGTCTTTCAATGCCTGGATCGCAAACATTTTATCTACACGGTAATGTTTTCTTGATGCGGAGGAAGAATCATCGGCAACAAGATAATAGTTTTCATCATACCAAGTCAACGCTATGGGCGATACACGGTATACTGCACCTTTTTTGCGGAATACACGTTCTTTATACATATCCCAATCGAAATACTTAAATGAAATCTGTCTGTTATCGGCTATCGCAAGCTGTATCGTATCAACATTGTAGAACACGCTTTCGTTCATTGTCTTTACGCGCTCGTGCATGATGACCGAACGGTGAAGCAGCTTTGCGTTATAGCGACTTGTGAGATTTTCAAGCTTTTTGATAAGCTCGGAACTCTTTTGCTCCGTTATGAATTTTGATGCTTGTACTGCGTCGACGAGCAGTTTGAGCTCCGAAAGCTTGAAATCATGATTTTTCAGACGGTATCCGCCGTTCTTGCCGTGGACGCATTCGATTTTGATTCCGTATTCGTCGAGCGAGGCAATATCAGCGTAAATACTTTTGCGTTCGGCGGCTATACCATAGGCTGAAAGCTTTGTGAGTATTTTTTCCATTGATATGAGATGCTCGCTGTCGGTGTTTTCGTTGAGTATTTTTAACAGATAAAGTATTTTGAGCTTTTGTTCTGAAGAACGTGCCATAGAATCACCTCCGAATATAATTGTACAGTACATTGTATTTTTTTTCAAGAGCGTTTTGATAAAAAGCAAGAATTACAATGTATTTGAGCAATTCACGCCTTGACACGGAAATTCAAACATACTATAATTTTATGTAGCGATATTTTTAAGAAATGAGGAGATATATCATGAATAAGATTCTGGAAGAAATATCACAGTACGGTATTGTTCCCGTTGTTGCTCTTGATAAGCCGGAGGACGCACGCCCGCTTGCGAAGGCGCTTTGTACGGGCGGACTTCCCGTTGCCGAAGTCACCTTCAGAACTGATGCTGCCGAGGAAGCTATCGGCATAATGTCGAAGGAGTTTCCCGACATGCTCGTTGGCGCGGGCACAGTACTTACATGCGAGCAGGTAGACAGAGCAGTGAATGCGGGTGCGAAATTCATCGTCAGCCCGGGACTTAATCCCACTGTCGTAAAATACTGCGTAGAAAAGAATATACCCATCACACCCGGCTGTGCCAATCCGAGCGATATCGAGTGCGCTATGGAGCTGGGACTTGATGTAGTGAAGTTTTTCCCTGCCGAGGCGATAGGCGGACTTAAGATGATAAAGGCGATGAGCGCACCGTACGGAAAGATAAAGTTCATTCCGACAGGCGGCATCAACGCGGATAACCTTATTTCGTATCTTGACTTCAAAAAGACACTTGCCTGCGGCGGAAGCTGGATGGTGAACAAGGAGCTTGTAAACGCAGGTAGATTTGATGAAATAGAAGAGCTTACACGCACGGCAGTCACCGCGATGCTCGGCTTCAAGCTCAAGCATGTCGGCATAAACGGCTCAAGCGAAAATGAAGCGCTTTCACTTGCGGATACGTTCAATGCGATGTTCGGCTTTGCGCCCAAAAACGGCAATTCAAGCGTGTTCGCAGGCGGCGCGATAGAGATGATGAAAACGCCGTATCTCGGCACACACGGACATATCGCCATCGAAACAAATTATATACAGCGCGCGATATTCCATCTTGAGAAGCGCGGCTTCGAGTTTGATGAAAATACCCGTAAGTATGATGTAAAGGGCGAGTTGACAGCAATCTATTTCAAGGGCGAGTTCGGCGGCTTCGCAATACATCTTGTACAGAAAAAATAATTTTTAAGGAGAATAAAAATGAGAGTTATTACATTCGGTGAAATAATGCTCCGTCTTGCACCCGAGGGATATCTGAGATTCGTGCAGTCGGAAAAATATGAAGCTACCTACGGCGGCGGAGAGGCAAATGTTGCCGTATCACTTGCGAATTTCGGCCTTGACGCGGCATTCGTTACAAAGCTTCCCGCACATGAGATAGGTCAGGCGGGCGTGAACGCACTCCGCCGTTTCGGCGTAGATACGTCGCTCATCACGCGCGGCGGCGACAGAGTAGGCATTTACTACTGCGAAAAGGGTGCGTCACAGCGTCCGTCAAAGGTCATTTACGACCGTGCGGGCTCGGCTATAGCCAAGGCGACAAAGGACGACTTTGATTGGGATAAGATATTCGATGGCGTGGATTGGTTCCATTTCACGGGCATCACTCCCGCGCTCGGTGACAATGTTGCCGAAATATGCCTTGAGGCTTGCAAAAAGGCAAAAGAAAAGGATATAACGGTTTCATGCGACCTCAATTACCGCAAAAAGCTCTGGAGCAAGGAAAAAGCAGGACAGGTAATGGACGAGCTTTGCAAGTATGTCGATGTATGTATCGCCAACGAGGAAGATGCTTCCGATGTATTCGGCATCAAGGCGGCTAACACCGATGTTACTACGGGCAAAGTCAACCACGAGGGCTACAAGGACGTTGCTTTTCAGCTTGCAAAGCGCTTCGGCTTCAAAAAGGTTGCGATCACGCTTCGTTCGTCAATTTCCGCCAATGATAACGATTGGGCGGCGATGCTTTACGAGAACGGTGAATACTTCTTCTCAAAGAGCTATCACATGCACATCGTTGACCGCGTAGGCGGCGGCGACAGCTTCGGCGCAGGACTTATCTATGCTTCGCTTAATAAATACGAATCACAGCAGACTATCGAATTTGCGGTAGCGGCAAGCTGTCTCAAGCATTCGATCGAGGGCGACATGAATATGGTAAGTGTTTCCGAAGTGCAGACGCTTGCGGGTGGCGACGGCTCGGGACGTGTACAGAGATAACAGTACATCGAACAAGCTTTGCGGCAGAGTAAAAAATCTTTTGTGAAATTTTTTATAAAAATTGTTTGCGGGGGACAAGAGCGAAGCCACTTACGGAGCACAGAACAGCGTTCCGTAGAAGGGCGAAATTCCTCTCTGAGTCCCCAATATTAAAAAGTTTGAAGTTTAATACACTGTCACGCTTCGACGAGTTTTTCGAAGCGCCAAGCAACATTGGCGTGACTTGTTGACGGCAGTATGATCGGTGCCATTCCGGCTTCCGAGAACGAGTACGTTAGAACGGTTATCGAACAGTAGAGGTATCGAATGAATTTCAAACATAAAAACCTCTGTTGAAAAAATTCTCCCGGCATTTTTATGTCGGGAGAATTTTATTGCAGTCACAAAAGTTTTTTGCCGCGCTTTCTTAAAAAACGGGTAGCTTCAAAGGTAAAGTCCTTGCGTGGCTTGTGACGGAGCTCCTTAGATAGATGTGGGGACATTGTCCCTAACACGCTCAGTTGAAATATCTTTTCAAAAGTCCTGCAAACGCTTTACCGTGGCGAGCTTCATCCCTTGCCATTTCATGAACGGTATCATGAATGGCATCGAGATTGTTTTCTTTTGCCAGCTTTGCAAGCTGTGTCTTGCCTTCGGTAGCGCCGTTTTCTGCGGCTACACGCATTTCAAGGTTTTTCTTAGTACTGTCGGTAACTACTTCGCCGAGAAGCTCTGCAAATTTTGCGGCATGTTCAGCTTCTTCAAATGCGGCTTTTTCCCAATACATTGCTATTTCGGGATATCCTTCTCTTGCCGCAACACGCGACATCGCAAGATACATACCTACCTCAGAGCATTCGCCGTTGAAGTTCGCGCGAAGCCCTTCCTTAATTTCCTCCGGAACATCCTTTGCAATACCTACCACATGTTCAGCTGCCCATGAAAGTTCGTTTTCGGTAATCTCGATAAGCTTTTCACCAGCCACCTTGCAAAGCGGGCATTTCTCCGGGCGTGTTTCACTTTCTATGATTTCTCCGCAGAAAGGGCATTTCCATTTTCTCATTTTCTACATCCTCCTAAAAAATAAATATATTATAAGCGTACATCTTCTCCGTGCGCAAATAATCTTATACGTTTTTTGAATATATTCCTTTTTGTACTGCCGTTTTGCAGTCTGCACATAAGCCCATAAATTGAAGTCTTGAATACGTCAATGCAAAGCCGGTACTTTTCTGCACCGCTTCGAGCATTTCATCCGGAAGACTGATATCTTCTACATCAAGTATTTTTCCGCATCTTTCACATATGGCGTGTACATGAGGTTCGGTGCGTGCGTCAAAACGCTCCTTGTCATTTACAACACCTACCGAACATACAGAACCTTCGTTCACGAGCATGTTCAAGTTTCTGTACACAGTTCCGAGGCTAAGATCCGGATGTTTGGGTTTCAGCTCAGCATATATTTTTTCGGCACTCGGGTGCTCAGTCGTGCTTTTCAGGCACTTCAATATGCTCTCGCGTTTTTTGCTGTAGCGCTTTGACATGCAAACTCCTAAACAATAATGATTCTTATTTGCAAATATGATATCATATTTTTTTTGACTTGTCAATAAAAAATCCACACAAGCATGTGTGGATTTGATTTATCTTATATCTTCGCTCATGTCAGCTATCAGCGCACCGCTCTTCCATTTAACGTTTACATTATCAAAAAGCTTCGGAAGCATTGCAAGCGCTATTGACATTGATGTCGGTTCCGCCGCAGACTCAATTATTTCTTCCATGCCTATTTCATCGGTTTCAATATGCACCTTCACCTGTAGGTTATCGTATCGGATTACACAGCGTAGTTTTGTATTCTTGTTCTGTTCGAATACTCCCTCGCACACAGCGTTCAGTGCCATTTTGATTTGGCGTGTCATTGCAAGCTGAGTATTCCATTTACAGCAAACATTGTCTATCTGCTCATTGAGTGCTTGAACGCCGTAAGCATCTATTTCGGTAAGCATTTCGAATTTTTTGTGCGTACCTAATCGGCAGAAGAGCGTTGTTATCATCAAGACAAGCACACCCATTATCATCGGAGAAACAAGTACATCGGAAACCGATTTCGGCAAAAAGTCATATAATCCGGGAATAAGCGTGCTGACAGCCGCCGCTATGCTGAGAAAGATGGTAAATATACGGCGGTCAGTAAGCTCAAGCGACATAAGCGTTGAAAAACCGCCCGACATGATATAGCACATACTGTACATAAGCACCGCGCCGAGCACCGGCTCGGGGATCATTGAAAGTACACCCATTACGCCCGGAAAAAACGAAACTGCAATAAGCATTCCGCCCGCAACGTAAGCTACTTTTCTGCTTGTTATGCCGCTTGCACCGGCAATTCCGATATTCGCCGTTGATGTGGATTGTGCCGAGCCGCCGAGCAGCGTCATGAATGCCGATGCAAGTGAGCCGCCCCGAATGCCGCGTTCGATCGAACGCCAATCGATTTTCTTTGCATTCGGGTCGTTAGCGCTTTGGACTGCGGTGAAGTCACCTATATTATCTACTATTCCGGCAACTGAAATAATAAAGAACGGAACGAGCATTTTAACATCAAACGAGTACGAAAGATCTGCATATATCGGAAGCGCTACCACTGAACGTTTCCCGATATCGGCAAGCGTTGAAATATCAAAAATTCCTGTGATTATCGAAAGTATATAACCGAATACAACTCCCGCAAGCGCCGAATACGGCTTCAGCGGCTTGATGAACAGTGAGCAAGCAAGCATGAACAGCAGTGTAGCACCCGCAACGACAAGGTGCATCGGATTAAATGTTCCCGTTCCGACAAAATACTTGAACGACGTCGGTATAAGATTGATGCCGAGAATAAATATCATTGTCCCGGTCACTTCCGCGGGGAAAAGCTTGCGTAAACGGAACGCAAACGAGCCGAGAACAAAACGCAATATGCACGAATAGATCGTCATACCGAGTACAAGCGGTATACCGCCTAATTCAGCGGCAAGCACGCATGCTGATATTGCCGCTGAGTCGCACGCCGAAAAAGTCTGATAGCCTGAACCGAGAAATTTTCCCGGTAGTGTTTGGACAATTGATGCAACGCCCATGCAAAGCAACGATGCCGCAAGAAACGTGCTGGAATGTAAAAGGTCAAGCCCGGCAACACGGGCAACAGATACCGGCAACGCCATACCTATTGATATCAACAACAGCATTTGTTGTAATGAAGAAAGTATCAGCACTCCCGTCGGCGGTGCCTGTTCCGCCGAATAAAGTATTTTTTTTCGTTTTGTTATATTGCCCTTGGACATTTTTTGCAACCTCTGATAATGTAAATCTTTTCCTACCTTATTATTGTATCAAATGAACATTATTTTGGCAAGAGCGCAACATGCTTTTGTGATCATGCGTTCTGCGGATCAGCTGAAGCTTCAAACACCGTAATAATAAAATATCCCGTATTATCCGGGGAAATGCTGCATTTACTCCAGCTTTCCGGCATGCGCACGGCTTGTGCGGCTGTCCGCAGGATATAGCAGTTGCCATCGGTCTTAAACCATTTTTCGGGAGTAAGAAAATCAATGTATTCTTCATACGAAAGACCGCTGTCCATGATCAGCCGTGAGTGTGGCTGTCCTACATAACGGATATGCCAAGGTTCATAAGTTATTCCCGTTATATCGGTTTTGCCGTAGGGGTAGCGTATTATAAAGCCGTACTCGCCGCAGTGCCTATTGATATATCTGCCTGCGGGAGAATCAAGAAACGCAGTCCCGCCGAAGCTTTTTGCGTAAATGTCAAGCGCCAT
This sequence comes from Clostridia bacterium, assembly GCA_045600145.1. Taxonomy (GTDB): domain Bacteria; phylum Bacillota; class Clostridia; order Christensenellales; family QALW01; genus UMGS1322. The sequence goes on along the minus strand of JAZRXI010000032.1, from coordinate 18,245 downwards.
ACCTGTTTCGTGCTCACTGCACCCGACCTGTGCCGCGACTGCGGTATCACTTTCAGCCAATATACGCGCCTGATCTTCTTTTGTACGGAAGTGACTTGATACATATATATGCACGCTAGTTCTTGCTTCTGTCTCATCGCGCATTTTCACATAAGCGTCGACCATTTCCGGACTCATTAAGGCACTGTTATATTCAACGACGTCGGGCTCAAAATCCGAAGGTATCGGATGCTCGGAATTTACAAGCATCATAAATGAGCACAGATTTGTTCTGCTGTCATTTTTCAATTTGTCGAGCGTATATTCTATCGTGAAAACAGAAGCGTCGGCAGCTTTTATATCCGGTGTGTTATCCTTCAAAAGTAATTGCAGACGCGGAAACCACCATTCGTTTTTTCTGGAAACGACAAGGATGCACGCGACAAGCACTGTCGCGCACGTCAATACTGCGATAATTTTTAATGTAAAATGCTTTTTCATGATTTTTTTTGTTTACGTTTGTAAAGAAGGTATTTGAGCAATACCGTCAGTCCGCAGACTATTACACAAATGTAAAATGACAGCGAGCGGCTCAAAAGCTCAAGATTTGTTGCCGTCTGTGAGGAAGCTATAGAGTTGAAGCCGTCGAGCAATATATAATCCGTAACGCCCATTGCGCCGGGCACGGGAATACAGTATGCGCCCATGATGACAAATATCTGCAGGCTGAATACCCTGAACGCGTTCGCTGCGATACCGCCGGTCGCGAGGTAAGTAAACATCGTTACGAGCCCCTGCGATATTTTGTGAAGGAAGTTAATAAAAAGCGCTTCGACAAGTGCGCCGCGCTTATCCTTAAGCAGGCGCGTATAAGAGGCATATTGGTCTATCCACAGACGGAGCTTTTCAAGCTTTTCTTCCTTTTTGCGCATAAGATGAAGCTTGCTGAGCAACCTTATCGTGCCTTCACAGAGCTTGTGAAGTATTATGGGCTTTGTGAGCAAAAGCATGAATATTGCGCAAAGTCCCGCCTGCACGCCGAAGCCGATGATGATAAGCACTTTTGATATTATATTGAAATCAAGAAATGATGCCGGCACGAGAATGAAGCACAGCATGCCGATCACAACTGCCGCGATGGTGTACATCATTAAGTTTGCGATAAGCACGACGGTTACAAACATGCTCGGTATGCCGTCCTTTATCATGAAAAACGCGCTTGCCGGCTGACCGCCCGTCGCGGACGGAGTTATTGCCGAAAAATAGATGTCTGCCGCCGAATAAGCAAAACCGTTGCCGAAGCTTTTTTTATAGCTGAAGGATCTGCAAATGGCAAGTATGGATATACCCTCGAATGCGATAAAGGCGAGCATGCTCAAAACGGCGCACGCAAGCGGCAACTTTCTTGCATTTCTTAAAAATGCGCCGAAAGCCGCAAATGAAAAGCTCTTGCTTTGTGACATTACCGCCCAGATACTCAGCGCGGCTATAAGCACAAAAATGACCGTCCAAAGTGCTTTGTTTTTTACTTTTTGATTTTTGTTGTTTTGCAAATGAAAATACCTCTGTAGTATTTTTTTATATTTTACCATATTTGTTACATCATCGCAAGTGAAATCAATGACCCTGCCGCTTACATTTTTGTAACAAATACTTCTTGCGCTAAATGCTTACTTACAGCAGTTTCCGCACGGTGAATAGCCTTCATTTTCCGCATCGGAAGCCGAATCAAAATAAACTCTGTTGTTTTCCGACGGAAGCGCGTCGCAACCCGGCATATGATATTTTTTCGATTTTTTATTTCCTATTACTTCGGTAATGGCGGAACCGAGTGCGGGAGATGAGTGCTCAGCTTTTTCGGTTACGGAAGTATCTCCGTGCTTTACGGTAATGAACATTCCGTCAGTGGAGATTATCACAGTCCCGAGTTGGTCGGTACGGTATAATTCCACGTCAGCCTGATTAAGCATATCGAGCGTTTCCTTGTGCGGATGCTTGTATTCATTGTTCTTTCCGCACGATATCACCGCAAATTGCGGCATAACGCTTCGTAAAAACAGATAGCTTGTTGAGGAGCTTGAGCCATGATGTCCCACCTTCAACACGTTTGCCGAAAGATCCTCGCCGTTTTTGACAAGCTGTGATTCAACATCGTGCTCGACATCACCGGTAAACAAAAACGATGCTTCGCCGTATATAAGCTTCAGAACTATTGACATGTTGTTTGTTTCTTTTTCGTTTTCAGGCGAATAAGGCCACAAAACATCAATAAACGCATTTGAAAAGCTAAGGGAAATTCCGCCGCGACAGACGGTTATTCCACATTTTTTATCAGCCGCTTTCTTGAAATACTTAAAGCACTCGCCGGAATATTCATCAACAGGAGAGTAAATAACGTTCACCGGGAATGCGTCTATCACTTCATCCAACCCACCTATGTGGTCCTCGTGCGGATGAGTTGCAAAAATGTAATCAAGCGATTCAATGCCGAGTGAACGTATATATCTGACGATATCCTTACCGTCATCAACGTTGCCGCCGTCAATGAGCATGCTGTGACCGTTAAGCGTTATCAGCTCGCAGTCTGCTTGTCCCACATCAATAAAATGTACATATAGATCTTCCGGAACATTGGTATTCGGTACATTTACCGTATCGGTACACGCGCAGAATAAAAGCGAGATTATAAGTAATACTATTATAAGCTTTGAAAATTTCTTCAAAAAAATCACCTGTCTTCACGGTTGATTGTATCAAAAAATGCGCCAAAAGTCAATTGTTACATAATTGGATTGACTTTTTTTTGATCAAATGGTACAATTTATATATATTTGATTTCCGTAAAAAGGAGCAGTATCGTTTGATACGAAGTAAACTCTTATGAATCACGTTACAATCCCGAAAAAATACACTGAAAAGCTTGATATATACAGTACTCAGCTTGCGATCGGTATGCTGAGACAGTATTTTCAGCAGAGACTTGCGCAAAAGCTTAATTTGAAAAGAGTTACCGCGCCGCTCTTCGTTCAGCCGGAAACGGGACTTAACGATGACTTGAACGGTGTCGAACGGGCAGTGGCTTTTGATGTAAAGGCTACGGGGGAGACTGTTCAGGTAGTCCATTCGCTTGCCAAGTGGAAAAGAATGGCTTTGCACGATTATAAGTTTTCTGCCGGCTGCGGTCTGTACACAGATATGAATGCTATCCGACGTGATGAAGACCTCGACAATTTCCATTCCATATACGTCGATCAGTGGGATTGGGAAAAGGTCATCACATGTGAGGACAGAAACACCGAATATCTGATGCAGACGGTTTGCGACATAATTGATGCGATAGTCGATACTGCCGAAATGATAAAAAAAGAGTTTCCGACTATAGATATCGACCTTAAACGTGAGGTGAAATTCATCACCACTCAGGAGCTTGAGGATATGTTCCCGAAGCTTACAGCAAAGGAACGTGAAAATGAAATAACAAAACGCTTCGGCACGGTGTTCCTCATGCAGATAGGTGATAAGCTCGCATCCGGTAAGCCGCACGACGGCAGAGCACCCGATTACGACGATTGGAAGCTGAACGGAGATATCCTTTTTTGGGATGAAGTGATGCAATGCTCTATTGAGATTTCTTCGATGGGCATAAGAGTAGATTCAAAGTCACTTGATGAACAGCTTACAAAAAGCGGATGCAATAGCCGACGATCACTCGGATTTCACAGAATGTTGCTGTCTGACGAGCTTCCGCTCACGATAGGTGGAGGAATAGGTCAATCGCGGTTGTGCATGCTGATTTTGCAAAAAGCACACATCGGGCAGGTACAGGTGTCGGTATGGGACGAAAAAACAAAGCAAATATGCCGGGGCAACGGCATCACATTACTTTGATCGGAGGATATCATGCGATACGATTACAAAACAAACGGTACATGTTCATCGGCAATTTCGTTTGATATTGACGGTGATATCATTCGCAACGTGAAATTCACGGGTGGCTGTAACGGCAATCTCAAAGCGCTTTCAACGCTTGTCGACGGCATGACAGTGGAAGCTATCGAATCCAAGCTCAAGGGGATAACCTGCGGCTGGAAAAATACGAGCTGTTCCGATCAGCTTGCACGAGCTGTTCGCAAGGCATATGAAGAGAATAAATAGGAGGTTTTGATTATGGAAAGATACGCATGGAAAGCAATAGTCAAGGATGGTTGCATTGAGGAATACAAACGCCGTCATGCCGAAATATGGCCTGAGCTTGTAGCGCTTTTGAAAGAAGCCGGCATCTGCAATTACAGTATATGGAATGTCGGAAACGAGCTGTTCGGTTATTACGAATGTGAAAAAGGAGTTGCATTCGCCGCCAAAACGCAGGCGGACAGCCCGCTCGTTGACAAGTGGAACGAATACATGAAAGATGTCATGATAATGGAAATGGATCCTGAGACCGGAGCTCAGCCGATGCTGACAGAGGTGTTCCGTCTCGATTGAGGGGAGAACCTTTTGCGGGATTCTGCACAGAAAACTCCGTTCTCCCTGCACACATATGCGGTGGCTCCGTCCCCTGCACCCCTGCACGCTTTTTTGATGAAAAGCGTTGTAAAAGACTTTACTTGCGCTTCGCGCGGAATACAATTAAAGTAAGCAGTAGTAAAAATACAGTGCCTTCGCTATATTTTAGCATGAGGCACTGTATTCTTTTTACTTTGCACGAAGCGCAATAAAAGTTTTGCGGCATTTTTACAAGAGCGCGAAAAAAGGGGGAGTGCAGAGTCTCTTGCAAGTTTTGGAACAGCCTCAGCGCGTGTTCGCATCAAGCCTACAGTATTGTCTTAAAATACTCCATATAAGCTTTCCAGTCATTACGCGAAAGAAAATGTATTCCGTCGCGCAGGTGGTATGCGATATCGCCTTCATTGAAATCGTCTCCGACTGCGGCAGGCTCTTCGGGACCTACAAAGCCTTTTTTGCCAAGCAGCTTCCACGCAGGTGAAGCACCGATACATGAAAGCTGTTCGGAATACTGGTCAGCCCAATCATCCTTGCTCGCACTGCCGACGCAGACGTGCCGCGGAGCTATTGCGGCAAGCAGCATATGCTGATCGAACGGAGCTTTTTCTATTTCGCCCGCGAACTTCCAATAATTACCGCAGAACCAATACGGGAATATATTTGCAATTATCTGACACGTTTCCGCGCCCTCATGCTTTACGCGCTCATACGCCGCGCCCGCACAGCCCGAATCGTTTGAGCAAGCAAGCTTGATACGCGTATCCTGCGCGGCGCACCAAAGTGCCGTCTTCCCGAGGCGTGAATGTCCGATAACGGCTATGTTTTCGCTGTCGATATCATCGCGCGTCTCAAGATAGTCAACAACTCTGCTTGCCGCCCATGCCCATGCGGATATTTTTCCCCATCCGGTGCCGTCGACAGGACGTCCGTATTTGCCCATAAGCTTGTCGTTCATCACCCCGTCATCGCTCGATACATCCTGATAATAGATTACCGCGAGCGCAAAGCCGTTGTCGATTATCTCCTCAAGCGGGAAATACATATCGTAAATTTCCGGGCGGAAATTCAAAAACACGAACACAGGATTTTTCTTGCCATTGTTCGGCACGCAAACGTTTACGGGGAAAGTAAATTCACCGTAATCGGCAGTGAACGAAAGATTTATTCTTTCGATGTGTCCGTGACCACCCGCGCACTTGTCTATGCGTTCAACAAGTGATGCTTTGACCCCGTCAGGTTTTTTGGGCGAATAACCGTACTCATACCGACTGAGTATGTCAACTATATCTTCCCTGCGCTCTTCCCAATTTTCTTTTGTTACTTTGCGTCCGTCGCTGAATTTTAACAATTCCGGTTCGAATTTCATTTTGACCACTCCTTATATATGCTTTTTATTAAATTGTAGCTGTCGATAATCTCCGAAAAATCCGAATAACATCCGTCGTATACCTCTATCATGACTGCGCCGTCGTAGCCGCCGAGACGGTCAAAAAGTGACTTGTAATCATAGTATCCGCGTCCGGGAAGCACAAGCTTGCCGTTCTCGTCGAAGTCGACTATATGTACATTTTTTATATTCCCGTTCATATCGGCGATATACTTGTCTATCGTTGTATCGCTCTGCGCCGCCTGTTTGATATCAAGAGTATTGCCGACCGGTACATCGCAGTATTTTCTTATGTTTTTCATGAACTCCGGATGATTGTAATGTGACCAATGCACATTTTCCCATGTGAGCATAATTCCGTATTCTTCGGTTATTTTTGCAAGTTCAGCAGTGCGTTTGCCGAAAAACTCATAATTGGTCACATATTTTGTATATTTCATCTGTTGAGGACCGTGCATCACATAAACATGCGCTCCTAACGCTTTTCCGACCGAAAGAGCGGAACGGAATATCTCTATCGCGTCCTTATACTGCCGTTCGGAATGAGAGAATAACTGTCCTTCAAATTGACTGTTGAGTGTATGTATTGAATACACTTCCGTATTGCCTTTCACCGACAAAAGCTTTTCTGCGAATTTTTCGGTATACTCGCTGAACGACGAAAGAAAGACTTCACAGCAATCGACATTATTTTCCGCGAGGAACTGCAACGCCTCCTCCGTATATTTTTTTCCGTAAAATGAAGCCGTGGAAATACCTAATTTCATAAAATCACCTCAATTTAATTTATCAAGTGTAAGCTTGAAGGATTCCGCAAAATTATCCATAAAATACAAGACCTCGGGTGAGTCGATAGCGTCTATATCAGCTTTTATCGTGCTCATGGCATCCGAAAACTCCGAATTGCCTGCATTTACTTCTTCGACGCATTTAAGATACGCGCATATCCTATCAGCATACTTGATAAGCTTTTTTTCATCATCATCGGCAACATTGAGTATCTCACTGAAATCGTCACGGAAATCATCCGGGAGCAGAGAAATTATTTTATCCGTGGCAATGCCCTCGATATACTTATAAGCCGTGCGTATTTCGGGATTATAATACTTTATCGGAGTAGGCAAATCGCCAGTTATTATCTCGCTTGCCTCATGGTACATCGCCTTGACGGCTATGGAATCGGCATCGAATTTTTTGTCGAACAGCTTATTTCCGATAAGCGCAAGCATATGCGCGATCATCGCCGTTTGGAGCGAATGCTCCTGAATATTCTCTTTTCGTGTTGAGCGCATCAGTCCCCAACGCTCGATATACTTCATGCGCGCCATAAACGCAAAAAACTTGCTCATATCCACACATCTCCAAACCTTGTCCGAATATTGTAGCATATCACATTCCAAAAGTCCATATTTTTGTATAAAAATTTCAGCTTTTAACAATAAATTGACGTAAAAATATAAAAGTGGTAGAATATACATAATTCATAGTGAAAGGATTGATTCGACATGCTTTCTTCAAGGCTGAAACATTTTGAAACAGGAATATTCGCGTCACTGACGCTGAAACGCAACGAGTTGCTTGCGCAGGGCAAAAAAGTATATAATCTCTATGTCGGCACTCCCGATTTCGAGATAGACGAAAACATCCGCAATGCTGTTATCGAAGCTGCGAAAAAACCGGAAAGCTACAAATATTCTCTTATCGACAGTAACGAAATGCTGATTGCCGTCAGCGAGTATTACAATCGGCGTTACGGCGTTGACGTTTCGACCGATTGTATAGCATCTGTGAATGGCTCGCAGGATGGCATAGGACATCTCGGACTTGCGCTTTGCGATCCCGGTGACACCGTACTGTTGCCCGATCCGGGCTATCCCGTATTCGAAGCCGGAGCTTTCTTGGGCGGTGCCGACGTATACTATTATCCGCTTGTCAAGGAAAACGGTTTTCTGCCGGATATTTCGGCCATTCCCGAAAACGTGCTTAAAAAGACAAAGTATATAATAACATCATATCCGTCGAATCCGTGCGGCGCCGTCGCACCGAAAGAAATGTACGTTGAGCTTATCGCTTACGCGAAAAAATACGGTTTTTATATTATCAATGATAACGCCTACAGCGATATAATATTCGACGGCTTGACGGGCTTTTCGTTTTTGTCCATTGACGGAGCGAAAGATGTCGGCGTTGAGTTTTTCTCACTGTCAAAATCGTTCAACACCACCGGCGCAAGAATTTCGTTCTGCATCGGTAACAAAGAGGTCGTTGACGCACTGAAAGTGATACGTTCACAATATGATTTCGGAATGTTCATGCCTGTTCAGAAAGCGGCGATAGCGGCACTTGCGACCGATCCCGAAAAGGTAAAACGTCAATGCGCCGAATATCAGGATCGTCGCGACGCACTGTGCGAAGGCTTGAGAAGCATTGGCTGGAACATTCCCGATTCAAAGGGAACGATGTTCGTTTGGGCGCCGATACCGCCACAATATAAGACAAGCATTGAATTTTGGAATGCGCTCGTTGACAAGGCGGGTGTCATTTGCACTCCCGGTACCGCGTTCGGTCCGCACGGTGAGGGATACGTCCGTTTCGCGCTGGTTCAGCCGTGTGACAAGCTCCGCGAAATAGTTGACGTCATAGCAAAAAGCGGCGTTATTTGAGCAATTTTTTTGGGGGGGAGGGAAAACTCTGCCAAACATTTCGTAAACAATTCTCACGAAAAGTTTGACGAAAGATTTTTATTGCGCTTCACGCAGAGTAAAATAATGCAGTGCCTTATACTAAACTTTAGCGCAGGCACTGTGTTTTTTATTATTGTTTATCCTATGGTGTCGTAATTACTTTATTTTCTGTCCATCACTTCGGGTAAAGCGGCGCGAAGCGCAACGAAAGTTTTTTGCCCCCGTTTTTTTGCGGACGTGGGTGGGCGGCGTTCCACGAAGGGGTTAATGGGCGCTGCCCCTTGCAGAGGTCACGGGGACAGCGTCTCCGTGCGGGATTGTGGCGGAGCCCCAAAGGAGAGTACGGTACCTTATCGGGGACATTCCGTACAGCTTACCGAATTCGCGGAAAAACGAGTTCTTATTTGAAAACCCTACCTCACAGCATATGGCCTCGGCGCTGTGATCCGTTTTTTCAAGCATTTTCGCCGCTGCCTCAAGACGTTTGTGTGTTATTACGGCGTGAAGCGAAATACCATAACGCTTTTTTACTATCCGTGAAAGTTGGCGTGTGCTGATGTTCAGCTTTTCGGCGATAATATCGCCGTTCAGCCTGTTCATAAAGCCGGAATCTATTATATGTTCAAGGCGGCAGACGATGTCAAATTCCGATGCAAACGGATTATTTTCCGCACAGCTCATTTTAAGCAGGATGACGAGCAATTCAAGAGCGGGCAAATAATAGGCGTTTGCGTTATTTGCGATTTCATAAATCGCGTCGCAAATTTTTCTGCCCGCATATATATGCGGGAATTCATTCGAGAATATGCCGGAAATTATTTTATAAATATCCTGTGCGTTGTTAGCTCTTATCTTTGAATATGAAATACCAAAAGCACACCATTTCGTACCGTCTTCGATAAAATTCAGACGGTGGCATGTCTGAGGCGGCATAAAAAGCATCTCGCCGTTTGAAATAAACACTTCCTCTTTTTCGGATATTACACCGAGTTTTCCCGAAATGCAAGCGAATACTTCGATATATGAATGTGTGTGCATGGTTAAATTCACCAAATAGTCGTTTTTGTTCTCCTCCTGCGGTATCATCATTTTTAACTGAAGATTTTCAGCTGTGACTGTGTATTCTTCTTTTCTCATCATTTTTCACCCATTGAAAATTATAGTCACATTGCGTCCAAGTGTCAACACAATTTCAAAATCAGTCACTTTTTGATTTTGTTGTCCCGTTTTGACATTGCTTTTTGAAAAAGATATGATACACTTGTTTTCAAAGAGGAGTTGATATCTTTGAATTTCCAAAAGCTCAAAAAGAAACCGGTTATCATTATTGCTTTTTTGACGCTCATTGCAATAACCGTTACGGGGATCATATTCAAACAGACATTTATTAAGATCCTGCCGCTGTACATATCACTGTTCGTGATGTATCTTAACTCACAGCTCAACCGCTACGGACCGCTCGTCGGCGCGCTCAATTCACTTTTGTACACTGCTGTATATCTTTCTTATCAGCTTTACGCCACTGCGCTGTATGCGTTTTTATGCTCGTTCGTACTTCAACTCGTGACATTCATCCGCTGGAGCAGACATCCCTACGGCAAGACCACGGTTTTCCGCAGGATGACGAACAAACAGAGGATATCCGTACTGTTGCTGTTCGCGGTCGCGTGGACTGTGATGTTCTTCATTCTGCGTTTAAGCGGCGGCGCGTATTCGTTGCTTGACGATACCGTGTCGATGGTCGGCACACTTTCAACGGTGCTGATGTTGCTTTCGTTTGTGGAATACACATGGCTGAACATACCGAACAATCTTATCACGCTTGTACTTTATGCCGCCATGCTCAAAGAGCATCCCGAGCAGATAACATATCTTGTATATGCACTCTATTCACTTGTGTGCGGAACGCTTGCGATGTTAAAGGCGCGTGCAATACTCAGGGAACAACAAAATGTAAAACAGGAGGATTAAAACATGCATTTTTCATACGAAAAGGATTTCAAGTCGCACCGATCGGACGGGCGGCACACCTATACACTTGCCGCATATATGGACTATTTGCGCAATCTGAAGCCTGCTCTCAGCTTTCCCGAAAGCGCGTCTGCGGCTGAATTTTCAGCATGGCAGAAAAAAGTCAGGGATAAGGCATGGGAGCTGCTTTTACTTCCACCATTATCCGAACAACCCGCGCCCGTGCTTCTTTCGGTAGTTCAGCGTGATGGCTACAGAGTTGAAAAATGGGAGTTTTATCCCGATGATTATTCTGCCGTGCCGTGCCTTATGCTGATTCCCGACAAGGCAAGCGCATCGACGCCACTGCCGGCGGTATTTTGTCTGCCCGGCTCTGTCGGAAGCAAAGAGTTTTTAGCCGACGAGCCTTTATTAGAAGGCAGAGCAGGATCGTTTGCAAAATATCCCGAGCGCAACAAAATAGCCAAGCATGTCGTTGAAAACGGCATGATAGCCATAGCATTCGACAACCCGGCTACCGCCGAGTGTGCAATTCCGATAGATGCCGAAGTAGATTACGGTGCCAACGCGCGTGTGCATCTCTGTCACGGGCTGTCGCAGGCGGGCTTCTCATATGCCGGAGTATCCGTGTTCCAGAAGCTTTGTTTCCTTGATTTTTTGAAGACGCTTTCGTTTGTAGATCAGGGCAAAATCGGCGTTGCAGCGCACTCACTCGGCACGGTAGATGCGATTTTTTTAGGTTTGCTGTGCGATGAGATAAAGGCAATCATCGTAAATGACTTCGTCGGTGATGATCGTGAACGCTATGTTTCCGTCACCGAAGAGGATGAGCGTGAAATGACACAGAACTGTGGAAATTGGCATGAGATTTTCGGTATATTTCGCTGGTTTGCGCGTCCTGACCTTTGTGCCGCGCTTGCACCGAAATATCTTGCTCTCAACGAGGGCGGTGCGGAGCATCATCTCGACAAGGTGCGTGCGGCGTACAGGATAAACGGTTGTGAAGATCATCTGCTCATTTCATATTATCCAAAATACAAGGACGCGAGCTCGCGCACGATGCACGGTGTGCCGCCGCTCTATGGCTTGAAGGATAAAGAATATTATGAATGGCACTATGTCGATGCGCCCGATCATTCGTTCAGAGTGACCCCGTCGATAGAGCTTTTGAATAAAGCATTCGGAGAAAAGAAATGATAAATGTAAAAACTATCTGCAACGGATTTGACGGAAAAAAATGTATTGTTCATGCGCGGACTGCGGTGCACGGGGATTCCTTTCTTATGACTGCGCAGTATCTTGATGTGACAGGCTCGGATCTTTTTGATACTTTGCTTGTCAATTCAAGTGTCGACGGCGGCAGGACATGGACGGGCTTTCATCCCGACAGTGCATTTGCACCGAAGAGCAAAAAGTATATAAATGTCTGCTGTGACATGACGCCGATGTATCACAAAGCATCGGGAAAATTTATTGTAACGGGACACAACGGCAAGTACGAGTACGGCGGAAAGGTATCGGTAGCTTCTGCTGATGAAAAAACCGAGATCCCGTATTCCGTGTTCGACGGTGTCTGCTTCGGCAAGGTGAAGTATATCTCATTGCCCGAAAAATATTTCTATTGCGGAAGCGGTTGCAGTCAATGCTTTGAGGAAAGTGACGGCACAGTGCTTATGCCGATAGTATATCGCAGTCAAAAAGGCGATTTGCTTGAAGAAAAATCATCGGTAAGCGTGCTTCGGCTCAAGCTCGAAGGCGATGTATTCAGTGTTATGGGCATCGGTAACGATATCCGATACGAAAGTGAGGTGCGCGGGCTTGGCGAAGGCTCTGTCATATGCTTTAACGGAAGATATTTGCTTACTCTGCGCGGTGACACGCACGGCTATATTTCAGTCAGCGATGATGGACTTCACTATTTACAGCCTAAAATTTGGGAATGGAATGACGGTGAGGTCGTTCCGACATATAACACTCAATCGCATTGGATGAGCTTTGGCGGAAAACTGTATCTTGTTTACACACGCAAGAACGGTATGAACGACCATGTGTTTCGTCACCGTGCCCCGCTGTATATGGCTGAGGTTGATGAGCGTTCGCTCACGCTCATACCCGAAACGGAAAAAATAATAATTCCGGAACGTGGTGCGCGGCTCGGAAATTTCGGAGCATGCTCACTCGTCGACTGCGCTTATGTTACCGCCGCCGAATGGATGCAACCCGCAGGATGCGAAAACTACGGCAGTGACAACTCAGTTTATATCGCGAAAATAACAGAGTAACTTGCTTGCGGGGCTCAGCTTCTCCGCCCGACTTTTGCAAAAGCGGGTACCCTTTATTGCACTTCGCGTGTATTTATCTAAAGCAAGTGACTGTAAAGAGTGGTTGTGCCGCAAAAACTCCCTTGTATCATCGCAAGTCTCTGCAAACACTGTATGTTTTTTGCACATGCTTTTGTATAAAAAATTCTCCCGCCATACTTGCGACGGGAGAATTTCTTTAAAAAGTTACAAAAGTTTTTTGCCACGCTTTTTTTAAAGCGGGTGGGGTGTGTGGCGGAGCCCCACGGAAAGGGGGCAAGAGAACAGCGTCCCCTTACGGGGATGCTGTCCTTCACATATTATTTATCAATACATTCCGCCCATTCCGCCTGGAGCCGCAGGTGCGGGTGCTTCCGGAGCGGGAATATCGGCAACAAGGCATTCCGTTGTAAGCATCGTTGAAACAACGCTTGCGGCATTTGTAAGTGCCGTGCGGCTTACCTTTGTGGGATCAATTATACCTGCTTCTACCATGTTGCAGTATTTATCGTCAGCGGCGTCATATCCGAAGCCGGCCTCAGTGCTTTCAAGCACCTTTGCAACGATGACCGAACCTTCAACGCCTGCGTTGGAAGCGATCTGACGCATGGGCTCCTCAACAGCGCGAAGCACGATCAAAGCACCTGTCTTGGCATCGCCCGAAAGCGTTTCCATGTGAGCCTTTACGGCAGGAGCTACGCTGAGCAGTGCAACGCCGCCACCGGGAACGATACCTTCTTCAACGGCTGCCTTTGTAGCGGCAAGAGCATCCTCGATGCGAAGTTTCTTTTCTTTCATTTCAACTTCTGTCGCGGCACCTACCTGGATAACGGCTACGCCGCCTGCAAGCTTGGCAAGACGCTCCTGAAGCTTTTCCTTATCGTAATCGCTTGTGGTCTCGGCGATTTGAGCGCGTATCTGCTGGATGCGTGCCGAAATATCAGCTTTATCGCCTGCACCCTCGATGATCGTGGTGTTCTCTTTATCTACCTTGACGGTGCGTGCGGTACCGAGCATGTCGATAGTAGCATCCTTAAGCTCAAGTCCGAGTTCTTCCGATATCACTCTGCCGCCTGTAAGCGTTGCGATATCCTGAAGCATAGCTTTTCTTCTGTCACCGAAGCCGGGAGCTTTTACGGCTACCACATTGAATGTTCCGCGAAGCTTGTTTACAACGAGTGTTGCAAGCGGCTCGCTCTCGATGTCGTCAGCAATGATGAGGAGCTTCTTACCCATTTGAACTATCTGCTCAAGCACGGGAAGTATCTCCTGGATATTTGTGATTTTTTTATCGGTTATGAATACGAGCGGATTGTCAAGCTCGGCGACCATCTTGTCCATATCGGTAGCCATGTAAGGCGAAGCATAACCGCGGTCGAACTGCATGCCTTCAACAAGATTAAGCTCTGTTTTCATCGTTTTGGATTCCTCAACGGTGATAACGCCGTCATTGCCTACCTTTTCCATTGCATCGGCGATAAGGCTGCCTATTTCTGCATCACCAGCGGAGATAGCGGCTACCTGCGCGATAGCCGTTTTGTTCTCAACCGGCTTTGATATCTTCTTAAGCTCATCAACGGCTACATCCACCGCCGAAAGGATACCCTTTCTCAATACCATGGGGTTTGCGCCTGCCGCAACATTCTTCGCGCCCTCGCGGAAAATAGCCTGCGCAAGTACTGCCGCAGTTGTCGTACCGTCACCGGCAACATCATTAGTTTTTACCGAAACCTCTTTTACGAGCTGTGCGCCCATGTTCTCAAAGGGATCCTCAAGCTCGATCTCCTTTGCGATGGTCACGCCGTCATTGTTGATGAGAGGTGCACCGTACTTTTTGTCGAGTACGACATTGCGTCCTTTCGGGCCGAGCGTGATCTTGACTGTGTCCGCAAGGATGTCAACGCCTGTCTGAAGTGCTCTGCGAGCTTCCTCGCCGTATTTGAACTGTTTTGCCATTGTTTTTTTCCTCCTTAATTTTCAATGATACCTAAAATGTCACTTTGGCTGATAACGATATATTCAACACCGTCAAGCTTTACATTCGTTCCGGCATATTGGCTGTATACTACCTTCTGCCCCTTTTCTACCTGCATGGTAACTTCCTTGCCGCCTACGTTGCCGCCGGGTCCGACAGCGATTACCTCGGCGAACTGAGGCTTCTCCTTTGCACCACCCGTAAGCACGATGCCGCTCTTGGTCGTTTCCTCCGCCTCGCAGTTTTTGATAACTACTTTGTCAAATAATGGTTTGATAGTCATGATATCTCCTCCTTAATTTATTAGCACTCAATGCTTCCGAGTGCTAACACACATATCATACTTATTTTACCATACATTTGCAAACTTCATGCGTACCCATTTTGGGAGACTATACCCGCAAATTCTCACAAAAGCTCCTGTTTTCTCTTGTTTTCTCTTAAAATCTACCGATTTTGAGTTTTCATCATTTTGTCACTTTTTCATTTGACAATTATCGCATTTTTCGATCTTCTTCGAGCTTGCGTACACGGTTTTTAAGACTTTTGACCTCAGCCTGAAGCGCAAATATGGCTCTCTGCTGCATGTATACCTCTTGAGAAATCCCCCCACCCGTACATTTGGTCAATTCGCGGCGTATATATGGGAACGGTGACGAGAGGATCATACGCTTATCGTGCCCGTTTTCACAAAAAATGTATTCGCGCACATTGTTCGGGAGCGAAAGCTCTCCGCTGTAGATGAATCCGTGTGAAAAGGTAAATTCGCTGAGCTTTTGTCCCTTGACGGCTATGCGCTCAGCGTCGAGTGCAAACACAGCCGTGCCGGATGCTACCTCGTTTTCATTATAATACACCGTATCGGCATTGATGAAAACTATCCCGTCGTTCACCGCCTGCGCGTAGCTCACGGACGAATGTGCTGAAAAAATGATTTTATCCGGCGCCGAAGCATCGAATACCGAAAAATCATCTTCATTTTTGATAACATAGCACTTTTCCGAATTTTTTTTCACGCACAGAAGCTCCATATCCGCTCTGTCTGTATACAGATTTCTGCCTTGCCATGCATCGTTTTTCAGCGAATATTCTATTATCGCGCACCCTTCACGGCTTTTTACGCAATAATTGAGCCTGAGCGGATTTTCACAGCTTATGCTTACACCCGTTATTGAAAACCCGTCCGGAAGACGCATCAAATGTGTGGTGCTTGTCTTTCCGCCTGCATATTTTATATATGTAAGAGATCCGTTAGTCACGGCGGCGATATGCACGGCATCGCCGTCGGTATCAGCGCTGTAGACATTACATTCTCCTCCCGTGAGCGTCTCCGGAAGTACGGCCTTTTCATTTTTTGCGCACGCAATCGCAAGCTGCCCCTTACCGTTCAGCCCCAATTTATACAAATTTTCGTTTCCGGCGAGAATAATTTCTCTCAAATCACACATCTCCGCTCTTTTTTTATAAATTATATTGAAATTATTCTTTGTTTATGTTATTATATATTGGAATTTTGAGGTATATATGAAGATTTTTACTGTTTCAGACCTGCACCTGCCGGGGAATATGGATAAGACAATGGACATGTTCGGCATGAGATGGCAATATCATTGGGATAAGATACGCGCCGATTGGAGCGAAAAGGTCAGCGATGACGACGTGGTGTTGATAGCGGGCGATATTTCGTGGGCGATGCAGCTTGCGCAAGCAAGACCTGACCTTGACGCGATAGGTGCTCTGCCGGGCAAAAAAATACTTATTCGCGGCAATCACGATTTTTGGTGGAGCTCTGTCTCCCGTGTGCGCGATGTGCTGCCCGAAAACATGTTCGTTCTGCAAAACGACGCTATGCGTATAGGCGATTACATTTTCGCGGGTACACGCGGTTGGATGGAGGGCGGCTCACCCGATGACAAAAAGATTTTCGCACGTGAAAGCATCCGGCTTGAGCTGACGCTTTCCGCCGCCGACCGGCTCAAGGATGAGGACACGCATCTTATAACGATGCTCCACTATCCGCCGGTGCTGAATCATTCGCATTTCTGCGAATTTTGCAAAATAATGGAAAACCACGGTGTTGAATACTGTGTTTACGGTCATCTGCACGGCGTTGACGCGCATGAAGCGGAAATCACCGTAAACGGCGGTATAACATATATTCTTTCATCATGCGACATGATAGATTTTAAGTTAAGAGAGGTTGTTTAAAAATGGTCAAGATTTACGAAGCGCCCTATGCCGGTTGGCAAAAATGTCTGTTTATCGAAAACGAGGTAGTTCAGCTCGTTGCCACACTTGAGGTGGGGCCGAGGATCATTCGTTACGCGCTCAAGGACGGCAAAAATATGTTCTGTGAAAAGAAAGATCAGATCGGCAAGACCGGTGGCGACGAATGGAATATTTACGGAGGTCATCGTCTGTGGCACTCGCCCGAGGCTGCGCCGCGCTCATACCCTGCCGACAATTTCCCGATAAAGTATTCGGTTGACGGAAATTCCGTAACACTCACTCCCCCCGCAGAGGATTTCTCGCGCACACAAAAAGAAATAGTCGTTACGCTTTCAGAGGATTCAAGCCGCGTAACACTTGAGCATCGCATAACGAACATCGGCGCATGGGATGTAGAGCTTGCGCTTTGGGCACTTACCGTGTGCGACAACGGCGGGCTTGAGGTCATTGCCGAACCCGAAAACTATCAGGCACTTTTGCCCAATCGCCGTGTTTCGCTCTGGCCGTACTCAAAGATGAATGACAAGCGGGTTTATTGGGGTGAGAAATTCATTACATTTGAATCCGATCCTGTCGCCGAAAAGCCCTTCAAGGGCGGTTTTGACAATCCTTGCGGTTGGGCGGCACTCTTCAACAAGGGCTGTGTTTTCATCAAACGCTACCCCGTCGAGCCGGAAACTACATACCCCGATTTCGGCGTTTCGTTTGAAACATACGTCTGCGATTACATGACAGAGTGTGAAACGCTTTCGCCGATGATGCGTCTTGCGCCCGGTGACATGGGTGTACATGTAGAGGAATGGGAGCTTCACGAATGTGAACGTCCCGCCGCCGATGACGAAGCAAAAATCGAGGAGATAATGAATAAATATATTTAATGTGCTTTCCGTGTTGACAGAGCCCCAAAACTTCCTTTTGGGGCTCCGTCTCAAACCCTGCGAGCTTTTCTATAGAAAAGCTCGACAAAAGATTTTTATTGTGCTTCGCGCAGAGTAAAATGAATACAGTGCCTTATACTAAAATATAGTGCAGGCACTGTTTTTTTGTTATTGTTTAGTTTATTACGTCATGATATCTGCGATGACACAAGCTTTTATAACGCGATCGCTTTGTTTCGTGCCACTTACTTTGTTCAAATGTGCGCGAAGCGAAGTAAAAGTTTTATTCCGCTTTTTCAAAATCGCACATGGGTCAAGGGGGCGGAGCCCACTTGC
>JAZRXI010000031.1:0-21662 GCA_045600145.1 Clostridia bacterium | reverse complement strand
AATTCTTGTGAAAAATTTGACAAAAGATTTTTATTGCTACTCACGCCTTTTTACATGAAATAAGGGGGAAAAACAAAGCAATTGCGCCATAAAATAAAGCAAAAATAAAAAACAGTGCCTGTGCAAACGGTTGCATAAGGCCCTTTATATTTTTACTCTACGCGAACCGCAATAAAAAGTTTTGCTCCGCTTTTTTAAAAGCGGGCAGGAGTATTATGGAGACGGAGTCGCCCACGAAAGTGTTACGGGGGACGCTGTACTCGTGCAGGGTGTGGGGAGGAGTTCCACTAAACCGCTGCTTATGTTGTCTCAAACTGTGCCAGATACAGCGAACGGTAAAAGCCGTTTTGCGCCATAAGCGAATCGTGCGTGCCCTGCTCGACGACCTTGCCGTTACGCATAACGAGGATACGGTCGGCGGCGCGCACCGTAGACAGCCTGTGAGCGATGACAAAGCACGTTTTGTCTTTCATCAGCGTACGCATGGCACTTTGTATCTTTTCTTCAGTGCGGGTATCTACATTCGATGTCGCTTCATCAAGGATAAGCATGTTTGCATCAATAAGCATTGCACGGGCAATTGTAAGCAGCTGCTTTTGTCCCTTGGATATACTTGTTCCGTTGTCGGTAAGCACCGTCTGATACCCATCCGGCAGACGCATGATGAACGAATGTATGTGCGCCGCCTTTGCCGCGGCGATGACTTCTTCTTCCGTCGCATCGGGCTTCGCGTAGGCGATGTTTTCAAACACCGTGCCGTGGAACAGCCATGTTTCCTGAAGCACCATTGCGAACGCACGACGCAGTGAACCGCGCGTGAATGAGCGTATTTCCGTTCCGTCGATTGCTATTTCGCCGCTGTTTATATCGTAAAAACGCATCAGCAGATTGATTATCGTTGTTTTGCCGGAGCCCGTAGGCCCGACTATTGCAGTAAGTGAGCCGGGTTCCGCTTCCATGCTCAGATCCTTGATTATCGGCTTTTGCGGAACATATGAAAAATCCACGTTTTTGAGCGTAACGTGTCCTGTTGTCGATGTCAGTACTTTGGCGTTTTCGATATCCGGCGTTTCCGGGTCGGCGTCTATCAGTCCGAACACACGCTCCGCCGCCGCAAATGCACTCTGTAATTCCGCGATGATGTTCGCCACCTCATTGATGGGACCGGAAAATTTGCGCGAATATTGTACAAAGCTCGAAAGATCGCCGAGTCGTATCCCTCCGCTTAAGAACAGGAATGAGCCGAATACACAAACGAGCGTCAGCGATACGTTATTTATGAAATTGACACAAGGCCCGGTAACCGTGCCGTGCGCTTCGGCGTCGGTGTAAGCGTCCACGGCATCTTTATTCTTTTTATCGAATTTTTCGAGTACGGCTTTTTCTCTGCCGTAAGCACGTACCGTCTTTTGCCCTGAAAGCATCTCCTCAACAAAGCCATTCAGTTCTCCGAGCTTAGCACTTCGCTTGCGGAACATCGGGCGGACACGCCGAGCAAGCCATCGTGTGAACAAAAATGTTGCAGGAACTGTAAACATGAAAATGATAAGCAGTTTCGGCGCAATGGTAAGCATCATTACCAGCGATACAAGCACCGTTACTGTGCTTTGGATTATTTGCAAAAGGTCGGCTGAAAGCGACTGATTGACCGTATCGACATCGTAAGTTACAACGCTGATTATATTACCTGTCTGATAACGGTCGAAAAATCCCACGGGCATTGCCGAAAGGCTTTCGAATATGTCATGACGCATCTGTCGCGCGACTTTTTTGGACATTCTGACCATTATCACGCTGAGCAGGTACGAGAATGCCGCCGCAAGCACATAGCATGACGCCATCAGTAACGCGATGCGGAAGACGGCGGAAAAATCAACCTTTCCTGCGCCCGCCTCTATCACGTTGATGGCTTCTCCCGAAAGCTTTGGGCCATAGAGCGTAAGCAGATTACATATGACCGAAAGCGCAAGTGCAAACAGGATCAGTAATCTGTTTTTGCCTAAATACTTCCACAGACGCAAAAGAAGCGCACCGCGTGACTGCTTTTTGCCCGAGAAGGTTTGATGTTCGTTGTCGTTATGGACTCGCGCATCGGCGTTAAGGTTTTGTCGTGCCATCAGTCACACCTCCCGTCGCCCATCTGTGACCGCGCAATGACGGCATATTCATCACACGTTTTCATCAGTTCATCGTGCGTGCCATAGCCTATTGCCTTGCCGTCCGAAAGCACGAGAATATGTGTGCATCCCGCAAGTGAGCTTACTCGCTGTGCGATAAATACTGACGTCGTCAAAGCATGATTGCGCTTGAGTGCCTTGCGCAATTCGGCATCGGTGCCGTAATCGAGTGCGGATGAAGAATCGTCAAGCACGAGTATTTCCGGGTCGAGTGCGAGCGCACGCGCAATAAGCATTCTTTGCTTCTGTCCGCCCGAAATATTATTGCCGCGCACAACTATCGCCGAATCCATTCCGTTTTCTTTTTTTGCTATAAACTCAGTCGCCTGCGCATCTGCGGCGGCACGGGCAAGTGAATCATCGTCAACATCGCGAAAAAAACGGATATTGTCACCTATCGTGCCTTCGGTAACGAAATCATTCTGAAGCACCGTGCCAAATTTTGCGCGAAGCTCGTTGTTCGGTATCGTGCGGATGTCTTTGCCGTCGATAAGTATTTTACCGTCATCGACATCGTAAAAGCGCATGAGCAGGTTTATAAGTGTGGTTTTGCCCGAACCTGTCTCACCGAGGATTCCGAGGCTTTCACCATGCATCAGCTTAAAGCTGATATTATCAAGATTTTTACCTTTTCCGGTATACGAAAACGATACATTACGGAATTCAATATGCGGCGTTTCTCCGTCTTCTTTTTCACGCGGAACGGACGCTTCGTCCAAGACTGTCAAATCGCCGTCTATTTCAAGTGCCTCGGCGATACGCGCCGCGCTTGCCTGCCCCTTTGACCACAGCACGAAAATACGGGTTATGCCGAGCATGGCGTTCAATATCATTACAAAATACTGTAAAAATGCAATTATCACACCGCTTTGGCTTGCACCGGCATTTACGCGGAACGCTCCGACGACAACAACGAGTGTCAATCCGAGATTCAGCACCAGCGAAGTTGAAGGATCGGTAAACGATGTGACAAAGCCTGCCTTTTGATCAACGCGGGTGAGCTCATCGTTTACTTCATTAAAGCGTTCTTTTTCGTGTTCACTCTTGCAAAGTGCTTTGATAACGCGAATGCCTGTGATATTCTCTTGAAGCACACATACCGCGCGGTCAAGCACGGACTGTTCTTTTTTATATAGCGGAACGCTTTTTTTCGTTACGACATAAACTATTACGCAAATGATCGGCAAAAGTGAAACAAGCACGAGCGCAAGCACCGCGTCCATGGTAAGCATCATTATTATGCCGCCGATAAGAAGCATCGGTGCACGCACGCCGAGCCTTTGTATACGCGCGAGAAATTGATTGAAATTGTATGTGTCACTTGTCAGTCTTGATTCTGCTGAGGAAACGGTAAGCTTGTCTATCTGTTTTGATGAAAGCGATTCAAGCTTATTGAAAAGATCATGACGCACGGCAAGCGTTATTTTGCCCGAGCTTATTGCGGACATTCTGTTTGCGGTGATGTTGCCGGCAAGACATCCGCCGCCCGCCGCCGCAAGCATCAGCAAGCCGTACATGATTATCGGTGCGATCCTGCCTGTCGGAATGATATCATCAAGGATTTTCTCCATAAAAAACGGAATAAAAAGCTCCAGCACTGTTGCACCGAGCTTTATTGAAACGGTCAGTATGATATAGTGTATATGCGGTTTTATATACTGCCAAAGATGTTCCATTTTCTCTCCTTTTTTTGTGGGGACTCATCAACTTTTCTGCAATATGCTTCATCATTGGTTACAAAGGTGCAAACACTACTTCACCGTATCAAGATATCCGTTTATCAGCGCAGCATCGAGTGAAAGCTGATTTTTTAATTCTTCAGTTGAGCCGAATTTTATTTCATTGCGTACTCTTTTAACAAAGTGTACCGACATATCATGTCCGTAAATATTGCCGCCGAAGCCGAGCAGATGAGTTTCGACAGAAACAGTACCCGCATTCGAAACAGTGGGATTCGTTCCTATGTTCGTCATGCCCTTGTATACTTTGCCGTCAAGTATACAAAGTGTAGCGTAAACGCCGTTGCCGGGTACGCATTTATTTTGCGGAATTTTAAGATTAGCCGTCGGAAAATCAAGCTCGGTGCCTATATGTCTTCCGTGCATCACTTGTCCGCCAACAGAATATTTTCTGCCTAAAAGCTCTGTCGCCCTCTCAACATTGCCGTCAGATAAGCAGCTTCTTATCAGCGTGCTTGAAACAAGCTCATCTCCGTTTTTGAACGGCATTCCCATTATAGCGCGATATTTGTATTTTGCCGAAAATGATGACAGTGTGGCAAAACTCCCGCTTGCGTTTTTCCCGAAATGATGATTGAAGCCCGCGACGATATAATCGGGCTTGAAACGGGCGCATAGAGATGCAATGTATGCCTCGGGCGTTTTTTCTGCAAGACATAAATCAAATTTTTGCATAAATACGTCAGTCACGTCTGCCGCCATAAGCGCCGATTGCTTTTCGTATGGCGTCGAAAGCATCTTTACGCCGCTGTCGAAATATAAAGCGGGCGGGATATCAAATGTGCAGGCGATCACATTATCGGCATACCGCAACGCTTCTTTGATAAGCGCACGGTGTGCTGTGTGAACACCGTCGAACGTACCCAAAACAAGAGCGGTCAAACGTTCTCCGCAAGCATACATTTTATGTAAAACACTCCGTTTTTCTTTTCGCCTATGCCGAAAAATTTATTATTGCAATAGATTCGCGCAAAAACCGTTGTATCTGCGCCCGATATCACCGATCCGCTTTTGATCGGATTGCCGTTGCACAGCTTTTTATATGCGCTTTCATCGAAAATCACCGCCGGCATATAGCTTATCGCCGTGTCTGTAGGCATAATGAACGAGAAATCGTTTTGCGCGATCATTGTTTCTATATCTGTAATTTTAAGTGAATTTCCGATATCAAGCCCCGCAGCCTGCTCACGCGTGAGATGTGCCATATACGCGCCGCATCCGAGTGCTTGCCCGATATCGTGACAAAGCGTGCGTATGTAAGTGCCTTTGCCGCAGGTGACGCGTAAAAGACACTCGTTGCTTTTGACTTCACCGACGCGCGAAATGTCATAAACCGTTATCATACGCGGCTCTATTTCCACCGTTTCACCGCTCCGCGCAAGCTCGTAAAGACGCTTGCCGTTGATATGCAATGCCGAGTACATCGGCGGCATCTGAAAAATGTCGCCAGTAAAGCGGTTCAGCACACCGTCGATTTGTTCGGATGTTATATTGCATTCGTGTGTTTCAAGGATTGTACCCGATGCGTCCTGCGTATCGGTGCTTGCGCCGAACTTTATTTTCGCCAGATACGTTTTGCGAAAAACGGTGATATAATCGAACAGGCGCGTCGCTTTGCCGACGCACACGGGCAGGACGCCTTCGGCATCGGGGTCGAGCGTGCCGCCGTGACCGATATGGCGCTCGTGAAGCATGCCTTTCAGCTTATTTACGACATCACTGCTTGTCCAGCCGGCTTCTTTATAAACGTTTATTATGCCGTTCAATCAAATAATCTCCTCTATTTTGCGTAAAATCTGCATTATTACATCCCATAGCGAGCCCTCAATGGTACAGCCCGCGGCAAGCTTGTGACCGCCACCGCCGAACGATTCGCATATCGTTGAGACATCGTAATCCGTCGTGCAGCGCATTGATACCTTAAAGCCGTTATGTACCTGACGCAGGAAAAACGCTATTCGCGTGCCCTCGACGCTACGGCACATTTCGATGACATTTTCGGAATCCGAGCCTGTGGCTTCAAGCTCGGCATAATCATCATATTCAAGATATGAATATGTTACCCGACCGTCAAGTGCAGTCTGGATGTGCTGTGCGGCACGACCGTTGATGCGCGTTTTTGTCAGTGTCGTTGTGCGGAAAAGTGTGTCGATCAGTTCGTTTTGATTTATACTGTATTTGTATAATTGAGCGGTAAGCGCCACCTCGTCGGCTGTGACATCGGCATGTGAAAGTCTGCCCGTATCGGTTGAAACGCCGACAAACAGTGCTCGTGCAATATGCTCATCAAGCTCAATGCCCATGAAATTCAACAGCTCAAGTATGATGAAGCTTGCGGCGCTGTGCTCGCGCACGAGATTCGTATCGGCAAACAACGTGTTCGTTATGTGATGGTCTATCTGTGCCTTGCGCGGAATGCGCTTGAACAGCTCGATGCAGTTACCCATGCGGTCGCTGCTGCTTATATCAACGCAAATGACACTGTCAAAGCTGTCGATCTCACTTTCACTGACAAGACTTGCGATTTCGTCTATTTTCATGAAATCTTTGGGAACTTCGCCCTCACAGAACCATTTTCCGTTCTTGCCGAGCTTTTTTAAGGCATAAAGAAGTGCGGCGGCACTGCCCATAGTGTCGCCGTCGGGTGAAATATGTGAAATTATCGCAAAGTTGTTGCCGTTATTGATAAACTCCGCAGTTTCTTTCATTTTTCTTCCTCTTTTATCTTGTTAAGAATTTCTCCGATGTGGATGCTGTATTCGATGGAATCGTCCGGTACGAACGTTAATTCCGGCATTTTGCGCACCTGAATGTAGCTCGAAAGCTGACGTTTGATGAAGCCCTTTGCCTTCTCAAGTCCCTCGAATGTACTTTTCTTTTCTTCGTCTGAGCCGTACACGGTGATGAATACCTTGCAGTATTGAAGATCGTTCGACAGCTCCGTTTTGATTATACTGCACAATGCGCCGATGCGCGGATCGTGCAGGTCGTTGCGTATGATTTCGGCGAGCGCGCGCTGTATTTCAAGCCCGAGCCTGTCGGAACGTTTGTATTGCATATTGTTTCTCCTTTCCTTGGGGGATATCCCATACTCTGCCCTGTACCGCTTTCACGCTTTTGTAAAAGCACGCCGGGGTTTTTATTGAGCATTGCGCCGATTCGGAGCAAGCGACAGGATGCAGAGGTGTGGGAACAGAGTCCTAATGAATTCAAGCTCGCTGAAGTGTGTATTATCTTGCTATTTCTTCCATGATAAAGGCTTCTATCACGTCGCCCTCTTTGATATCGTTATAGCCTTGAATGCCGATGCCGCACTCGTAACCGGTAGCGACCTCGCGGACGTCATCCTTGAATCTGCGGAGCGAATCGACTTCGCCCTCGTGGATAACTATGTTATCACGCAGCAGTCTCAGCTTGCACGAGCGCGATATCTTTCCGTCGGTGACATAGCTTCCGGCAACAGTGCCATGTCCCGGCACCTTGAATGTTTGGCGTACCTCGGCATGACCGATAAGCGCTTCTTTAAACTCGGGCGCGAGCATACCCTTCATCGCCTTTTCAACGTCCTCAATAGCATCGTAAATGATGCGGTACATACGCATGTCGATTTTTTCATGCTCCGCCATCGTGCGCGCGGTGGAATCCGGACGAACATTGAATCCGATGATTATAGCGTTCGACGCCTGTGCAAGCGTTACATCGGAGCTTGTTATAGCACCGACCGCGCCGTGTATCGCACTTACCTTGACCTCGTCATTGGAAAGCTTTTCAAGTGCCTGCTTTACCGCCTCGACGCTTCCCTGAACGTCAGCCTTAATGATAAGGTTGAGCTGTTTCATTTCGCCTTCCTGGATCTGCGCAAACAAATCGTCGAGCGATGCTTTTGCTTTGACCGTAGCTTGTGCGACCTTGATTTTATCCTTACGTTCCTCGGCTACTTGACGCGAAAGTCTGTCATCCTCGGTAGCGTAGAGCTGATCGCCCGCTTCGGGTACATCGTTGAAACCAAGCACCTCAACAGGTGTTGACGGCGGAGCGGCATTTAGCTTTTCGCCCTTGTCGTTCATCATGGCGCGGACTCTGCCGAATACCGTACCCGCAACTATCGTATCTCCGATATGGAGCGTACCGTTTTGAACGAGAACGCTTGCGACGGGACCTCTGCCCTTGTCAAGCCGTGCTTCGATTATCGTACCCTTTGCCATAACATCGGGATTCGCCTTGTAATCCTCAACTTCCGCAACAAGCAGAATGCTCTCAAGCAGGTCGTCGATACCCTGCTTGGTATATGCGGAAACGGGGACGATCATCGTATCTCCACCCCAATCCTCGGGCACTATTTCATGCTGTGTAAGCTCCGTCTTTACTCTTTCGGGATCGGCGGCAGGCTTATCCATCTTGTTTATCGCAACGATTATCGGCACATTTGCCGCCTTTGCGTGATGTATCGCTTCTATCGTCTGCGGCATAACGCCGTCGTCCGCGGCTACAACAAGTACCGCGATATCGGTAGACTGCGCACCACGTGCGCGCATTGAAGTAAACGCCTCGTGACCGGGTGTGTCGATAAATGTGATTTTCTTGCCGTTTATCTCTACCTGATACGCACCTATGTGCTGTGTGATGCCGCCTGCCTCGCTTGCGGTGACGTTGGCATGACGGATGGCGTCAAGCAATGATGTCTTTCCGTGATCGACATGACCCATAATGGTAACTACGGGCGGACGTGTAACATATCCCTCACCGTTCTTGTCACCGTCATCGGAAACATCTATAAGCGTGTCCTCAAATGTCTTAGTGAGCTTCTGTTCAAGCTCGATACCGTATTCCGAAGCTACCATGAACGCGGTTTCGTAATCTATCTCTTGATTTACCGTTGCCATCGTTCCCATCATAAACAGCTTTTTGACGATGTCCGCCGCGGGCTTACCGAGCTTTTCGGACAAATCCTTTATCGCTATGTTCTCCGTCGTCATAACAGCGCTTTCGATAACAATAGGCTCTATTGCTTTCTTTTGCTCTTTCTTGTCTTTCTTGGGCTTGCGAATACGTACAAATTCGTCATCATCACCCGAAATATTCTGCATGCGTTTACCGCTATCCTTACGCGAAACGGCTTTCGGCTGCTGATCGTCATGATTCTTGCGATAGTTCTTCTTATTGGGATCGTAATTGCTTACACGTTCCTTTTCAACTTGAGGCAAAACGGCATCTGCAACACGCGGTGTGCGTGATTGCTGACCGTCGCGGTTGAACGGACGCTGTTGACCGTCACGCTGACCGTCACGGTTGAACGGGCGCTGTTGACCGTCACGCTGACCGTCACGGTTGAACGGGCGCTGTTGACCGTCACGCTGACCGTCACGGTTATATGAGCGCTGCCCGTCGCGCTGAGCGTCACGATTGAACGGACGCTGTTGACCGTCACGGTTATATGGGCGCTGTCCGTCGCGCTGACCGTCACGGTTATATGGACGTTGAGCGTCACGGTTGAACGGGCGCTGTCCGTCATCGCGTCGTCTGTCTGTGTTCTGATATTCATTGTTCGGCTTACGGAAGCCTTTATCCTCGGAAGCCTTTTCAGCAAGCTCCTGCTTTGTTTCTTCTTGTTTCGTTTCCGGATTCGCCTCAGTCTCCGCCTTGCCGGTCTCCGGCACGGTTGCATTTTCTTCTGCAGCGGCATTTTCTTCCTGTTTTTGCTCCGTGACCTTTTCGCGTTCAAGCTCCATAAGCTCTTCACGGGCTCGCTGAGCTTCGTATTCGGCACGTGCCTGTTCCTGTTCGAGCTTCTCCTGAGCCTTTTTCTCTTCTTCAAATTTCTTCTCAAGCGCACTGCTTTTTACAAGAAGCTCTTGCTTCTGCTTCTCAAGCGCGCCTTTGGCTTTTTCTATCTGCTCGAGCAGTTTTTTGCTTGATTCACGAATTTCTGATGCTTTACTCATACATTAAGCCCTCCACAGGTTTTTATCATAGCTTCGGCGAAGCCTTTATCGGTAACGCAAGCAACCTTGCGTGCTATATGTCCTATCGCGTGACCTATAGGCTCAGGTGATACAATAATCGGTATTTTACGGAAATTTGACATATCGGAAAAATGTTTTCTTGTGTTTTCACCGGCATCGGACGATATCACGGTAAGATATACTTCGCCGCTTCTCAATGCCTGTTCACACATATCCGCTCCCGATACAAGCTTGCGGGCTTTTTGTGCAAGCCCGAGATAAGAAAGAAATTTATCCATTTATCTCCTTTTCCAATTCCGCGAACACACTGTCGTCTACGGGAGTATCAAGCGCACGTGAAAGTGCTTTCGATTTACGGCTCTTTTCAAGACACTGTACGCTTTTGCAAATATACACACCGCGTCCTGATGCCTTGCCCGTATTATCAAGAAGTACGTGCCCGTCCGGAGTTCTCACTATCCTGACAAGCTCACGCTTTTCCTTCATTTCACGACATCCTGCACACATGCGCATTGGAATTTTTTTAGTTTTCAACTTCCTCACCCATCAGCTCATCCGCTTGGCTTTCGGATTTGATATCTATATTCCAGCCCGTCAGACGTGCGCAAAGCATCGCGTTCTGACCGCGCTTGCCTATCGCAAGCGAAAGCTGGTTATCGGGAACGATAACGGTAGCCTTTTTCTTCGGTTCGGTTTCCTCTATCTTTACGAGCAGTACCTTTGACGGACTGAGCGCGTTTGCGATATAGGTAACGGGATCCTCGCTCCACTTGATTATATCTATTTTTTCATCGTTGATCTCACCGACGATACTTGAAACACGTGCGCCCTTAGGCCCTACACACGCGCCGAGCGGATCGACCGACGGATCCTCGGAATATACGGCTATCT
The DNA here is from genome assembly GCA_045600145.1 of Clostridia bacterium. GTDB lineage: Bacteria > Bacillota > Clostridia > Christensenellales > QALW01 > UMGS1322. The sequence goes on along the minus strand of JAZRXI010000031.1, from coordinate 10,892 downwards.
TGGTTCTTGAGCCTGCATCACGCGAAATCGACTTTATTATTACCGTGCCGTTTGCGATTTCGGGTACTTCAAGCTCGAATAAACGCTTGATAAGCTGGGGATGTGTGCGCGAAACAGTGACGGCCGCACCGTACTGCGCCTTTTTTACTTCGGAAACATATACTTTAAGACGTGCGCCGGGAACGTATTTTTCACCGTTTATCTGTTCTTTGGGAGGAATTACGCCCTGCATATTGCCAAGCTCAACATATATATAACCGTTTTCTTCACGCTGCACTGTAGCGGTCATCAGCTCGCCCTCTTTGTCGGCGTATTCGTTATACGCCTTGCCTTTTTCGGCTTCACGTAAGCGCTGTGTGATGACCTGCCTTGCGGTCTGTGCACCGATCCTGCCGTAATTCTCGGGCGTATCATCCACCTCGACCTTTCCGTCTATCTCGGCTGCGGGATCGATTTTTCTTGCGTCCTCAAGCGAGATCTCAAGCAGATTGTCGTAAACATCCTCAACGACTGTTTTAACTATATAGCAACGCACCTCACCGGTTTCTCTGTTCATGTGCGCAACTATAGTGGCGGCATCGCCGTAATCGCGCACCTTTTTATACGCCGATACCATCGCAAGCTCCACCGATTCAAAAAGCATTTCGGCATCTATGCCTTTTTCGGTCTCAAGCATTTTTATAGCGGTTATAAGTTCCGAATTCATATTTTCCTCCGTTTGGTCAGAAGCCGATATACGGTCTGACAGTTTCAATATTATTTTTCTCTGCGCAGATTTTGCCGTCTTTGCCCGATACAACGGTGACGGTGGCCTCATCAAACGCTTCAAGAATGCCCATAAATTTTTTCTTTTTGCCGTTTTCGGCTTTTTTGAGCTTAAGCTCGATCTCCTTGCCGATATAGCGTTTGAGGTCGCTGTCGCGTCTGAGCGGTCTGTCGCCCCATGTGCTGACACAAAGACAATACGGCTTTCCGTCCGTCGGATCGGCTGCGTCTACCGCATCCTCTATCGCGTGCGAAACAGCCTCGCAATCATCAATATTGACACCGTCCTGCGAGCATATATAAAATGTAAGACACATTTGCCCATCCTCTCGGGCATATTCGACATCGGCAAGCTCGAAACCGAGCTGTGAAACGATATCGTTCGCGGCATTAAGCGCCACAGAAGCAACGTCACGCATAAGCTGTTCCTCTTTCAAAAAGTAAGAGTGGGATATTCGCCCACTCTCGCAAGAAGTATTGTGTACAGTTATAATAACACATCACGCAAAAAAAAGCAAATATTATTTTGGTATTTTTTTATAATTTTATGTTTTAATGTAAAAATATTGACCGTTTTTTATCTGCGTAAGCCGAATTTCTCGATTTTTGGGTATTATTGCGCTTAGCGAAAAGGGGGACGGCGTTCTCTGAACTTCGCTCACACTTTTTTTATAGCACGGATGGCGGACTCGTTAACGGTGATGTAATATGTTGTTTGGTTAGTATAAATCACCTTGCCCGGCAGCGCACCGGAAGGCTTTTTGACGAATTTGCGTTTTGTTGCGTCAACAGGTACACTCGAAGATAAACGTGCTTTTGAGTAATATGCGGCGAGCATTGCGGCTTCTTCTACCGTGCGGTCGTCGGGAGAATCACTGCATACGATGACATGCGAGCCGTGGATATCCTTTGTGTGGAGCCACAAATCATCGGAATGCGCAAAATGAAGTGTCAGCTTATCGTTTTGTGTATTGTTTTTGCCGACGTATATATCAATTCCCGACGAAGAAACAAAGTGCATCGGCTTGCTTTCGGAAGGCTTTTGCTTCTGTGCTTGCGGTTTGATGTATCCTGCCTCGACAAGCTCACGGCGAATATCGGAAATGTCGGCATCACTTTCGCATTTTTCAATATTTTCAGCCTGTTCAGTCAAAAATTCAATATCACCAAGCGTTTCGGAGATCTGCTCTTCAATGAGCTTCGACGCGGTTTTGAGCTTGTTGTACTGCTTGAAATATTTCTGGACGTTCGCCGACGGCGAAACCGTATTGTCAAGCGGTATTTCCAAGCTCGTATTGTCATAATAATTTTGGACGGTGATGCTTTTCGCTCCGCGCGCTACCTTATATATGTTCGCGGTCAACAGTTCTCCGTATATGCGGTATTTCTCCATGTCTGCACACTCGGTCAACTTCTCTTGCTGACGCGCCTGCTTACGCTCAGATTTTTCGAGCAGATTCACAATAAGCAGACGAAGCTCTTTCGCACGCTCGCGGATATGCTGCATTTGGTCGCGCATGGCGTAATACATTTCCATCGCTTCCGAAATACTGTCGCAAGGCTTGAAAAATTCCGGCAGAAAGCGTTGCTGACGCACTGCGTAAAAATCTACGGGTGCTCCGTTTTCGTCAAGCAGGATGACCGGCTCATAGCGGCGAATAACATAAGGCTCTAAAAATTCCGCAAAGGCGCGGACGAACGGCTGTGATCCGCATCGATACGCTATTTCTTCTGCCGACTGACGTGAAATTCCCGTAAATGTGTCGGCTATAAGGCGCGGCATGGGAGATATTTTGGGAATACTTTCACCGAACGGGTCAAGCTTCCCTTGTGACGGCGGGAACGCATATGTCAAGCCCGGTTGTATCAGCCGCATGCGGCTCATCAGCGAATTTACCCTCTGTATAGCATCAAGTATCCTGCCATTTGCATCTGTCAGGATTATATTGCTGTATTTGCCCATTATTTCGACAATGAGCTGCTTGCGCTCCGGCTCATTGAAATCGTTCAAAACTTCAAAGGTGATGAACACTATGCGTTCATTAGACGGTTGCTTAAAGGCAATTATCTTTGCGCCGCTTAAATGCTTGCGCAAAAGCATACAAAACGTTGGCGGTGTGAGCGGATTAGGCTTGCTTGCGTTGGTAAGACACAGTCGCGCAAAGCTTGCGTTTGCGGAGATGAACAGCTTTTTGTTTCCATCTTTTCCGCGGCAGAAAAAAACGAGCTCATCTTTTTCGGGCTGATTTATCTTATCGACTCTCGCACCTGCAAGCGCATCCGTCAGCTCTGCACATACAGCGCCTATCATAAGACCGTCCATCGGCATGACTCGACACCCCCTATTTTGTAATTCTTTGCATTATTGTACCACAAAATCGGTAAAATTCAAACGTCTTTCACAAAAAATGTCTCGTATTTACCACTTTTTTATAAAACTTTTGCCAAAATGTCTTTTTTATGATTGCGAAAAAATCGCGAATGTGATATAATATCTTCCGATTATTATGATAATTTACTTTGGAGGTAAATATAGAATGAGTACAATGGTCAAAAATGAAAAGAACCAGGCAGTGATTTCTCTTGAAATCAGTAAGGAGGCAATGGATGCCGCTACCGAAAAGGCATTCATCAAAAACAGAGCAAGATACGCTATTCCGGGCTTCCGCAAGGGCAAGGCTCCCAGAAAAATGGTTGAGCAGTATTACGGTGCGGGGGTATTCTTCGAGGATGCGTTCAATGATGTGTTCCCGACGGTATATGAGGAGGCAATTAAGGAGCATGACCTTCAGCCCGTCGACCAGCCGCAAATCGACTTTGAGGATGTCACCGATGACGGTATCGTCAAGTTCAAGGCTACGGTAACACTTATGCCTGAAGTAAAGCTCGGCAAATATGAAGGTATAAAGCTTGATGCTGTTGAGTATAATGTAACCGATGAGGATGTTGAGCATGAAGTCAACCATGCGCTCGATCACGCTTCGCGTTTCGTTGACGTTGATGACAGACCCGTTAAGAACGGTGATACTGTCGGGCTTAACTATTCCGGTAGTGTTGACGGCGTTAAATTCGATGGCGGCACGGCTGAGAATCAGACACTTGAAATCGGCTCGGGCAGTTTTATCCCCGGCTTTGAAGAACAGATGATAGGCATGGCTATCGGTGAGGAAAAGGCACTCAATGTTAAATTCCCCGACGACTATCATGCGGAAGACCTTAAGGGCAAGGAAGCCGTGTTCGATGTAAAGGTGCTTTCGATCAAGGAAAAACAGGTTCCCGCGCTTGACGATGATTTTGCCAAGGATGTTTCGGAATTTGATACTTTGGACGAATATAAGGCTGATATCAGAAAGAAGCTTGAGGAATCAAAGAAAAAGCAGGCTGATTCCGAAATGGAGAACAAGCTTGTCGAAGCGATCGCCGACAACGCTGAGATCGACATTCCCGACTGCATGATTGAACAGCAGATAGATCAGCAGGTGCGCGACATGGAAATGCGCATGAGTTATCAGGGACTCAAGCTTGAAGATTACCTTAAGTATACCGGAATGACAATGGATCAGATGCGTGATATGTACCGCGACGGTGCAAAGAAAACCGTAAAAATAAGACTTACGCTGTCTGAGATAATCAAGACTGAAAATGTTGAGGCGACCGAAGATGAAATCAACGCCGAAATCGACAAGTATGCCGAAAACTACGGTACTGCCGGCGACGATTTCAAGAAGAACATTACTGATGACCAGAAGGATTATTTCAAAGAGGTCGCCGTAATGAACAAGACACTCGCGATGCTTAAGGAAAAGAATCCCGCTAAGAAGGCGACCAAGAGAAAAAAATCAACAAAAGCTTCCGACGTAAAGGCTGATGGTACAGCTGAAAACACCGAAAACACCGAAAATAAAGACCAGGCGTAAAACGGAGGACGGAATATGCCACTTATACCTTATGTTGTTGAGCAGGATGGCAGAGGCGAAAGATCGTATGATATCTATTCGCGCTTGCTTAAGGACAGAATCATTTTCTTAGGCGGCGAGATAGAAGACGAAATGGCGAACGCCATAGTCGCACAACTCCTGTTTCTTGAAGCTGATGACCCTGAAAAGGATATCATGCTGTATATCAACAGTCCGGGCGGCTCTGTTACCGCGGGCATGGCGATATACGATACGATGCAATATATCAAGCCGCAGGTATCTACCGTGTGCATAGGCATGGCGGCATCAATGGCGGCGGTACTTTTGTCTTCGGGCGCGAAAGGTAAGCGCATAGCGCTTCCTAACAGCGAAATAATGATTCATCAGGCACTCGGCGGCGCTAAGGGACAGACGACTGATGTACTTATTCAGGCTGAACAGCTCAAAAAATGCAAGGATAAGCTTAATCGTATGCTTGCCGAAAACTGCGGAAAGAGCTTTGAGGAGCTTGAAGCAGACTGCGAACGAGATCATTATATGTCGGCGCAGGAAGCACTTGAGTACGGCATCGTCGATGCTATATTCACGAAGCATCAGTAATTGAGGAAAGGAACGGTATACTTATACCGTAAGACCGGTAAATGGATAATATCAAATGTATTTTTTGCGGACGCACACCACAGGCGGGGCTTTCGTTCGTTTCGGGCCCGCCGGATGTGTATATATGCGAGGAATGCGTTCATGACTGCCTTGATTCACTTGAGGATGAGCATGGAGAGTATACCGCATACGGTGAGCTTCAGCTGAAAAAACCGCAAGAGATAAAAGCGATTCTCGATCAATATGTAATAGGTCAGGATAATGCGAAAATAGCACTTTCGGTAGGCGTTTACAATCATTATAAGCGCATCAACGCATCGAGCAACGGCAAAAAGCCGGAGGTCGATATCCAAAAGAGCAATATTTTGCTTATAGGCCCTACGGGTACGGGCAAAACATATCTTGCCCAGACACTTCCGAAAATACTTGATGTGCCGTTTGCGATCGCCGATGCCACTACGATAACCGAGGCAGGCTATGTCGGCGACGATGTCGAAAATATTTTGCTTCGGCTTATTCAGGCGGCTGACTACGATGTCGCCAAAGCGGAGCACGGCATAATCTATATCGACGAAATAGACAAAATCGCCAGAAGAAGCGAAAATCCGTCGATTACCCGTGATGTTTCGGGTGAAGGTGTACAGCAGTCACTTTTAAAAATCCTTGAGGGGACGGTGTCGAATGTTCCGCCGAATGGAGGCAGAAAGCATCCGCATCAGGATTTTATTCAAATCGACACAACGAACATTCTTTTCATTTGCGGCGGCGCGTTCGACGGACTTGAAAAGATTATTCAGCGCAGAGTGGGCAAGAAAGCCATAGGTTTCGGCGCGGAAATCAATCCTGTTGCCGATACCGATGATGTAGGCACTGTATTTGAGTCCGTAACACCGCACGATTTGCAAAAATTCGGGCTTATACCCGAGCTTATCGGCAGACTTGCACAGGTGGTAACACTCAAGGGACTTGATGAGGATATGCTCGTCGAAATACTCAAAACACCAAAAAATGCGCTCACCAAACAATATATCGCGCTCATTGAAATGGACGGAGTCAAGCTCGAGTTTGCTGATGACGCACTCCGTGCTATAGCCCGCAAGGCAATAGAACTGAAAACAGGCGCACGCGGTCTGCGTTCGGTGATAGAGGGTATAATGATGAATATTATGTACGAGATACCGTCACTTAAGAACGTTGAAAAATGTATTATAACCGCTGATGCGGTAACAAAAGCAGAAAAACCGGAGCTCGTTTTCAAGCAGGAAATCGATGCTTTGACGTGAGCCGGCTGTAGGATGCGTGGATTTCGCTTCCTAACACTCTTATGAGGCTCTCCGCCCGCTTTTTTTGAAAAAACGGGCAGAAAACATTTGTGATTTTATAATAAATTCTCTCGTCATAAATATGACGGGAGAATTTTTTGTACAAAAGTATTGGCAAGACAAGAAACATACAATGTTTCCGTTTTCCATTGTGTTGTTGTGATGAGCGCAAATGACGTTGCGCCCCATGCGATACTTGAATAACTTTTATGGCAAGAGCATCACGAGTGACGGTTAGATCGTTGTTTGGCAATAATAAATTTTTTCCCCACGGGCATTACCCGCGGGGAAAAATTGGTCGAGGCGACAGGATTTGAACCTGCGACCTCTGCGTCCCGAACGCAGCACTCTACCAAACTGAGCCACGCCTCGATCAATAACGGGTATAGTATATATGTAAAATTAAATTTTGTCAATCAAAAATTATCATATATAAACAAAATGCAGATAAATTTTATCGGATCGGATCCGCGTATCGAGAAAAACGGAGCATTCGTGTTGCAGAGCAGTTCAATGCGAAACGTCTATATATAATGTATAGTGCCTTTTGTGAAAAATGTAATATTATTTTCAAGAAAAGGAAAGCAAATACATGTGCGGAACAAATTTCCGTAAAAAAAATCAAAAAAAGTGTTAAAAAAGTTTGACAAACGCATTTGAATGTTGTATTATATATGCGTATAGAAATCGGATATAATCCGAAAAAGAAAGGAAAGAATCACATGAAGAAAGTATTAAGCTTAGTTCTTGCGCTCGCACTCGTTGTTTCATGCTTCACCATGATCCATGTATTTGCGGCACAGGAAACAGTGACAGGCAGAGAGTTCAAGTGGCCGTCAGTTAACTATGTACACGGCAGCAACGGCGGCTGGGCAGCCGATGAGCTTGCCGAAGGTACACATATGTATAATGTTACCGTCTACAACACCTCTGCTGTCGACACAAAGGTAGGTGTTTACCTTCAGAATGGTTGGGGTCAGATGACCAAGAGTGTTGCGTTCGACACACCAGCGGGCAGCTTCAGAACCATTCCCGCAGGCGGCAAGTCAACTCTTGCTGTCGTTGTCAAGGTAGGCGCTGACGGAAAGATCGACACCGTAGCTCAGAATGACGTTTGTATCCGTGTCGATACCGATACGGCAAACGCTGACAAGAAAGTAATAGTTGCTTACACCGGTACAGAGTTCGATAAGCTCATCAAAAAGGCGACCGGCGCTGTTACGGATGTAACAGAACAGTCGATCAACGTTTCCGAAAACCCCGTAGTTGAAGTTGCGGAATGGGATTCGCTCAGCGGCTACGGTATAACCGTTGAAAAGTCGGGCGACATCTTCACCGCTAAGAATTTCACCGGCTCATGGACAGCTCCCGACTTCAATATCATTAATCAGGCAAAGGCTTTGGTTGAAGGTAAAACAAGCTATGATATCGAAGTTACCTATCAGGTAAATCCCAACAAGGATATTACTGTTCGTCCTATCGTTAGAGCGGCACGCAACACCATCTATTGCTTCGGCAAGGATGCTCCCGCATTTTCAACAGCCACGAAAGCGGAAATAGACGCAACTTCAGCGGCTTGGATGACTTGGTATGCAGGTCGTTTGGGTCTTGCCAATACCAAGGATGCTTCGTTCCAGGTTACAGATGCCGTGAACGTATACTGCTCTAACAGCCAGGCAGGCGTTAAGCTTACAGCAGGTCAGTGGACTGAGATCAAGATGCACTTGACCGTTCGTCCCGAGGATTTCAATATCTTCTCGAATATGCGCGTGACATTCGATAATATCTCCGTAACTGATAAGTCTGCTATCGCTGACCTTCAGGTTCAGCTTAAGGCTGTAACTCTTTCACAGTATGTTGCTCCGCAGGAAGATCCCGGTCAGCAGGAAGATCCCGGTCAGGATCAGCCCACATACAAGAAGGTTACAAACGGTAATGCCGAAAACGGTACTACCAACTGGGGTCTCTTCAAGACTGCCGCAGGCGGTTGCTCCATCGAGAACGTTGCAGGCGGTGCTAACGGCACAGCTCATGCTATCAAGTTCACCCCCGGCAGCTTGTACGGATCAATAGCATTCGATCTTGGTCCCGCTATCATCAAGGATGAGGCTAACGGCTACAACGGCGCAGGCGCAGGTGAGTACACCGTTACGTATTGGGCTAAGGCTGAAGCAGGCAAAGGCGGTAAGTTCAACTTCGTTCTTAACTCACAGCAGCACGCTCAGCCCTCCAACTTCACCGATGCTAAGAACCCGCTTGCAGCACTTAACGTAGGCGATCTTGCGGCTAACACCTATATCACAGTAGGCGCTATGCTTGAGCTTACCGATCAGTGGCAGCAGTTCACCTCTAAGGTAAAGGTTACCGAAGATTTCCTTGCACTTCTTAAGATAATGTATGACGGCGGCTTCAAGGATGCTTATGAGCTTATCTTCCGTATGGATTGTGCGGCTGCCGGCAAGGCATATGATAACAACACGGAGAAAATGTTCTCATACTTCGTAGATGAGATCCAGCTTACAACTCCCAACGGCGGCAACGCTGAGAACCCCAACGGTGAAGGCAAGCAGGAAGATGTTAAGGTTCCGACCGGTATCTCCTATAAGCTTACCGCTGATACCGACGGCAAGACACCTGTTTATATCATCTCCAAGGCAGGCGTTGTTTCGAAGAAGGATGTAAACGGCGGCGTTCTTAAGAAGTCCTTCAAGGTTAGCAACACCGGTAGCGAAGACATCAAGGTTGCTTTCGAGCTTCAGGCTACTGTTACGAAGTCTGACGGAGGCAAGGCTTGGGCAGGTCCTCACGATTACAAGTATGTTCTCATCGAGCCCGGCAAGACCGAGACCATTGAGTTCGAAATGGATGTTGAAGACGGCAAAGTAGAATTCACCTATAGCGGTGAGGATTTCGAGATGCCTATTGAGCAGTTCTTCTATCGCTTCGATATAAAGAGCGGTGACAACCAGTCAGCTCTTGCAAAGGGCACTGCGTTCACCATCGCTTGCACAGGCGCTGAGTACGATATCCTCTTTGCTTCGCCCATCACAAATGCGGCTAACTTCGAAGTTGCTACCGTATACGGTCAGAACGGTTCATCCGGCACAGGCGATATCCTTCCCGTAGCACTTATTGCTACAGTAGCTTTTTCAGCTGTTGCACTCGTAGTAGTTGCAAAGAAAAAGAAGGAAAACGAAGCTGCTTAACAGCAAGAATCAAGGCATAGCCCTTATATAAAACAGAAGCCGTGGCTTTAACCACGGCTTCTGCTTTTTCCTAAAATGCAGTTTCTTGACTGAGTAATCATTGCACGGCGACACGAAATTTTTGTCACACACTTTTTCAAAATAAACAGTTGACAAATCACCGCCTTTGCAGTATAATATTCGTGTAATCAAGTGATTGCACTATATCGCGGGGTGGAGCAGTTGGTAGCTCGTCGGGCTCATAACCCGAAGGTCGTGTGGTTCAAGTCCCGCCCCCGCAACCATATCGAGTGGATATAACGGATTTGAGGTTATATCCACTCATTTTTTATCCATTTATGTACGGGGCAAGCATTACGCTTGCTCCTTTTTTTCTTTGTGCCTTGCCATCACACGCTCTGCATACTCTTTTCTCACCTCTGCCGAAATGTCGGGCGTGTAGGTCACTTCCGGGATCGGCTCACACGACACATACTCGACGGCAACGCCCTCACGCAGATCGGCAATATAATTCGGCATATCCGTTTTTTCCGGCACGGCGAGGTAGCCGACAAACTTGTAGTAGATGACCACCCTCTGCGTGCGGTTTTTAACGCTGCCTTCGGTTTCGTAAACATCAATGTGGTCGATCAGCTCATTAAGAAGCGGTTTCGTCAGCGTTTTCATCTGAATGAATTTGCGGATGGCGCGGATGAACTCCTCCCGCTCGCTTTCGCTGTTGTCCATTTCTCGAAGGCGGCTGCGCAGACGGAGGATCTTCTTTTTGAGTTGCTCCCGTTCCTCCGCGTATTCGCGGGAAAGAATGTTGTAGTCGTCATCCGTCGTCTTTCCGCTGAGGTTGTCCTCATAGAGCTTTTTGAGCAGCTTCGGCAACATCTCAATGCGCATTTCCGACTTGGTCAGCTCGGCGGTGGCGGTTTTCTTTTCGGCTTCGGTTTCTTGGTTGGATTTCCTTGCCAAAAGCTCGGCAAAGTGACCCTCGTCATTGGCAAGATACAACGCCACCCGCCGCAGTTCCATTTCGACCACCGTTTGCACCGCATCGGCACGGATATAATGCCGCGTCGGGCAGGTACCGCGAT
>JAZRXI010000030.1:0-10560 GCA_045600145.1 Clostridia bacterium | reverse complement strand
TTATTCAAGCAACAATTCTAATATCAAGTACCGTCAATGCAGAACTATCTCAAATGTTGTTCATGGTGGCATAAACAAGGAATTTCCAACGTTAAAAGTCCGCAACAGCATTATGAAGAAAAAGATAATCTCAGCAGATTTGGTTGTTAACACTGAAGGATATTATGAATTCAATGATGCAATAAGTCTTGTCTCCGGTGGATTTGGATATAAAAATGTGGACACAGAGAAAAAAGGATTGCGTCGCACTTATAAATCCACAAATGTTTTGTCAATTAACATTGCCAGTGATACTATTTCTGCTATGTCAGAAAAGGATAAGTTCAAATTATCATTTACCCTTAGTGTTTTGCTCAACGAATTATTTGAAACACTCTTTGCTGATATAAAACAGTATATAATCACAAGAAGCGTAGTTAAAAGCACAGACAGTTATAAAGATTTCAAAGGCGAAGAACTTATAAGACTGTATCAGCCTATTGTTGATAAAAATGTCGAAGATGGTATCACTATATACTTTACCGAAGATACTGAACTTGAAAAAGGTATCACTGATACCATCGTAAACAATTTTGATAACATAATAATGAGAGTGTTGTTTGACTATCTTTTCTGGCTATTAAAAGAAAAAGATTCAGCAAAATCCGAGTGGTGTGCGACCGAAAACGGTGATTATATCAATATTGAATCTCTTGATAAATATAATTTCATTAAGTACGGCAATGATTCCATTCCGGAAGCATTAGATTTAACATTAGCATTTGATTGCTTACTAAATCTTATTCTCAAAGGCGAGGATACTCTTACTTACATAAGAGGTAACTATATTAATAAACGAATTGCAGATGACCCGTTTAAGAAATTTGAAGAAGCCATTGAAAAAGCCAAAAAAGAAGCTGAAGAAATTGCTGCCAGAGAAAAAGAAAAATCAGATGCAAAGCAAAAAGAACTTCAAGCAAAACAGGATAAGAAAACAGAAAAAAAGAGCAAAAAAAAGCTAAGAGAGAAAACTAAAGCTGATAATGTCACAAACAATCAAAGTAATAGCATCGAGGAACCCCATGAAAGTAATGCAGAAAACAAAATAGCCGCAAATTCCGAAGCAAGTACCGACGGAGTTTCAAATGAATAATATGTATTTTGATGTAATGCGTTCTGCAACTTCTGCGATTATTACCGGCAAATAGGAAACAATGGCATCAGTAATATTCTTTTACTGATGCCATTGTTTCAGTCTGTCGAAAAAGTCCAGTTTAAGCTGGGCTTTTTTGTTTTTTTATGGTATAATAAATACGGTGATAGAAATGATAGTAAAAGAAAAAGAAAACCGCAATCAGACGGAAATATTTAACATAGAAGAATTCGTACCGAATGATCATCTGTTAAGGAAAATAGACAGCGCAATAGATTTTACACACATATATGATTTGGTCGAAGATCTGTGTTGCGCGGATAACGGCAGACCAAGTGTGGATCCGGTAATAATATTCAAAATGGTACTTATACAGCATTTGTACGGATTACCTTCATTGAGAAGAACCGCGGAAGAAATCAAAATGAATGTAGCGTACAGATGGTTTTTGGGCTATTTAATGAATGAGCCAATACCGCACTTTTCAACAATAAGCTACAACTTCAAACACAGATATGCAGAAGAAACGATAGAAGAAATATTCTATTGGATTTTGAACGAAATATCCAAAGCAGGATATTTATCACCTGAGGCTGTGTTTATAGACGGAACTCACATCAAGGCAAATGCAAATATTAAAAAAGTAGTCAAGAAAGCCGTTCCTCAAGCGGCAAAAATATACGAAGAAAAACTGATGGAAGAAATCAACGAAGATAGAGAAGAACATAATAAAAAGCCTTTTGATGATACAAAATCGCATGAAGAAAAAACAATAAGCGAATCGGTAACAGATCCCGAGAGCGGGGTATTTCATAAAGGTGAACACAAGAAGTGTCTTGCGTACACAGCTCAAACGGGTTGCGATAAGAATGGATATGTAATGGATGTAACAGTTAACCCCGATAATGTTCACGACAGTGTGGCGTTTGATGGATTGTATGAAAGATTGGTTAAGAAGAATCCGAGAATCAAAGCAGTTGTTATGGATGCAGGCTACAAAACACCATGGATAAGCAAAAGGATTTTAGATGACAAAAGAATACCCGTGTTACCGTACAAGCGTCCAATGGGCAAAGAAGGCTTTTTCAAACCGTATGAATATATTTATGATGAATTTTTCGATTGTGTAATCTGTCCCGAAAATCAGGTGTTAAGTTATGTTACTACAAACAGAGATGGTTACAAAGAATTCAAAAGTAAGGCGTACATTTGCCGAGATTGTCCGTCAAGATACAAATGTACAGAAAACAGCAAGTTTGAAAAAACTGTAACAATAATGCATATATGGGATGATTATCTCGATAAGGTAGAAGACATAAGATACACCCCAAAATACAAAGACCTGTATGACCGAAGAAAAGAAACAATAGAACGAGTGTTTGCGGATGCAAAAGAAAAACATGCCATGCGTTACACTCCATACCGAGGCTTATTCCAAGTTACTAACTGGGTTAGGCTTAAATTTGCTGCCATGAATTTGAAAAAGTTTGCAATTCGTAGATGGAATACAACTCGCATATCTATCGATTTTACTCTCTGCCGTATGTTTTTTAAGATTTATAATATCAAAACCCTAAACATCGCTTGAGATTTAGGGTTTTTCTACAGACTGAAACAATGGCATCAGTAATATTCTTTTACTGATGCCATTGTTTTTTAGTTATTTATCAGTTCGGTTGATACTATTTCGAGTGCACGATTTTCTATGTTATTCATTTGCCGCACCCATTCCATTTGGTCGGTGGCTTTGAGTGCTTCCGTAATGCCGTTACGTTCGGCAAGTTGCTTTACTAACTGAGTGAACATTTCTTCGGCATCACGGTCAATATCAAGGAGATACTGTTCCAGCGTACCTTTCATTCGCATGGCATTGATAACGGTTGGCGAGTTCCTTTTCAGATAGTTATAATGTCGTTGTCCCCATACTCCGATGCTTTTAACAAATTCGTCTTTCATGCTCTCACACTCACTTTCTTTGACGGTGCATTGATGATTTTGATGAGCAATTCATCCACATCTTCAGTTGGTTTTCCTTGCTCGATCAACACCGTCCTTGCGGTATTAACACAGGCGATCAAAACTCGATGTTCAAAATCATCCAGTTTTACTCTGCGTTCAACATCTTTTACTTTCATAGCAAAATTCCTCCTTTGCGAGATCATTGTACCGCAAAAGAGGATTATATAGAAATGTGCGTTTTCTATTTATAAAAAAAGTGGATTGCATAAAAGCTCATTACCTTTATGCAATCCCCTTGAGTTGGCACTGAACTATTTTCCCGAATCGCTTCCAATTAAGTATCGTCGCCACTGCAATCTTTGACTTCTGTGTTCGGCATGGGAACAGGTCTTATGTATTAATTGCGTTTAAGCACCAACAAGAGCTATGATGTTATTTTTTCAGTTCATTACAAATATCGACTAACATCATAAAGAGCATAGCATACTATGCAAACAATGTTCCATTAATCATTGCAATGATTGCTAAAATCAATTCCATCATGTTCCAAAGACTTGCCTTTTTGACAAAATAGAAGTATGCTGCTATTACTGACAAAAATGAGAAGACAAGTATTGGAATCTCGCCTAATGTCCAGGTTGTCAAGATAATTGAAATCAACTATGCAAGACAATTGGACAAAAGGTGAATGAGTTTTGAATTGCGTCTCATAGACTTTCATCCTTTCCTTTAATTATTTGAGCATTAGCCCATAAAGATATTATACTATTTTTGGGGAGATCATGCAATATTTTTTAAAAGATTGTTGAATATGTATGTCCGGTGCCGTAAACCATTGTTTTTACTATATTTTCACCAAGTCCGTTATGAATACTCCGACCATATCGACGGTTGAAACAGGATTTAGTCCTGCTTCAACCGCCGATTTCTTTTTATGCCGGAATACCGAGCATGGCGGTTAATGCTTTGGCTTCTTCTGCGTTTCGTACTGTCGGAATGTCATAGTCCGGCGGCAGCTCAAACTTTCCGATGACATTGTAGTAGACTTCGACCTTTTGCGTAGTAATGACGTTTTCTTCTTTTCGGTGGTGTACTACGATTTTGTCGATAACATCCTCCGTCAGCTTTCCCGGATGTGTTGTGCTTTCTACGATATCAAGAAAAATTTCCGTCGTGTCGGTTTCTTGCGCATTTCCTTTGATTTCTTCGGACAAGACGGCGATTTTCTTTTTGTTGTCTGCCTGCTCATCCTTGCACTGATTGGTAAAGGCAATCAGGCGGTTGATGTCCGTCAGAATAAGCGCTTCAAAAAAATCCACACGGATATAATGAGTTGTCAGGCAGGTGCGGTTTCGGCTGATTTTTTGCGTTAAAACTTGAAAATTTGATTTTTGTCTATTGCATATTGCGCAAGTGCCATTTTGCACTGCTGTTATTCAGAAAATCTTTTACCTAAAATGCATGTCTCCAATTACTTGTTTTTCCGATTCTTGAGGGCATTTTTCAGCTATTTTGGTGATGATCTTGTATGCTTCGTGCTTCGGCGATGTCGAATCTGAAGGTGTTACACATGCTATGTGCCATTGATATTCTGCGCTCGTGACTGATGTGTGCGTATATGTTTTCTTCTTTGCATCTGTGTTCAAGAAAACACCGTTTCTGTTGATTCCATAGCTTCTGCAAATAGAACCGCTCCATTCATGGCGTTCTTTTCCGCATCGCTTACATTTGCAGCGGGTTGGGAATTGTGAGTTCCTGCCGCGAAGTACATTGACAATTTTTTGCACGAATTTCAAATACGCCAATATTTTCAAACAAAAAAACATTGAAAAAAAACATAAAATATTATATAATAATATGGAATAAACAATTAGCCGTTTGTAAGGAGTAACGATGCGCAATAAGATTTTTTATTGCTTGCTTGCCGCGGTGCTGATTTGCGCGGTGCTCGCAGTGAGTTTGTTTGAACGTGACCCGTTTTCAATGTCGGAGACAGCAATGGGTACCGTTGTAACGGTAAAGCTCTACGACGGCACGCAGACCGAAGCAACAGCCCTTTTTGATATTTTTGAAGCGATAGAAGCCGCTTCAAGCGTCAACAGAAGCGCCTCGGATGCGATGATCTTGAATGATACGGGCTCGACAAACAATAAATTCATATATGAACAAACAAGCATTTGTATTGACGTTGCAAAAAAATCAAACGGCGCGTTCGATTTTACCGTGGGCAATTTAACGAAACTGTGGAATATCGGCTTTGACGATGCTCGAGTTCCCGCAGCGGAGGAAATTGCTGAGGCACTCAAGACTGTTGGCTATGAAAACGTCTCGGTCAACGGCGGAACGGTGCGTCTCGGCACAGGGCAGGCGATAGACCTAGGAGCGGTTGGGAAAGGCTACGCATGCGATAAGGCGAATGAATTTCTCCAAAATTCAAAAATAAAGAAAGCGGTCATTTCGGTTGGCGGCAGCTTGCTGTTTTACGGAAAAAAACACGGCGGATGGAAGGTAGCCGTGCGCGATCCGTTTGCTGAAAACGGAATCTACGGTACATTTACTTTTGACGGTGGTTTTGTTTCTACTTCGGGAAGCTACGAACGTTGCTTTGAAGCCAATGGCAAGAAATATCATCACATTCTTGACCCCACGACGGGTTATCCGACCGAAAACAACCTCGTTTCGGTATCGGTCATATCCGGCGGAGGTGCAATCTCGGACGCACTTTCGACGGCGTGCTTTGTTCTGGGAATTGAAAAGGGCGAAAAACTGCTTGACGAATACGGCGCAAGCGGAATATTCATAAAAACAAACGGCGAGGTCTTCGTGTGCGGAAACATTGATTTTGTCAGGGAGCAAAACATATGAAGCGCGGTGACATCATTCTTATTGCCGTATTACTGTTGCTTATCGCGGCGTGCTTTATTACGAAAAAAGATGCTTCTTCTGCGACGATATATGTTGACGGTGAGATATATAAAAAGCTTTCAACGGATGAGCCTTGCGAGTTTTCGGTGAATAATGTGTCGATAAAGGTGGAAAACGGCTCGATCATGTTCACAGATTCGGATTGCCGCGACAAAAAATGCGTCAAAAGCGGTAAGCTTTCAAAAAGCGGTGAGACTGCCGCGTGCCTGCCGAACAGAGTTGTTATAGTTCTCTCGGGCGGCACGCAAGATTATGACGGCATCACGGGGTGAAGGGCATGAAAGCAAAGCATGTGGCACTGTGGGGCGTGCTTGGTGCGCTCGCAATAGCCGTTTCGTTTCTTGAGGGGCTTTTTGACATCCCGTTTCTGCCACCGGGGGCGAAGCCCGGACTTTCCAATGTGGTAACGGTCGCGGCGGCAATGATAAGCGGTCTTGGCGGTTCGGTGTACATAACGCTTGTAAAATCGCTGTTCGCTTTTTTGACGCGCGGCACGACGGCTTTCTTGCTTTCGTTCTCGGGCGGGATACTTTCAACGCTTGTGACGGTAATCCTGCTGAAGTGGGAAAAATGTCCGTTCTCACTTACGGGCATAAGTATTATAGGCGCTCTGATGCACAACGCAGGACAGCTTATTGCCGCAATTGTGATATCCGGTACGCCGGCACTTATATATTACGCTCCCGTGCTTTTGATATTCTCACTCATCGCAGGCTCACTTACAGGCTTCATACTTACGGCGATAAAACCGTATATACGCAAATACAGTCAAATGTAAACCAATTGGATATATGAAATAATAAAAGGAGAAAAGCAGTGAAAGAAGAAATTTTAACAGCAGTTGCTACGTCGCACGGCGGCATAAGCGTTGCGCACAATAAGAATACCAAAGAGCTTTCGGTAGTGCGCATACCCGTGCCGCAGACCGTAGTCATTCCAATGCAGCAGAACATCGGCGCACCGTGTACTCCGCTCGTCAAGGTTGGCGATACGGTAAAGGTCGGGCAGAAGATAGGCGATTCCGATAAGTTCGTCAGTGCACCCGTTCACGCGACGATTTCGGGAACGGTCACAGTGGTCGGCAATGTTCGCCTTGCAAGTGGCGCGGTATGCACCGGTGTGACGATAGAATCCGACGGTAAAATGGAGCCGGCTGAATTTATACCTCCCGTAGTTACGAATAAAGAAGAATTGATCAAAGCAGTACGCGAATCGGGCGTGGTAGGCTTGGGCGGCGCGGGCTTTCCGACACACGTCAAGCTTAACACTCCGCCGGATAAGAAGATAGACACGCTTATCATCAATGCCGCGGAATGCGAGCCTTATATAACTGTAGACTACCGTGAGGCGATAGATAACTCATGGGATGTACTTTCGGGCGTGTATACGTTAAAGGATATACTCGATATTCCGAACGTAGTTATCGCAATAGAGGATAACAAGCCCGAAGCGATAAAGATTTTGTCAAAAATTGCCGATAGATCCGAAGAAGTCAAGGTAATGACGCTGAAATCCCGCTATCCGCAGGGCGCTGAGAAAATGCTCATTTATTCGGCAACGGGACGCAAGGTACCGTCAGGCGGACTGCCGTCGGATGTCGGCTGTATCGTTTTGAATATTGCTTCCACGGCATTCATATCGCGCTACTTAAAGACGGGTAAGCCGCTTGTAAGCCGTTCGATAACGGTTGACGGCAGTGCGATAAAAGAGCCGAAAAACCTGCGTGTGCCGATAGGTATCAGGCTCGGCGACATAATAGATTACTGCGGCGGCTTTGACGAGGAGCCGGAAAAAATAATTTTCGGCGGACCGATGATGGGAATGTCGATATACAATCTTGATGCGCCGCTGTGCAAGCAAAATAATGCAATACTTGCATTCAAAAAGTGCGATTCGAAGCCCGAGAGGGCGTGCATAAATTGCGGCAGATGTGTTTCGGCGTGTCCGATGAGCCTTACGCCGACATTCATCAAGAAATTCGCCGCAGGGAAGAATGTAAAGATGCTCAATAAGCTTGACGCAATGGCGTGCATGGAATGCGGATGCTGTGCGTATTCATGTCCGTCGGGGATTCCGCTCGTGCAGTATATGCGCCTTGCCAAGCAAATTATACGGGAGGATAAAAAATAATGGTATTTGTAAGCTCTTCGCCGCATGTGCAAAGTAAAACGACTACTACACGCATCATGTTTGACGTAATAATCTCACTTGTTCCGGCACTTATAGCCGCTACGGTGAACTTCGGTCTGCGCGTGCTTGCACTTACGGCAACATGTATCGTAAGTGCCGTGCTTTTCGAATACATAGCACGCAGAATAATGAAACGCGATAATACTCTCGGCGACTTGAGTGCCGTTGTGACAGGACTTATCCTCTCGCTCAATCTTCCCGTAACGCTTCCGCTGTGGATGGCGGCGTTCGGCAGTGTTGTTGCAATAGTTGTCGTAAAGCAGTTTTTCGGCGGACTCGGACAGAATTTCGTCAACCCTGCGATAACGGCGAGAATCATCCTCATGCTCTGCTTCGCCGGTGCGATGACCACTTGGGTAAAGCCGGGCTTTACACTGTGGGCTGACGCAAAGATCGACGGTGTTACCTGCGCTTCACCGCTTGCGACGCTTACAGAAAACGGAAGCATTGAGGGCGTTACGGTGCTTGATATGCTCCTCGGCTTCCGCGCAGGGAGCATGGGCGAGACCTGTGCGATCGCGCTTATCATCGGCGGCATCTATCTTGTGATACGCAAGGTGATATCTCCGATAATTCCTCTCAGCTTTATCGGCACGGTATTCTTATGCATGCTTATAAAGGAAAAGGATCTTACATTCGCACTTTATGAAATACTTTCAGGCGGTCTTTTGCTTGGCGCGATCTTTATGGCAACGGACTATGCTACATCTCCCATAAACCCGAAAGGCAAGCTGATATTCGGTATAGGGTGCGGACTTATCACATCTCTGATAAGGATATTCGGTTCGCTCCCGGAGGGCGTTTCATATTCGATAATACTAATGAACATCTTGGTTCCGCACATTGATACTCTTACGCTTGCAAAACCGTTCGGAACAAGAAAGAAGAAGGGGGCGGAAAAATGAAAAAAGAGATTTTGATGCCTGCCATTGCGTTGTTTGTGATATGCCTTGTTTCATCGGTACTGCTGGCGGCGACCAATGCCGTAACAAAGGATAAAATAGCGCAGAGCGCGATAGCCAATGCAGAGGCAAGCCGAAAGGTCGCATTCGAAAATGCCGAAAGCTTTTCGGACGAAAAAACGGTCACTCTTGAAAGCGGCAAGGATGTGCTTGTATCGGATGCCCTCGACGCAAGCGGCAATGTAATAGGCTATGTATTCACATCCGTAAACCGCGGCTACGGCGGCGATGTCAAGGTAATGACGGGAATAGATGCTTCGGGTACGGTTTTGCGCTCGGTAATACTTTCCATGAGTGATGAAACGCCCGGACTCGGACAGAATGCCTCGAAGCCGGAGTTTATTGAACAGTTCAGCAACAAAACAGGACCGTTTTCGTGGGTAAAGAGTAATGGAAGCGGAAATGAGATAACGGGCGTGACAAGTGCAAGCTTCACTTCAAAGGCGGTTATCGCCTGCGTCAACGATTCGCTTGATGCATTCGCTTCTTTAGGAGGTGGCGCACAATGAGTGAAAAAAGAACATTAGGTCAGGAATTTACAAAAGGTATCATAAAAGAAAATCCCGTGCTTCGGCTTGTGCTCGGTACTTGCCCGACGCTTGCCGTAACCACGTCGCTTTCAAGCGCGATAGGTATGGGACTTGCGGCAACACTTGTGCTTGCCTGCTCGAATACCGCGATATCGCTTTTGCGTAAGGTGATACCGCAAAAGGTAAGAATACCGGCGTACATCGTAATTATAGCTTCATTCGTAACAATAGTGCAGATGCTGGTCAAGGCGTTCCTGCCGGGGCTTGACGCACAGCTCGGAATATATCTTCCGCTTATCGTCGTAAACTGCATAATACTCGGGCGTGCCGAAGCATTCGCCGGCAAAAATCCTGTCGCGGCAAGCTTTATGGACGGTCTCGGCATGGGTGTCGGCTTTACCGCGGCACTTTCCTGCATGGGCATCGCGCGCGAATTGCTCGGCACAGGCGGTATCGACCTTTCATCATATGTTGAATGCTTGAAGTTCTCGATACCGTATTTCAGTGAAACACCGTTTTTGATATTCATTCTTCCGCCGGGAGGCTTCTTCATGTTCGGAATGATAATGGCATGCGTCAACGCGCTTGCCGAAAAGAAGGGCAAGCCCAAGGCAGAGCTTAACGGCTGTAAGGGTTGCCCGATGAACGGATGCTGTTCACGTTCGTGTGAAAAGGAGGAAAAAGAGGTATGACGGTGTTGCTTTCTATCCTGCTTACCGGTATTCTGACCGGGAACTTCGTGCTTGCACAGTTCTTGGGCATCTGCCCGTTCTTAGGCGTTTCTAAAAAACTTGATACCGCTGTAGGCATGAGCGTTGCCGTAATCTTCGTTATGGCGTTCTCAACGGCGGTATGCTATCCG
>JAZRXI010000029.1:0-26378 GCA_045600145.1 Clostridia bacterium | reverse complement strand
CAACGAGCCGCCGACAAAAAACGGCAGACGGCTGAAGATAAAATATATCGCGCAGGTCGCGGTATGTCCGCCGACGTTCGTACTGTTCGTCAACGATGCGAAGCTGATGCATTTCTCATACAAAAGGTATCTTGAAAATACGTTCCGCGAGTCTTTCGGCTTTGACGGGACACCTATAAAGCTGATATTGCGTGAAAAGGAGAAGGAAGAATGATAATCGTCCGTTATATTATTGCGGCTGTAGTCGGATATTTGCTCGGTTGCATTTCGTTTTCGGGCATCGTGGCGAAGGCTGTGGCTCAAAAGGATATACGCACGCTCGGAAGCGGAAACGCGGGGGCTACGAACATTTTGCGTAATTTCGGCTTGAAATATGCAATACCCGTGTTTGTCGGCGATGCACTCAAGGCGGCGGGCGCGGCAGTGCTTGGCTGTGTGATAATAGGCAAGGGCTTTGAAAACGTCTCATGGCTTCAGGGATTTACCTCACCGCAGATATTCGTCGGCGGTGTTGCCGCCATCATCGGTCACAATTTTCCCGTGTTCATGGGCTTTAAGGGCGGCAAGGGCGTTTCGTCATCACTCGGCTTGCTTATGGTGATGAATCCCGTTATAGGGTTTGCTTTCATAGTGCTTGCCGCGATAGCCAATACATGCATAAAGGTGTATTCCGTTGTATCCATATCGACGATGTTTCTTTCGGCGGTAGTATACACACTGTTTGATGCACACGGTGACATATATGAAATAGCAGTGCTTTGGGGCTTACTTGCACTTATGGTATTCATGCACAGGGCGAATATCAAACGTCTCTTTAAGGGCGAGGAGAAAAAAATAGATATATTCAAATAACCGAAACGGAGAATCCAGATGGCTTATAATGCAAAGGATATCAGAATTTTAGAGGGACTTGATGCGGTAAGGATGCGTCCCGGAATGTATATAGGAACGACCGGTCCCGAGGGCATGCATCATCTTTTGTGGGAGATAGTCGATAATGCCATAGATGAGGCGGCAAACGGCTATGCCGACGAGGTCACCGTGACACTGTACGACGGAAATGTCGCAAGCGTTGAGGATAACGGACGCGGCATGCCGGTAGATATCCATCCCCAAAAGGGCATTTCGGGCGTAGAGGTCATATTCACTCAGCTCCATGCGGGCGGCAAATTCGATAATTCACAGTATGAGTACAGCGGCGGTCTGCACGGTGTGGGCGCGTCGGTGGTGAATGCGCTGTCGGAATGGACGACCGTTGAGGTATTCAAGGATTACAAGGCGTACCGCGCCGAATTTGAACGCAGATATTCGGATGATAAAAAGCATATCATCTCGGGCGCAACGAAGATGCCGCTTGCAAAGGTCGGTACATGCGCGCAAAAAGGCTCGCGCGTGACATTCAAGCCCGACACGCTTGTGTTCGGCACGGCAAAATTCAACTTTGATACGATAGCCCACCGTTTGAAGGAGCTTGCGTTCCTCAATGCGGGCTTAAAAATAAATTTTACAGATAAGCGAGAGGGCTGCGAGCAGGAAAAGCACTATTGCTTCGCCGGCGGCATAGCGGATTTTGTCAAATATTCCAACGAAGGCAAAACGGCTATGTTCGATGAACCGATAGTTTTCAAGGGCGAATGCAACGGTATCCGCACCGAAGCGGCGATACAGTATACAGATTCATATACCGAAAGCATCGTTTCGTTCGTAAACAACATTCCCACAAAAGAGGGCGGTACACATGAGACCGGCTTCCGCAGTGCGATAACGAAGGTGCTTAACGATTACGCACGCAGAACGGAAGTGCTTAAGGAGAAGGATGCCAATTTCAACGGCGAGGATTTCCGCGAGGGAATGACGGCGATAATTGCGATAAAAATGCAGAACATTCAGTTTGAAGGGCAGACTAAAGCCAAGCTCGGCTCGGTCGAAGCGCGTCCCGCCGTCGAAACGGTCATTTCCGAACAGCTTGAAAAGTTTCTGGATAATCCCGCAAATGATGCTGTCGGTAAGCTTATTCTTGAAAAAGCCGTAGCCGCGGCGCGTGTGCGCGAGGCGGCAAAAAAGGCAAAGGATATCGCAAGAAAGAAAAACAGTCTTGATGTCATGTCGCTTGTCGGCAAGCTTTCGCAGTGTACGGGCAGAAAGGCTGAACAGAACGAGCTGTTCATCGTTGAGGGCGATTCTGCGGGCGGAAGTGCGAAGCAGGGACGCGACAGACGTTTTCAGGCTATTTTGCCTCTGCGCGGCAAGCCGCTCAACTGCGAAAAGACAAGGATCGAAAAGGTGCTTGAAAACGAGGAATTTTGTTCGCTTATCACCGCGCTCGGCACGGGCATAGATGACGATTTCGATATAACACAGCTCAAGTACCACAAAATTATAATATTGGCTGATGCCGATCAGGACGGCGGCCATATACGTTCACTTCTGCTTACGTTCTTCTACCGTTACATGAAGCCGCTCATAACAGAGGGACATGTTTATATCGGTACTCCGCCGCTTTACAGGCTTGAAAAAAATTCGACAAAGGAAACGGTGTACTGCTATTCGGATGAAGAGCGTATCGCCGCCGCCGAAAAGCTCGGCAGAGGATATGTCATTCAGCGTTATAAGGGACTCGGCGAAATGGATCCCGAACAGCTTTGGGACACGACGCTCAACCCCGAACACAGAACGCTCGTGCGCGTCAGCATAGAGGATGCGACCGAGGCGGAACGCCTTGTAACGGTGCTTATGAGCGAAAAGGTCGATGCACGGCGCGAATATATAATAGAAAACGCAAACTTCAATAAGGTGGATAAATTTGCCGATGAAACGGGGGCACTGAAGTAAGATGCCGAAGAAAAAGGATGAGATAATCGACAACAGCATAATACTTTCGCAGACCATGGAAGATGTCATGCACAATTCCATGATACCGTATTCGGAGCATGTTATCCTTGAACGCGCGCTCCCGAGAGTAGAGGACGGCTTGAAGCCCGTTCAGCGTCGCATACTTTATGTTATGTATGAACAGGGGCTCACTCCCGATAAGCCTTTCAAAAAGAGCGCGAACATCGTCGGTGAAACGATGGCAAAATACCATCCGCACGGCGATTCGTCGATATATGACGCGATGGTGCATCTTGCACAGGGCTTTTCGATGCGCGCACCGCTCGTTGACGGTCACGGCAACTTCGGCTCTATCGACGGCGATTCCGCCGCCGCATTCCGTTATACCGAAGCGCGTATGGCTCCGCTTGCGCTTGAGCTGTTGCGCGATATCGACAAGGATACCGTCAAGTGGTCGCTCAACTTCGACGATACAAGAAAAGAACCTGACATATTGCCGGGGCGTTTTCCTAACCTGCTTGTAAACGGCTCTACCGGCATCGCAGTCGGACTTGCGACGAATATCCCGCCGCACAACCTTGCCGAAACTATCGACGGCATCGTTGCACAGATAGATAACCCGCGCATCTCACTTGATGAGATGATGAAGTACATCAAAGGTCCCGATTTCCCGACGGGCGGGTTGATCATCAACGGCGAGGCGATACGGGATGCCTATGCTACCGGCGGCGGTAAGCTGATAATGCGCGCAAGAATCCACATAGAGGATGCGCCAAACGGCAAAAAGCTGATAGTCATAGATGAAGTTCCTTACGGCGTCAACAAGGCGGCAATGCTCGTTGCCATCATGAAAATGGTCGGCGAAAAGAAAGGACCGCTTGTAAATATCGCCGATATACGCGATGAATCAGACCGTGAGGGCATGCGTGCCGTCATTGAGGTGAAAAAAGACGGCGACACCAATAAGATACTTTCATATCTTTATAAATACAGCAACCTGCAAAAGACCTTCGGCGTGAACATGGTCGCCATCGCCGACGGCAAGCCGAAACAGCTCGGGCTTCTTGAAATGACGAAATGTTATATCGAGTATCAGAAAGAGGTTGAACGTAAGCGCGTGCGCCACGACCTTGAAGCGGCTCGCCAAAGGGAAGAAATACTCTCCGGCTTGATGATAGCGATAAAAAATATCGACAAGGTCATCAAGATAATAAAGACGTCGCCGAATGTTCGCACGGCAAAGGATCGTTTGCGCGAAGCCTTCGAGCTTTCGGAACGGCAGGCTACCGCGATACTTGAAATGCGTCTCCAGCGCTTGACGGGGCTTGAAATAGAAAATCTTGAAAAAGAGCTTGCCGAGGTGCGTGCGCTTATCACCGAGCTTGAAAGCATCCTTGCAAGCAAGGCAAAGCTCAATGCAGTAATAAAGAAAAGCCTTCTTGACATCAAACGCAAGTATAAGGATGCGCGCAGAACACAGATAATTTACGGTCATGAAGAGGAAGAGGTAACAAAGGAATCATTCAAGGTCGTTGAGGATGTCGTTATATCTGTTGACAGACAGAGCTATCTGCGCCGCTCAAGCGTCAAAAACTACAATCTTTCCAACAAGGATAAGCCCGAGAACGCAAACGATGCGCTTGTGTTCATCGCACAGGCACAGACGGATATGAACATCCTGCTTTTCTCCGATCTCGGCTATTGCTACAACTTAAAGATCGAGGATATACCAGATTATAAGTGGCGCGATAAGGGATGCGCTCCGAACAGGCTTTGTACGGATTTTGCCGATAACGAACGCGTCATTTTCGGCATATGCTATAAGACAGCGCTTCCGCAGGGGAATATCGTCTTTATGACCGCTAACGGCATGATAAAAATAACCGATTCAAGTGAATACAACGTTAAAAAGAGCAAATTCAATTCGATAAACCTCAAGGACGGCGACACGCTGGTGAGCGTCGAATTACAGCAAGCCGATTCGTCGGTGCTGTTCATCACGCAAAACGGTATGAGCCTGAATATGGAGATGTCGGAAATAAGCGTCACCGGCAGAACTACGGCGGGAGTCAAGGGCATCACACTTGACGAAACCGACAAAGTAGTGTTTGCACAGCAGATAAACGACGAGGGCGAAATAGTAACATTTACCGATAAAGGCTACGCCAAACGTACTTTGGCTGTAGATTATGAGCTTGGCATGCGTGCGCGTAAAGGGAATAAGGTGTTTGAATGGCGTAAAAACGGTTCGAACGGAACGCGTGTTGTCGGTGCGGTATATGTAAAGGAGCCTGTCGATATCCTTGCCTTGCACGCAAACGGAGAGGTCGAGGTATTCAATAGCGAGAATATCTTCATTGAGCCGCGTTTGTCAGCGGGAAAACCGTACGCGCTTGCAGTTATGGGCGATGAGATAGCCGATGCGGCGGCATTGATGATATAGCCTTTTAAGCAACAGCGTTTTTGACTTATCCGGCAGACATGGAATAAAAGAGGGAATATAGTTGAAAATATTACTGTCTTCAAGCGAAGGTAAATCGCAGAACTATGTTGATGCATTGGAGTATTTCGACGCTGTGCCTGTGGGCGGTTATCTGCCGGAAAAAGACGGCGGATGCGATGCACTGCTTCTGTGCGGCGGCAACGATGTTCACCCTAAGTATTACGGCGAAGAAATATGCGGCAGCAGGCGGATAGATCTGCAACGCGACGAATGTGAGCTTGAACTGCTTGAGCTGTATAAGGACAGACCGATTTTCGGTATCTGCCGCGGATGTCAGATAATAAATGTTTTTTTCGGCGGAACGCTCGAACAACATATCACCACCGCGGATGAACATTCGGCAGAGGGGGAAGCCATGTTCCATAAAACCGTTGCCGAAAAGGACAGCACTATTGAAAAGCTTTACGGGCATGAGTTTTCGGTAAACAGCTATCACCACCAGGCAGTCAAACAACCTGCACCGGATATCGTTGTAACGGCAAGAAGTGCCGATGACGGTGTGATCGAGGGTATAGCACATAAAACGCTTCCGATATTCGGAGTGCAGTGGCATCCCGAGCTGACAACACTGAAGCATCGGCAGGAGGGGCTTTCCGACGGCATCGAGCTGTTCCGCGAGTTTTTGAGGATGATAAAATAAATTAAAATAATATAAGGGTATCTGTAAAAAAACGCAACATGCATTTTCACAGATACCCTTTTAATGTAAATACAAAAATTTCGCTTGTGCCGAAAAATCATATCCCGTAATCACGGCGTATCTCCTTCGGAGTTTTACCGTATTCGCGTCGGAGTATCTTTCTGAAGTAGGCGGGTGAGGAGAAATTCAGCATGGAACAGATAGTTTCGACGGAGTAGTCGGTAGTCTTTAGCAGAGAGACGGCTTTTTCCGCTTGCAGGCGGTGTTTCATCGTTATCGGCGTAATGCCCGAAGCACGCTTGAACGACACATAGAATGTCGATTCGCTCATGTTGCAGGCCGAGGCGACATCCTTGACCGTAAAGTCAGTATTATTGCGCATATACTGAACGGCTGTGCTTAGGAAAAGCGCAGCCTTTGTTTGCCGGGAGCGTTCGGCATGGGGAAGAAGTCTGAAAAGTATCTCGTACAGTACGGCGACTGAATGAGCGTCTACGGTTTTGCTGTTTTCAAGATATGCGTACAGTTTTTTGGCATCTTCATCGGGGTAAAGCTTTTGAAGCATGATATTTGAGATGTCGGCGGGGAAGAAGGCAAAACCGATGGAATCGAAAACGATATCGGGGGCACCGTACCAATATGATTGATAGCGGCATCCAAGCGGAATAAAAAAGAAATCACCTGCGTTTACGGTGATATCGGCGTCGGCACTGATGAGTCGTGCGTGACCTTTTTTCATTTTTGCAAGGTAATTGAGTTGGATGCCGTGCATGTTGTTGACGTGCGAATATTCAAGTTTTCTATACTCGTTGAACGCGAAGCTTTCGCAGAATTGTTGATTATCCATAAAAATACCTCGAAAAATACAGATAAAAATTCGTAGAATAGTGTCCTTTGAACGTAGTATAGCATATTGAAGCAACGGTGTCAAGATACTATAATTATCAGTGAGGTGATAGATGTGAGAAAAATGAGAACGGTTCAAATAGGTATCGGACACGACCATGCAGACGCTACATATACTTCGATGTGCACGCTTAATGATAGATACGATGTCGTGGGACTTGTGCCTTTTGAGGAAAATATGGCGGACAGGCTGAAATGGGACGCATACAAGGGCGCGAATATACTTAAGCTGGACGATGTGCTTACACGCGATGATATCGACGCGGTGGCGATAGAGACTGAAGAACGCTCAGCTACGGAAGTGGCGAAAATGTTTGCAGAACGCGGGATAAGTGTGCATCTTGACAAACCGGGCTCACAGAATGAAAGAGCGTTTTCGGAAATGATTTCGGCGTTTGACAAGAGCGGCGCAGATTTGCAAATGGGATATATGTACAGATTCAATCCGCTTATACGGAAAATTATCACGGATGCGCAGGCGGGTGCGCTCGGACAGGTATACAGCGTTGAGGCGCAGATGAGTGTACGGCATCCGGATGACAAGCGTGCGTGGCTCGGACAGTTCAAGGGCGGCATGATGTTCTTTCTCGGATGTCATCTTATCGACATCGTGTTACAGCTCAAGGGCATGCCGGAAAAAGTCATCCCACTCAACGCCGCAACAAGAATAGGAGGCGTTACTGCCGAGGATTACGGCTTTGCGGTGCTTGAATATGGTGATGGCGCGTCGTTCGTAAAGACTTGCGCAACCGAGGTGAATGGCTTTGAACGGCGTCAGCTTGTTGTATGCGCCGAAAAAGCGACATATGAGCTTAAGCCGCTCGAAAAGCATTATGTTTTGCCGGGTGTGCCTTCGTCGATGCTGTATACCGCGGCATCTGTTACGACAGCCGAAATGGAAACTAATCCGTGGTTTGACCATTCTGAAAAAGTTTACAGCGAGTCGTTTGATCGCTATGATGGCATGATGAGTGAGTTTTACGATATCGTTATGAGAAAAAAAGCAAACCCATATTCACTTGAATACGAGGAATTACTGTTCAAGACAATACTTCGTGCCTGTGGAATGTAACATGGGGATTTTTGAGGGATTTGATTCGTGGAGAGTCCGACACCACATAGGGTGTGTGGTATAACTCTGCGAAATGGAGAGGCAAGGAGACACCGTTCAATTGAGGCACGTTAAATAAAAAAGTCTTTACAAAAAGTGATACATATTATATAATTATGGTAACATCTATAAAAAAGGAGAATTTACCATGAATTCACGTTATGAATCTGCAAAACAAATTTATGCGGCATGGGGAATAGATACCGATGCGGCAATCAAAAAGCTTAAAAACATTCCGCTTTCGGTACATTGCTGGCAGGGCGATGACGTTATCGGTTTTGACCATGACGGACCTCTTACAGGCGGCATCCAGACCACCGGCAATTATCCCGGCAAAGCAAGAACTCCCGAAGAGCTTATGGCTGATATGGACAAGGCTATGTCGCTTTGCCCCGGCAAAAAGAAAATAAACGTTCATGCGTGCTATGCTATTTTCGATAAGGACGGCTTTGTTGACCGTGACAAGCTTGAACCTAAACATTTTGCAAAGTGGGTAGAGTTTGCAAAGAAAAGAGGCATGGGCATCGACTTCAACCCGACTTTCTTCTCACATCCGATGGTCAAGGACGGACTTACACTTTCAAGCCCCGACGAAAATGTTCGTAAATTCTGGATAGAGCATGGCAAGGCGTGCATCCGTATTTCGGAGTATTTTGCAAAGGAGACCGGTTATCCCTGCGTTATGAATATTTGGACCGGTGACGGCTTCAAGGATATACCCGCAGACCGTATGAATCCCAGAATGAGATATAAAGAATCCATTGAGGCGATTCTCGCAGAACCGTTTGACCGCAATCTGGTTAAGCCCTGTGTTGAGTCAAAGGTGTTCGGTATCGGTGTTGAATCGTTTACAGCAGGCTCTGCCGAGTTTTCGCTTTCGTTCGCGGCAACTCATGAAGGATGTCTCCCGCTTATGGATAACGGACATTATCATCCCACTGAGGTCGTTTCGGATAAGATCCCCGCATTGCTTTGCTTCTATCCCGAAATCGCACTTCACATCACCCGCGGCGTTCGTTGGGATTCCGACCATGTGCTTCTCTTTGACGATGAGACAAAGGAAATGGCTAAGGAAATAGTACGCAATGATGCGCTTGACAGAGTTTACATGGCGCTTGACTATTTTGATGCGAGTATCAACCGTATCGCCGCATGGACTATCGGCATCCGCTCATGGCAGAAGGCTCTGCTTTCGGCGATGTGCGCACCCAATGCAAAGCTCCGCGAGCTTCAGGATACCGCACAGTTTACCGAGCTTATGGCTATGCAGGAGGAAGTTAAGACGCTTCCCTTCGGCGATGTATGGGCTGAGTATTGCGCTGAATGCGGTGTTGCAGGTGACGCTTCATGGTTTGAGGAAATCAAAAAGTATGAAGCTGAAGTGCTTTCAAAAAGAGCGTAAACAGAAAAATAAAATGATCGGGAAGCTTTGCGGCTTCCCGAATTTTTTTCAGTTTAACAGTATCGTCATGTAGTTGACGACTGCGGCGAGTATCAGCCATGCCGCCTGCGGCAACAGGAGCAATGCGCCCGTTTTTGTATATTGATATACTTGCCTTATTGTCAGATAAGTTGCGGCGAGATACAGCACTATCATCGCAAAGCCGACGTACATCATGTGCAGTGTGAAGAAGAACAGACACCATGCTATGTTCAGCACTGCCTGCAATGCATAGAACACATATGCTTTCGGCTCTGCGTTTTTTATCTGCGCAAGCGTGAGTGATGCGGCGTATAACAGATATATCACAGTCCACGCGATTATGAAGACTATCGGCGGAGGCTGTATGGACGGCTTGATGAGCGAAGTATACCACGCACTCTTGGTATCGACGAACAGCATGGCGATCCCGGCGGTGAGCGCCGTGACGAGAAGTGAAATAAGGATACTGTCGGTAATTTTCTTTTTCATAAAAGTCACCTCTGATTATTTGTGATATATTTTATGAAATATTACCGGACATTATTCCTGATTCCCAAAAAAGAAAAAATCGCCTGCGCGGCGATTTTTGGAAAAAACGTCAGTAAAATCAAAAGGTAAAATTAGAAGGGACCGGCTGTGGAGTGCCGTCATCCTCTATCTCTTCCTCATATTCGGGTATAGGTGTAGTAGTGGTAGAACTGTCAGTCATAATCTGGTCGTTGCAATCACTTAAAAAATATTTTTCAAGCTCCGGCTTGGAATAATCCTTTCTCATTTCTTACACATCCTTTACATAACATTACACTTTACTTGTTTGTTCCGATTGGATTATAACATCATTATGATGTATGTGTCAAGAAAAAAATGCGGTTATATCATATTTATGTATTTCTTGACACGATTAACTAAATTGTTGTATAATAACAACGAAGTATATTTTCTCATTTTTGAAAGGAATAAGGACATGAGGATAAAAGACGGATTTGTTCTGCGAAATGTTGCGGGAATGAATGTTGTGGTATCTACCGACATCAAAGCGAAATTTGACGGAATGATAACGTTGAATGATACGGGCGCATTCATGTGGAGACTTCTTGAAGAAGGAACGGACAAGCAAAAGCTTCTTGAAAGAATAATCGAAGAATACGAGATAGACGAAAACACGGCTTCGGACGATATTGATGAGTTTGTTAAAAAACTTGCGGATGCCGAAGTGCTTGCACTATAAATAATAATGGGGTGAAAGAATATGTTAAAAACAAAAGGAATAATTCTTGCCGGAGGCAAGGGGACGAGACTTTATCCAATGACGAAGGTGGTATCTAAACAGCTTCATGCGATTTATGACAAACCGCTGATATATTATCCGCTCTCGATACTTCTGCTTGCGGGCATTGATGAAATACTTGTGATTTCTACGCCTGACGATACGCCACTGTATGAAAAGCTTCTTGGCGACGGCAGTGATCTCGGCATAAAAATATCGTATGCGGTGCAGGATTCCCCGCGCGGACTTGCAGACGCGTTTATTATCGGTGAAGACTTCATCGGTCAGGATAATGTATGTCTTATCTTAGGTGACAATGTTTTTTACGGACAGAATTTTTCACAGCTTCTGTTCCGCGCAAAGGCGCTTGAAAGCGGTGCCACTATTTTCGGATATCCCGTTTCCGACCCGAGAGCGTTCGGTGTAGTTGAGTTTGACGAGAATCATAAGGTCATATCCATTGAAGAAAAGCCGGCGGATCCGAAAAGTAATTTTGCGGTACCGGGCTTGTATTTCTATGATAACCGCGTTATAGAAATCGCGAAAAACGTAAAGCCTTCTCCACGGGGCGAAATAGAAATAACCTCAGTCAACAATGCTTATCTCGAAAAGAGGGAGCTTAACGTCATTCTTATGGGACGCGGCATGGCATGGCTCGATACGGGTACACCGGAAGGCATGCTTACCGCTTCGTCATACGTGCATGCGGTACAATCACTGCAGGGCTTCTATATTTCGTGTATCGAAGAAATAGCATGGCGCCGCGGCTTCATTACGACGGAACAGCTCCGCGCACTCGGTGAAAAAACAAAGACGAGCGATTATGGAAAATACATCATTGATTTGGCGGAAAAGAATAAAAAATTCTGATGGATACATATTTAATAGCCGGTCTCAAGGTCAATATGGAATGCTCCGGCAGAACAAAAAAAGCGGCGGAGCCATATAAAACGGATTTTTGCGAAAATGCGGATTTTGAAATACGCGTTACATCGGAAATGACGGAACGTTACCGACAAAAGTACCCCGATGCCGAAATAGATGATTGGGAGTATTTTATTTCCAATGTAATGTTTGCGTCACGAATAATGAAAAATGACGGATTTCTCTTGCATTCTTCCGCGGTATCAAGTGACGGAAAAGCATATATGTTTTCTGCCGATTCGGGAGTGGGAAAGTCAACACATACGGCTTTTTGGTGTACGTGCTTTGATGATACGTTCATCATCAATGATGATAAGCCGGCAATACGCCGTTTGAACGGTAAATTTTATGTGTTCGGAACTCCGTGGAGCGGTAAGAGCGATAAAAACAGCAATGTTCAGGTTCCTCTTAAGGCGATTTGCTTTATTGAACGTGCGCAGAAAAATTCGATCGAACGCATGACGGATAATACGGAGACCATTAAATTATTGCTCGCGCAGACGATGCGCAACGCCGGAAGGGAAAATATGACATTGCTGCTTGAGCTTCTTGATAAGCTCTTCCGTGAAGTGCCGTTTTATAAGCTTAAGTGCCTGCCGGATGCGTCTGCCGCACATATCGCACGCGAAGCTATGAATAATGCAGAACGATAAAAAGGAGATATGACCATGGCAAAAATGGAGGATAACACCGTTTCATCCCAAAATCAGCTTTCAAGAGAGGAAAGTATTTTCGGAAAAGGCGGAACGGGCAAAAAAATACTGTTTTTGGGAAATTCAATCACGCGGCATGCGCCGAGCCCGACAATAGGATGGTTTAATAATTGGGGAATGGCGGCAAGCTCGATAGATAAAGACTATGTTCACAAAACGATGCAAAAGGTTTGGGAGCAACAGCCGGAGACATCCTTCCTTGTTGCGCAGGTTTCAAGGTGGGAAACGGAATTTTGGAACGAAAAGGTCATTGATGATAATTTCGCGGAGGCAATGGAATATGATGCTGATATAATCGTCATGCGCGCGGTCGAGAATATGCGAAATGCCGATATCGAGGTACATGACTTTGAAGCCGGATACTGCATGCTCATTGATAAAATGAACAAGAGCGGCAAAGCGAATATCGTGTTGACATCGTCATTCTGGAGCTCTCCCGCACGCGATGAGAAGATAAAGAAAATCGCGGATGAGCGCGGATATAAGTACATTTTTATCGGTGATCTCGGAAGCGACGATAAATATACCGCGAAAGGTCTGTTTGAGCATTCGGGAGTTGCCGCACATCCGGGCGACCTCGGAATGCAGGTAATAGCCGAACGTGTGTTCGATGCGATAAAAGAATATTTATGAGATAACTCGATATTATCGCGAAACCATAAAATAAATCAAGCTCCCCTTGAGATATCTGACGGGGAGTTTAATTTTGATGCGGAAAAATCAATATTGATATCTTGTACGGTTAAGATATTCAAAACGGAACAAAATATAATTACCGTTTTCTTTTATAAAGTCACAGCAATATGTGTAAAAATTTTTGCCGTAGTATATTCTTACCGGGATAGTCAGATCACAGTCACTTGTCTGAGTGCTTTCGATCGAAGTGAAGCTGACCGTTATTCCGCGGTCGATATCGGTAAGCGAGGAACGCAGACCCTCGGTTATTTCAACGCCGTATACCTTGAAGGCTTCAAGCAAAGCGGCTTTTTCGTCACGACTGAGCATTACATCACTCGAAAGCTCAAACGATATGAACGCAGGCTTCTTTTTTACGTTAGTATTCACAACGTGATTAACGGTCATATCAGTAGCTTCGAACAGCGCACGGGCAAAATTTGAAATGCTTTCGGGAATTGTGATCTCTGCACCGCCCATTATTTCGTGCGGTACGTTTTCAACATGAGCGGTCTCTGTTCCGCATCCGATAAACAAAACGGCGACAAGCAATAAGGTTATAAGCTTTTTCATAAATACCTCTGTCAAGTGATTTCTCCATTATTATATAACAATATCCCGTAAAATGCAAATAATATTGTCGGATTTAGAAATGTTTGTGAAAATTCGCGTTTTAACTTCCGTCACGCTTTACAGAATCCGAAATTTTTTGTATTATATAGTATATATCGGCAGCTTGCGTGATCAGACAAGCAAAGCATTTACTTTTATTTCAGAGAGGCGTTTGATATCATGGAAAATTCCGTAACTCTTGCGGGCTCATTCCGCAATATGCGTTCGATGATAAAAAAGAGCAACGGCTTATTTGTACGTGTATTATTGCTCGTGTTATTGCCGGTGCTTATAATGAATTGCTACACTTTTTATGTTCAGTACAGTGACTTGAAAGTGAATTACGACGTGATAGACACTGTCGATTTTACACGCGTTTTTGAAGGCGATATGACTGCCGTGCAGACTTTCTTTGATTCGGTAACGAAAGTCTTTGATATGGCTGAAGTAAAGACTACCGCCGCAGATGTGGTGTTTGAAATAATAAATTTCGTGCTCGGAGCATTTGCTGATGCGTTCATTATAGCGCTCGGAATATCTCTTGTACAGAACAGAAAAATCAAAACGGGTGATACGGCAAAGCTTGCGTTCAAAAATATCGCGGGAGTAATGTTTTTTAATATCCTGGCGTATTGGGTGTTATCCGAGGCTCAGTCGCTCGTTATGTCAGGACTTATGACAACTGCTGTGTTTTTACATGTGAGGAACGCCTCAATGCTCATTGCTTCGGTCATAAGTCTTGTGATAGAAGCTGGACTTGCGATGCTCCTGGCATGCTGGGCGATGCTGTTTATTTATTACATGATGGTGACATCTGTTGTCGGCAGAAGCAGAGCAATGCTCGTGCTCGGATATTCGCGCGAAATATTGCGCAAAAAGGTTTTTAGGCAAATGCTGCATATATCACCGTTCATAGTGGGAAGCTTTCTAATACCGACGCTTATGCAGGGAATCGCCTTGCTTTTTGTGCAAGGACTTGTTCCGGCAATAATTGTTGCGGCTTTGAGCATAATACTTGAAGTAGTATTCAACATGCTTATATGGATGTATATTATTCCCGACTATTTCATTCTTGAAGCCGAATGCGGTATTCAGGATAAGCTCCGTGATATTATCGAAAAGGCGATGCAGCGGAGAAATGATGTCTTTCAGGGCAGAAGCAGGAACGAAAAGAATAACAGCACGGAAAATGAAAATAACGGCGTAGAAGAAAAGAATGATGTCGCGGAAGATGAAAATGGCGGCGATGGTCAAGCTCCGGCAAATGGGGGCAGAAAAGGACAGAACGGCGAACAGGACGTAGAGGAGAAGTAATGGAAGCAAAGAAAATGATGATATTGCCTTTAAGAGGCGTAGTAGTATTCCCTAACATGACGGTAAATGTCGAAGCGACGCGCAAGCGCGCGGTTTCGGCAATAGAGGAGGCAATGGCGGGCGATTGCCTTGTAATGCTTGTATCGCAAAAAAATCCCGACGTAAAGGAGCCGACCGAGGATGATATCTTCAGGACGGGCACAATAGCGAGAATCAAGCAAACCATACGCATGACGGGCGATGGTATACGCATCGTAGCTCAAGGTCTGCAAAGGGGACATGTCGAAAGCTTTTTATACGACGGTAAAAGCTATTGCGGAGAGGTCTCGACGGTAGAAGAAAGCATAGATTTTGATGTCCTTGAGGCTGAAGCACATATGCGCATCGTAATAAGCGAATTTGAGGTTTTCAGCAAGAACGGAAGAAAAATCCCGAATGATGTTGTGCTTGCGGTACGCGATATGCGCGTCCCGGGACTTGTTGCCGATACCATAGCGGCGGCTATCATAGACGATATGCAGAAGCGGCAGGAGCTTCTTGAGGCGTTTGATCCGCTTGAACGCCTTGAAAAGCTATATGCTTTTTTGAATAACGAAAATCAGATATCGGGAATCGAACAGCGCGTTCGCGGCAGAGTAAAGACACAAATGGACAAGGCACAGCGCGACTATTATCTGCATGAGCAGATAAAGGCGATACACTATGAGCTCGGAGATTCAGACGAATCGCTGAATGATGAACTGCTTTCGAAAATTCGCAGAAGTCATATGCCGGCGGATATCAAGAAAAAAGCGGAAAAAGAGCTTCACCGCATGGAAAAAATGCCGCAGGGAATGCCCGAAAGCTCAATACTGAGAGCGTATATAGAATGTCTTATCGAGCTTCCGTGGAAAAGGCAGAGTGAAGATAATCTTGACCTTGACAATGCGAGGATGATTCTTGATCGTGACCATTACGGCATGGAAAAGGTAAAGGAAAGAATAATAGAGTATCTTGCAGTGCGGGCACTTTCAAATTCGATGCGCGGTCCCGTTCTCTGCTTTGTCGGACCTCCGGGGGTCGGCAAAACCTCTATTGCGAAATCCATAGCAAGCGCGGTAAACAGAAAATTCGTGCGCATGAGCCTCGGCGGACTTAAGGATGAATCCGAGATACGTGGTCACAGGCGCACATATGTCGGCGCAATGCCGGGCAGGATAATTTCTTCAATGAAGCAGGCGGGCACAGTCAATCCGGTATTCTTGTTTGATGAGATAGACAAAATGGCATCGGATTTCCATGGGGATCCCGCGAGTGCAATGCTTGAGGTGCTCGATCCGGAGCAGAACAACGCGTTCAGGGATAATTTCCTTGATGCACCGTATGACCTGAGCAATGTAATGTTTATTACCACTGCAAATTCGCTTGAAGGCATCCCGGCACCGCTCCGTGACAGAATGGAAATAATCGAGCTTTCAAGCTATACCGATGTCGAAAAGCTTCATATTGCGCAGGATCATCTGTTGCCCAAACAGCTTAAAGAGAACGGAATGAACGATGGTGATATAATAGTCAATGACGGGGCAATGCTCAAAATAATAAACGACTATACGCGCGAAGCGGGCGTAAGAACGCTGGAACGAAGAATAGGTGAACTTATGCGCAAATGTGCATGCAAGCTCGTGCGCAACGGCAAACAGCCGATTTTGATAGATGAAAGCAATCTTACCGAATATTTGGGAAAGCAACGCTATTTCAGAGACGACATTTTGCTTGAGGACAAGGTTGGCTCGGCGACGGGACTTGCGTGGACGAGCATCGGAGGCGAAACGCTTGAAATAGATGTTACGTCATATCAGGGCAACGGCGAGCTGTTACTGACGGGTCAGCTCGGCGATGTCATGAAGGAGTCGGCGCGTACCGCGCTGTCACTGATACGTTCGCGTGCCGACAAGCTTGATATCAAACAGGAGTTTTTTAAGAAAAAGGATATCCACATCCACATTCCCGAGGGGGCAACGCCGAAGGACGGCCCGAGTGCGGGCGTTACGATGTTCACGGCGATGGTGTCGGCTATAACGGGCATACCTGTGCGCGGCGATACTGCGATGACGGGCGAAATAACCTTGCGCGGAGTGGTGCTTCCGATAGGCGGCTTGAAAGAAAAATCGCTTGCAGCGTACCGCGGCGGAATACGCAGGATAATCATACCGAAGGACAATTTCAAGGATATCGAGGACGTTCCGTCGGAGGTGGCGAAAAAGATAGAGTATATTCCCGTATCCGGCGTTGACGAGGTACTCGACAATATTCTGAAAAAGGACGAAAACAAATGACGATAAAAAATGCGATCTACGATTACGGTTTCGCTTTGGCGGAGCAGTATCGGGACAAGGGCTTGCCGGAAATCGCGGTTGCGGGCAAATCAAATGTAGGTAAATCAAGCTTTATAAACATGCTTGCCAACAACGGCAAGCTTTCGCGTGTGGGACAGAAGCCGGGAAAAACGGTACTGATAAATGCGTTCAAGGTGAACGGCGAATTTTATCTTATGGATTTTCCGGGGTACGGCTATGCGCGTGTCAGTGATGATGAAAAGGAACGCTGGGCATCACTTATGGAAGGATATTTGGGTATGAGCGAACAGCTCAAGGGCGTGATACTTCTGCTTGATATCCGCCATGAGATAGGCGAGGGTGACAAGGCGATGTTGAATTGGCTGCAGTATTATCATATACCGTTCGTGATAGGCGCGACAAAGGCAGATAAGCTGAGCGCATCTGCAGCCGAAAGGGCGGTGAGCGCGCTTTCACGACAAACCGGCATGATAAGCGGAATGATAGTACCTGTTTCATCCGAGACCCGTGCCGGAAAGGAAAGGATACTGTCGCTTATTGACGAAATGCTGAAAAGATAATTGTAACAACATATTGCTCCGGCTCATAGTATAAAACTGTAAGGATGCTTACAAATCTTATATTATGAAGGAGTTCTGTTATGGGTAAATTCTTTTGCGGTAACGATTGCGGTAACAACGATTGCACATGGCTCATTATTCTGTTGATAATCCTCTTCTGCTGTGGCGGATGCGGAAATTCGGGCTGTGGCGGCGGTTGCGGCGGCGGATGCGGTAAGGACGGCAATTGCTGCTGGATCATTATCATCATCCTGCTTCTTTGCTGCTGCGGCGGTAACAACGATTGCGGCGCACCGAGCGGTTGCGGTTGCTGATAAACATACAAGCGGAGGCGTCGGCGCAAGCCGGCGCCTTGATGTTTTTTGATACCGCTGTCGGGACATTGCCTCGCTCGCAGGGGACGGTACCTTCGATGTCATATTTCTCGTGTCATTGCGAGCGTCCGCGAGTTTGACAAAAGCCGTACAATATGCTATCATTTCAATAATAATGATGTTCGGGGTGAATCTTTTGAATATACAAGAGTATGAAGCGTTAAGGCAAGAGATTGTTGAAAATAATTCAAACATGACGGGCGTTGTGATGCGTGATAAGGAAGTCAAGCTTGACGGATATCTTTCGGAGCTGAAACGTGAATACATTGAAAACTGCGGCAGCACAATACATTACGGAGTTCCCACACTTAAGGATAAGAACATCCGTTGGAGCAGGCTGTACCGCTTCTGCTCGCGTCTGCCGAAGGGCGGCGACCTGCATGTGCACGATATGGCGCTTTTGCCTGTGTGCGAGCTGATACCGTTGCTTGAGACCTGCCCCGAGTTCTGCATCAATACAGACAGACGCTCTTTTGACCTCATATCGGTGCCGGAAAATGAAAGTGTTCCTGATGGATACATGCGATTTTGTGATGCGATGCACATGGATTTTTATTCTGTGGATGAGCTGATCGAAAATTGGACAGCAATTGGACATCGCAAGTCCGGCATGGGAATATGGACATATTTTGAGGAGCTTTTCAACAGACACGCAGTACTTTCGGGCAATGTCGGCTTTGCGGAAAAATACTATAATCATACATTCAGATACTATTGTCGACACAATATAATGCACGTTGAAATACATATAATGCTTACCGACAGCCTTGACGAAAGCGAAGAATACATAAAGGCCGTGCGCAGGGCTTACTATAATGTAAAAAAAGATTTCCCGTATTTTACGGTCAAGATGATAGGCGCCGGAGTTAAGGCAGACAGTGAAGATATAGCATTTACCAAAAAATGTTTTCTGAACGCGAGCTATGTGCAGGAGACGGTCAAGGATGAAAGCGGAGCAACGC
The DNA here is from genome assembly GCA_045600145.1 of Clostridia bacterium. Taxonomy (GTDB): domain Bacteria; phylum Bacillota; class Clostridia; order Christensenellales; family QALW01; genus UMGS1322. The sequence continues at coordinate 7,226 of JAZRXI010000029.1, read as the reverse complement.
CGACAAACTTTTTGATCGGCTTCGATCTTGTAAATGAAGAAGACACGAGTCTGCCGCTTCACGCATTCGCACCGATGCTGCTCAAGGTCAAAAAGCAGTATCCCGACATGAAGCTCTACATCCATGGCGGCGAAAGTCTTGACGCACGGAACGATAATCTTATTGACGCATATCTGCTCGGCGTTTCGCGTGTTGGACACGGCTTAAATCTGTACAGATATCCCGATCTGCACGCGCGGTATGTGCGTTCGGAAATATGTCTTGAGGTGTGTCCCATAAGCAACAGAACGCTTGAATATACACGTGATATGCGCAATCATCCCGCGACGGAATACCTGCGTTCAGGCATACCGATGGCGTTATGCTCTGATGATCCGACGTACATGGAGAATGAAACGCTCACAGATGATTTCTTTGCCGCTGTACTCGCATGGAATATAAATATTGCCGATATCAAACAGCTCGGCATCAATTCGATAATGTACAGCGGACTTTCGGACGAAGAAAAATACAGCTCGCTCAAAGCATACAACGACCTGTGGAACGATTTTGTCGAAGAAATGCTCGAAAAGGGGATGTAAAGCTGAAATTCAATCTTATATACACTACCATATTATTCGCACAAATGCAATCAAGTTGCGTTTGATGCCGGACGAGCTGTTTAATATCAATTGCTACACAAAAGTAAATTGGCAAGCGATAAAAAATGTTTTTTAATGTGTGCCGAATAATTCAAGAATGCTGCTGCGAAAACAATAATTAAGAGCTTTTTGAATTTTTCGTGCGCAATGATTTTATTGCAAAAGCAAACATCTCAACGAATGCCGATGACAAAAACGTAAGATTTGAGAAAGTGAATTTTCTTGCTTTTCACGAAATGCCGACGGCGTGTCGGCATTTGTTCAACAGATATTATTTACTTCTTGATTTGAAGAGCAGGGCATTCAAATATCCGAAAACTATTGCCGCAGTAAGTCCTGCTGCGGTAGCGCCGAGCGCACCTGTAAAAATTCCCAGCGCGCCTTTTTCATCGACCGCTTTCATCACGCCTTTTGCGAGTGAATTTCCGAAGCCGAGAAGTGGTACTGTTGCACCTGCTCCGGCAAAATCTATCAGATGATCATATATGCCCAAGCCACCGAGCAGAACGCCTGCAACAACGTATCCGACCATTATCCGTGCAGGCGTAAGATGTGTTTTGTCAATCAAAAGCTGACCTATCACACAAATCAGCCCGCCGATAAGAAATGCTATAATAAACCTCATATCACACACTCCTGAAATTTATAACATACGAGATGCCCGGAATGTTTTCACCCTGAAACGAGCTTACGGGACTTAAAAGCGCACCCGTAGCGGCAAGCAGAATATTTTTAAGCTTCCCGTTTTCCATATCGGTACGCACCGCACCGTTGAATACCGTTGCCGCGCATCCGCATCCGCTCGCGCCCATGGGAGCCGTTTGCCCGGGGTAAAATATCATACATCCGCAATCGTTGTATACCTTTGAAATATCATATCCTTTTTCGTTTGTCAAATCAAGCATAAGCTCCTTGCCGAGCTTGCCGAGATCACCCGTCAGTATAAGATCGTAATTTTCGGGAGACGTTCCTGTATCATCAAAAAAAGCGCACATGGAGTCGGCTGCGGCAGGTGTAAATGTCAAGGGTAAACCATAAAAATTTAATATATTTGTGAAAAGTCCTTTTTATTGGACAGTGTGTGTGATATAATCATTATGCACCGGTAAGAAAGCAAAAAAGCAACCTTGCGGTTGCTTCAAAAGGGTGGATTATTGTAGAGGATACCACCATACCCCACGGCAAAATGCCTTATCTTAGAACTCTTTGATGGATATTGATAAACTTATACATTTACAATATATTATCTGATGGATATTGATAAACTCACACATCAAAACTTCTAAACTGAAGGTACTATAACACAAAAATAAATAAATGTCAATATATTTTTGGAGGAAAACATGAAATACAGAATAGGACTTGATATCGGAATCGGTTCTGTCGGATGGAGCGTGATATCTGCAGAAGAAGAGGGACACCGTGCAAGGATCGAAGATTTCGGAACAAGAATATTTGAATCGGGTGAAAATCCGAAAACGAGTGAATCACTGTGCAAGGGAAGACGGGTAAACAGAGGAATCCGCAGACTTGAACGGAGGTGCTCATATCGAAAAAAGCTGCTGAAAAACCATTTTCGGAATATCGGGCTTATCTGCAACACATTCAACGATGATATGGCAGAATGCAAAGATGAAGATGTATATTTGCTGAAAGTCAAGGCACTAAACGAGCGTATAACCACCGCACAGCTATATAAATGCCTTGTACATACTTGCAATCATCGGGGATACCGTGACTTTTACGAGCCTGATCTTGATGACGAAGAAGCGGGAATGAATGCAAGTGCAGCTAATGTGTTTGAAAAATCGTATTTAGCAAGCGGGCAGCGCACAGTGTCGGAGTATCTGCTTGCTGAATATTACGATGGAAATTTTGTAAAATACCGCAATCGTGCAGGCGGGGACGTTCCATATATGCTCATACGCCGTGATCTTTTAAAAGAAGAGATAAAGCTCATACTCAATAAACAGAGCGAGTATTATCCTGCCTTGAATGAGTGCAATATCGAACAGACTATCACTATAATATTCAATCAGCGAGATTTTGAGGATGGACCGGGTGATCCCACAGACAGCGACAGAAGATATCATGGCTTTATAGAAACGTTGGGAACTTGTCCCTTTTACCGAGACGAAAAACGCGGGTTCCGCGGAACCGTAATATCTGACATATTCGCTGTAACGAATACGCTTTCGCAGTATCGTTTTGTAAATATCGAAACCGGCGAATATGAGCTTAATAAAAACATTGCCGTAGAGCTTATTGACAAACTCCTTATAAACGCATCACTGTCAAAAAAAGACGTAAATAACATACTTAAAGCTCATGGTTACAAAATGCTTGCGGGTGAAAACACAGATGACAAAGCATTTTCCAAAGCCGCAAAATATCTGCCGCTTGCAAAACATTGTATTGAAGAATCGGGATATAAATGGTCGGATGTTATTTCGGAAGAACAGCTTGACCTTGAAAATACTTCGCTCCTGCATAGAATAGGTGAACTTATTTCCACCTATCAGACGCCGAAACGCCGTGTAAAGGAAATGAAAGCTGCCGGAATTGATGACAAACTCATCAATGCATTTTCCGGCAAAAAGATAAGCGGAACAGCATCATGCAGTTACAAATATATGTGCGATGCCATACACGCATTTCTTTCCGGCGATATTTACGGCAATTTTCAGAGCAATTTCATTAAAAAACACGAAGAAAAAGCACCCATTGAAAAATCGTACAAGTTATTGTTATCGCACATTGACGATTCGGATGTGCATAATAATCGGGTAGTATTCAAGGCAATAAACGAAACGCGCAAGATAGTTAATGCAATAATCGAAACTTATGGTTCACCTACGGAGATTGTGGTAGAAGTTGCAAGCGAACTCGGAAAGAGTGTTCAGATGCGCAATGAGGAACAGGAAAGACAAAAAAAGAGTGAAAAAGAAAACGATAGGGTGAAAAAAGAAATAGCCTCTCTATTGTCAATTGAAGAAACCGATGTTAAAGGACATATGATAGAGCGTTATAAGCTCTTTAAGGAACAAGAAGGAAAAAGTGCATATTCACTCAAACCTCTCGGTGATCTGAAAGCCGTGGTCGAAAACGCAAACCGCGAATATGAGATTGACCATATCGTTCCGTATTCGCTGATTCTTGATAACACACTTAATAACAAGGCACTTGTTTTCACAAGTGAAAATCAAGGAAAAAGGCAACGTACTCCGCTTATGTACCTCGGTGATGAAAAGGGTAAAGCGTTCCTTGCCTTTGTGAATCATATGTATTCGCGCAAGGAAAATCCTATAAGCAAAAAGAAACTCGAATACTACCGTCTTGAAACGCTGTACAGTGATGAAGCAAAACAGCTTCTCTCCGATTGGAAATCGAGAAACATTAACGACACCCGCTACATTACAAAATACATAGCGGGAATACTTGAAAAATATCTGATATTCGCAGGAAATAAAAAGCAGCACGTGCAGACGGTGAAAGGTGCGGTAACGCAAAAATTCCGCCGCGAATGGTTCCGTGGAAGCAAGTGGGGTGAAGAGGAAAAATGTCGTGAAACCTATCTCAATCACGCACTTGATGCAGTGATAGCGGCAAATTTAACAAAGCCATACATTGAAATCGGCTCAGATGCCCTGCGCCTTATTTCGATATACAAATACAATAAGAGTAAGATAACGCCGGAATATACCGAATATTTTGAAAAATGTATTGATAAAATGGAAAAATACTATGGATTTGACAGAGAATATACGAGAAAAATGCTGTCAAATACCGGCAGAGTGCCCTCGTATGTACCGAGGCTTTTTGATGAAGTTGATGTAAGGTTTAATGACAGCGATGAAAAAGCGTTTGAAGACGGCGTGCAAAGACTTTACCAAGGCGAAAGTGATTTTATAGTACCGCCTCACATACCGATCACCTCTCATAAACAGAATAAAAAGTTTAAAGGGACGATTGCCGATTCCAACCCCGTAAGGATTGTTACAATAGACGGTGAAACATATAAAATAAAGCGCACGGATGTAACTTCGCTTTCCAGAAAACAACTGGATAAACTTTATACCGATGACAGAGGACTTATTGAACAGTTGCACGGAATACTTGACGGAAAGGATGAAAAATATACCGTTGAAAATTACCTCAAAGAAAGCGGTTTGCGATTTCTCACACTTTCGAACGGTACGGTTATTCGTAAGGTTTCGTTAAAAGATAAATTTTCGAATTTTTATAAAGTTGACAAGGGGGACGGTAATTTTACCAATCTCGGAGTGCTCAAATACTACTGTGTGGAGATTTACAAAAACGGCAAAGGAGAAACAAAAACCTGCGGCATTCGTTTCGTTGATGTAGTCAAGAAAAACGGCAAGTTGTACCGTAAGAGTGAAAGCCGACCGGAGGATTATGCTTCACACATTATGTATTTATTTGCAGGGGATTATGTAAGGATAGTTGACAGAAATAACACTGTCAAGTTTGAGGGTTTTTACAAGTCGGTAAAAACGATTGGGCGCTCCGAATTTAATTTCCAAAAGAAAAACAACTCTTCGGCGCACATTATTTCAATATTACCAAAGGATAAAATATTGAAATATGATGTTTCAATTCTCGGAAAACTCGGAGGTGAGATTAAGTGTTCAGAACCGTTACCGTATATAACGGAGAGCGAATCTCCGTAAAAGACGGCTGGATGGCGGTGACAAACGGAGAAGAAGAACACAGAATACCCATTGAAGACCTTTATTCTGTTGTGATAGACAATCAGCAAACATCGCTTACCGTTCCGGCAATAACGCGCCTGACAGAGGCGGGTGCACATATTCTTGTGTGCAACGAAAAGCATCTGCCTATGTCGGTGATACTTCCGAAGGACACGCATTATCATCCTCTTGATGTGATAAAAAAGCAGATTATGCTGCCGGAGGATATAAAAAACAGGCTGTGGGATGCCGTGGTGAAATCCAAAATTACAAATCAGGCAGATGTGCTTAAGATCTGCGGCGGAGAGCAAGGTCGTGTAAATCGGCTTTTTGAGCTTGCAAATGAAGTGACCGACGGAGATTCCGGCAACCGTGAGGGAATAGCGGCAAAAATGTTCTTTCGTGATATGTACGGATTTGAATTTATCAGGATGTACGACGATAGTGTAAATGCCGCCCTGAATTACGGTTATGCCATTATTCGCTCTGCTGTTGCGAAAACGCTTACTGCATACGGATATAATTGCGTTTTGGGTATTCACCATATCAGCGTTTCCAATCCGTTTAATCTTGCCGATGATATGATGGAGCCTTTGCGCCCTGTTGTTGATATGTGGGTATATGAAAATCAAGAGGACTTGCTTGATGAACTGACAAAGCGGCAGAAGAATGAGCTTGCGGCACTTGTCAACAGCGTTGTTTTGTGGGACGGCAAAAGAATGAAGATGCGAAATGCAATAGATCGATACATAAGCTCTTTGACAAGCGCAATAAACAATTTATCTCCGAAGCTGCTGAAATTTCCCGAGATCATCCGTTGGGATATATACGACGAAACAGATGATTAACCGTTCTATGAGAATAATGGTATTTTTTGATCTTCCCGTAACATCAAAAAAAGACAGAAAGAATTATGCGAAATTCCGAAAATATCTGATTAATGACGGGTATGATATGCTCCAATTTTCCGTATATTCGCGAATAACGCAGAATCATGATGATGCACGGAAGCATATTTCTCACCTTTGTGCAAATCTTCCGTCGAAAGGCTCTGTCAGAGTGATGCAGGTTACGGAAAGACAGTACAACTCAATGATAATAATGGTGGGTGAGAAAACCGCAACCGAGGATTTTCTCACTCCTGCCGACTTTACCGAACTGTAGATATTGACATTCTTTAATAATGTGATATAATGACTTTAAGGTTTTAGTTCTCTGATGGATATTGATAAACTTATACAAGATCATCATGAGGATCAACGGCTTTCTGTTTTAGTTCTCTGATGGATATTGATAAACTTATACATGTTGTGCGAAATACTCGGCGGCTATACGTTTTAGTTCTCTGATGGATATTGATAAACTTATACGCTAACCAACGATCATGATAAAGCGAACAAGGTTTTAGTTCTCTGATGGATATTGATAAACTTATACTGGGCGGTTATTGGAATGATGCGCACCGTGGTTTTAGTTCTCTGATGGATATTGATAAACTTATACTGGGCGGTTATTGGAATGATGGTGCTCGTGGTTTTAGTTCTCTGATGGATATTGATAAACTTATACTTGAGCGGGTGAGCTTATGCGACACCGTGTTTTAGTTCTCTGATGGATATTGATAAACTTATACTACTGCACCTGATGATATTCATATTCAGTGGTTTTAGTTCTCTGATGGATATTGATAAACTTATACGATCAGACGGATACATGTTATAGATCGTACGTTTTAGTTCTCTGATGGATATTGATAAACTTATACGAGATCATCATGAGGATCGACAGCCTTCTGTTTTAGTTCTCTGATGGATATTGATAAACTTATACCCTTACACAATGTAACACCGAGCTGAGTAGTTTTAGTTCTCTG